>NZ_JAOYTG010000015.1:0-120323 GCF_025847175.2 Paeniglutamicibacter sp. ZC-3 | reverse complement strand
CTTGGCGCACTTCGGCCAAAACTAGATTAGACATACTGATTGGTTTCCTGGTTCTCGCCCTACGCGATCGAGCTGACTTGCTCTGTCACCGTGGTACCGCTCCAGCCTGACACGTAGGGTCTGCCTCTTTGAATGTTCACTCACCATAGAGCCCCAAACAAGACATGAACGGGCACTACCTACAAATCGGTCCGAGGTCCGTCAGCAGCCTGAGAGTTGGATGATAGTCCAGGGCTTTCGGCCGATCGCTCGGAAGGATGAACCCACGTCGTCGGACAATTGCGGATCACCGACATTTGCTGCATGAGTGATACGGCGTTTGCCATCTACCAGACTCGAAGCAAGTACTCTGCCTCGGCCGCGCTAAGACCTGATCCAGAACGCGAAGGACAGCGGGTTGGAGATTTTGCCCCTCCAGGCGTTCACCGACAACACCCTGTGGTGCCATCTGCTGCTCATGGCACCGGATCTGCTCGCGTGGGCGTAAGTGCTCTGTCTCAACAGCACCGACGGTAGGGCCTGAAAGTCGAAGAAGTTTCGGGCCCAGATTTTGGAGAGCGCCGGCAAGGTCAGCAGCCATGCTTGCAAACGCACCCTGCACTTCGCAGCCACAGTGCCCCATACTGCCCAGCTCCTCGTGGATGTGAATGGACTGGCTGTGCTTTCACCACCCCCGCCCTTAATTCCAAGGCGGTACCGTTCCATCGAGCAGGAAGGCCTTCAAAAGACCTTTTCAGGCAATGGAACCCAGAATGCACCGCCGCCACCGGTCAGCGGCCAAATCATCGCAACCACACGCCACAGTGAGAGCCTTCAGCCGCCGATCTCATGGGCGGCCAGGACTTGTAGGGGGTTGGTGTATTGGATTCTGTCAGCATCATCGAAGCACACACTATGCCAGCACACCGTTGCAATGTGGTTTCGGATGATTTCGCTGACCAAGTGAGCATGCCCAAGCTGTTGAATTTGCAGTGGTCGCGTAGCGGTTATTTGAGTGTTGGTTGACGCGATGGGTTCCGCGATTGGTGCGTGCGACTCCGCCTAGTTCCCAGACACGCAATCTTTTCGCACCAGATCATAGGAAATTTCCCACACGCTGGCCTATTGCACGGCTCCGGACGGCTACACGCTGATCGTGCACGCTTCCACGCCTGACCTTGCGACGGCCGGCAGCGGCGACGTGTTGACCGGAATCCTGGGCACGGTCTTGGCCGCAGCCAACCTCCCGGCCACGCCCACGAACAAGGACGTAGTGGCCCTTGGCCATCGCCTGACGGACCTTGCTGCTGCCGGTGCACTGATCCACGCCCACGCGGGTGCCCTCGCGGCACACGAGGGCACCGTCAGCGCCGTTGACCTCTTGCAGGAACTTCCACGTGCGGGCCGGGACCTGGGGCTCTGACAAGAGCCGAGCCGGACAGATTTTGTCACCGGCGTCGTTACAACGACTCCCCGGACGCCATCAGCAGGAACGTTATTGCACATAGTGCGGGCATACCCCTTTGGCGATTACCCAAAGAGTTGCCCGCCAACCCCAGCGGTAGTTGAGCAATGTGGCCTGGCTGGGGTCTTGGTTACTGGGTCACGGTCCTATCGCTCTCCCACAACGCTTCGGACCTGGTGCCGGGGTTCTGTACCAAGCGCTCAGCAGCTTTTCGCCCTGCTCCAAGGCCAGTCCGCAGATGCTTGGAAAACTTCCCCGAAGTCAGGCATAGTCATCTTGGTCCTTTCCGCAGCACCATGGTTTAGGCTGGTGCAACAAGGCTCCAATTGGGGGAAGTCTTAAGTTTGGGGGCGACTGTTTTGTCTTGGAATCGAAGCTACTACCGCAAGAAGTCACGTGTTCTGGTGATCTGGCAAAACATCGGATTGGGGCTACTCACCTTGGTTGTCCTGGGCATAGTCGGATACTCAGTACTCACTTAGAGACCCGCCTCCGCCTAGCCGTTTGGGTTCCAAGCCCGGTCCGATATTCGAACGCAATTGGAGGGCCCGGACCCCTATCCGATACTGTCCAGAATCGATCGCTTTGACGGTCTGTAGACCAAAGGCGGTTCGGCTGGGATCGGGCAGTTCCTGATTGGTCACATTAATGGTCGAATCGCTTCTGCCTGCTAGGATCGACCTTAATCGCGTCCTGGGGGGCGCACGAAACTTGGGGAGAGAATCTTGGGACGCAGAACGCGTAGTCGCAATCACGACCGCTTTTACCGGCAGGGACCTCGCGTGCCCTATGTCTGGCAAAACATTGGACTTGGTCTGCTTATCGCCATCGTGTGCGGCGTTGGCGCATACATCGTCTTGACCTAATGCGGGTGCCGGCAGGACTGGTCTTGGACATGACGTTTTCCTGGGTTGAAATCGTGTCTTGCGACTCGCAGTCCGCAGGGACGCTTCGATAACTACGCACAAAACGGTGGCCACATGCTGGTCAAACCAGTATGTGGCCACTGTCCTGTGGCGCCGTCCGCTTTAGGGTCGACAGAACTCAGCTACGCCGGGTGGACTTCGGAAAGCCGTCAGCGCGACCTAAAGTTCTCCATCGAGCGGTGCGTAGTGTTGGCCCATCCGCACGATTTCCCATCCGGCGTCCCGCCACGGCGCACGTTCAAGCACGTTGCGTCCGTCGATGATGCGCTTCGTGGCGACCAATTCCTCGAGATCTTCCGGGACAAGTGCCTTGAATTCGGCCCACTCGGTGAGCAGCAGCACCAAGTCGGCATCCTTCACTGCCTCGGGCAGGTCTTTGGCGTACTGCAGCCGCGGGAAGCGCTCGGCCGCGTTCTTGTTGCCCTTGGGGTCATAGACCAAAACGTCCGCCCCGGCGTTGAACAGCCGAACGGCAATATCCAACGCCGGGGAATCGCGCACGTCGTCGGAGTCGGGCTTGAAGGTGACTCCAAGAACCGCAATGCGGGCACCCACCAATTTGTCGTTGAGCATCGTCTGGGCCAGACGGACCACGCGTTCGCGCCGGCGCAGGTTGATCTCGTCGACCTCGGCAAGGAAACCCATGGTGTGGGTCAGGCCCAGCTCGCTCGTGCGGGCCTGTAGCGCCCTGATGTCCTTGGGCAGGCAACCTCCGCCGAAGCCCACCCCGGCGTTGAGGAACTTGCGCCCGATGCGGGCGTCATGCCCCAGCGCATCGGCCAGCACCGTGATGTCCCCGCCAATGGTCTCGGTGACCTCGGCAAAGGAATTGATAAAGGAAATCTTGGTGGCCAGGAACGCGTTGGCGGCCACCTTGACCAGTTCCGCGGTCTCGAAGTCGGTGACGATCAGCGGGGTGTCTGCCTCCAGCGCCTGGGCATAGACCCGGCGCAGGATGGCCTCGGAGGTTTCGTCCTCGACTCCCAGCACCAGCCTGTCAGGTGACATGGTGTCGGCCACGGCGAAGCCCTCGCGCAGGAACTCGGGGTTCCAGGCCAGGGAGATCTGCGCATCCGGATGGGCGTTGGCGGCAATGAGTCCGCGCAGCCGGCGTGCGGTGCCCACCGGAACCGTGGACTTGCCCACGATCAGCGCCGTGCCGCGAATGCGCGTGGCAAGTTCCGCCACCGAGGCATCGACGAATCGCATGTCCGCCCCGTGGCCGTCGGCGCGCTGCGGGGTGCCGACGCCGATGAAATGCACATCGGCCCAGGTGGCCACTTCTTCATAGTCGGTGGTGAAGCGCAGCCTGCCGGAGGCCACGTGCTTGCGCAGCAGCTCTCCCAGGCCCGGTTCGTGGAAGGGCAGCTTGCCTTCGGACAACGCCTCGATCTTGGCCGGGTCGACATCCACGCCGATCACCTCAAAGCCAAGCTCGGCCATGCAGGCCGCGTGTGTCGCGCCTAGGTATCCTGTGCCAATCACCGATATCTTCATGCTCATGCCTCTGGCACACCCTTTCGACAGTCACGGCTGCAGCGAAGTGCTGCACACCTCAAATGCGTGTGGCCGAGCGCCTGACACCGTAGGTGCCGGAACACTCGGCCACGGTCTCAATGTTGCAAGGAGAATCTATAGTGCCAGTTCGCGCGAAACGACTGCTGCCAGCGAAGTGGCCAGGGAATGAGCCATGTCCTGCGAGGTGGCTTCCACCATCACGCGAACCACCGGCTCGGTACCCGAAGGGCGCAACAGCACCCGGCCGTTGTGGCCCAATTCGGCCTCGGCGGCGACGATCGCGGCGATCAGCATCTTGTTCGCGGGCGCCGCGAGCTTGTCCACGCCCTTGACGTTGATCAGCACCTGCGGCAGTACCGTCATGGCGCCGGAGAGTTCCTTCAGGGTCTTGCCGGTGGAGTTGACGCGCGCAGCGATGTGCAGGCCGGTCAGCACCCCGTCCCCGGTGGTGGCGTGGTCTGCGAAGATCACGTGGCCGGACTGTTCACCGCCCAGGTTGTAGCCGCCCTCGCGCATGCCCTCGAGCACGTAGCGGTCCCCCACGCCGGTTTCCTTGACGGTGATGCCGGCTTCGCGCATCGCGATCTTCAACCCGAGGTTGCTCATCACGGTGGCGACCAGGGTGTTGTCCTTCAGTTCCCCGCGGTCTTTCAATGCGGTGGCCATGATCGCCATGATCTGGTCCCCGTCCACGACGGTTCCTTCATGGTCAACGGCCAGGCAGCGGTCGGCGTCGCCGTCGTGGGCAATGCCCAGGTCCGCTCCGTTGTCCACCACTGCCGCCTGCAGGCGTTCCAGGTGCGTGGAGCCGTAGCCGTCGTTGATGTTAATGCCGTCCGGCTCCGCACCGATGACCAGGACCTCGGCACCGGCGGCGTTGAAGACCTCAGGCGAGCATCCGCTGGCCGCGCCGTGGGCGCAGTCAAGAACGATCTTGAGCCCGTCCAGGCGGTTGGGCAGCGTCTGCAACAGGTGCATGACGTAGCGGTCCTCGGCATCCGCGAAGCGCGAAATGCGTCCCACGTCGGCACCGACCGGGCGGTACTTGGGCTTCTCCATGGCCGCCTCGATGGCGTCCTCGAGGGCGTCGTCGAGCTTCTTGCCGCCGCGGGCCAGGAACTTGATTCCGTTGTCCGGGGCAGCGTTGTGCGAGGCGGAGATCATGACGCCGAAGTCGGCATCAAGGTCCGCCACCAGGTAAGCCGCCGCCGGAGTGGGCAGGGTCCCCGCATCGTGCACGTCGACGCCGGTGGCCGCAAGGCCCGCCTCGATCGCAGCCGAGAGGAAGTCGCCGCTGATCCGGGGATCCTTGGCCACCACCGCCACGGGACGTCGCCCGTCATGTATTTGTTCGTGCCCCAAGACCATGGCGGCGGCTTGTGAAATCGCCATTGCCAGTTCTGGGGTCAGAAGTTCGTTTGCTTTTCCGCGGACACCATCGGTCCCAAATAACCTTGCCATCGCGACTCATCATAACCCTGTCCCGGCTCATTCCCCGTTATTTCCCTACTCAGCATTCTTTTGTATGTCCGCGAAACCCGGGCGGGGAAAAAACGTTGGGCGGTCTCCGAAAGACCGCGTGACGGGGGTCCGCGACCCGGTGGCCGCGGACCCCCGTCACGTGCGTTTCAGTCCCTTGCAGGCGGGGGCTACTCGGCTCTCCCGGAATCCACAGTGACCCGCAACGGAAGGGATTTTGCGATGCCTGCGGCGTTTTCCAGTTCGGCGGTGTAGACGCGGGTTCCGTTGGCGCGGCCGCGCAGCTGGACCACGGCGCGCTGCGACTGCGGGCTGTTGGCCTCAAGCTGCTGGCCGTGGATTAGCTTCCCATCCTCAAAGAGACGGAAGACACTTGCATTGGTCCCGCGGGCGAGGTCCAGGGCCACGGAGTAGTTTCCGTCCCAGCGGGCGGCTCCCGCCTCCGGCACGAATGAGAGCCGGCTGGCTGCCGGGGCCTGCGTTTCAGCGTCGTTTGGCTCCCAGATCGCGGGGTCCCGCGGCAGCTGGACGGCCGAAAGTTCGAGCTGCGCAACTGCCCGCTTGGAGCCGTTGGCTGCTTCGAATTCCATGGTGCGTTCGGCCGCCTCGCCGGCGGCTGCCTCTTCGGCTGTCAGTTCGTGGACGATCTCGGTTTCCAGGGTGGCACCGGGAGCGAGTTCCCCGGCGAGCGCCTGGTCCCCGGAGTGGATCCCGGTGAGCCGGACGTTGCCCGTGTTGCCCAGGTCCACCGCGTGCTTGACGGTGTCCCCGGCGGAGGCATGTCCGTTTCCGTCCACGTCGGTGAAGGTGCCGGCCGCGGCAGAGGCCGAGAGGCCCGGCGCGCGAACGATGAGGTCGACCTCGCCTCCGTCAATGGAATATTCCTTCACCACCGTGGCGTATTCAGGGATCCTGCCGGTGGTCCAGGTGCTGGAGGGCTTGAAGAAGCCGTCGGCCACTTCGGCTTCTGTCACGGTGTGGCGGGGAGTGGTGCAGTCATAGGATGCACCTGCCGCAAGTGAGGAGTAGCGGCAATTGCCCGCCGGGCTGGGCTGGCCCACCGGTGCGGCGACCAGCGGGACGAAGTTGCCCGCTGTCGGGACCACCCACGCGTTGGTGTTTCCGGTGTTTGCCACGTGGAAGGTGTATGGCAACTTCTCCCCCGCCGCGTAGGGCAGCGCGGCGAGGTCGCGGCCGGCGTCCGAGCGCTTGCCCGACACCTCGAGCGAGATGATTGATTGACCCTTTACTTGGGCGGTCACGGTGCTGTGCGAGGTGCGTCCGTCGGCGGCGGTGAACCGTGCCTGCAGATTCAGGGCCCCGTTGGCGGTGCTTGGTGCGGTGACCGGCAGCGTGAGCGTGGTCTTGGCCCCGGCCGCCAGTGCGGAGAGCTCGGCGGTGCCGGCGCTCCACCCCGCCGGTCCGGTCAGCGTCAGCATTCCGGACAGCGCGGCCTCTTCCTGGTTGCTGATGACCAGGCTCGCCTCGGCGCTGGCCCCCGCATCCAGTGCCAGGGCCTCGGCTGCCAGCGGGGCGCAGGCCACGTTCAGCCAGTCGCGGTCAAAGGTGGCAAGGGGAAGGTCGTTGGTGTAGCTGCCCTCATAGAAGACCCCGTACATACCGCCATCCAGCGCGGTGGCCACAGAGTAGGCGGAGAAGCCAGAACGGATGGTGCGCAGCCCCGGCCAGGTCTCCCCGTCGTCGCAGGAGACCCGGGCCGAGACGTTGCGGCGCTCGGTGGGGTGGTTGGCCCCGGTGTAGAGCAGCATCTTCGCATCTTGGCTGCCCTCCGCCGCCTCGGGATACATCCGGGTCACATGGGCGTTGTTGGTCGGATCCACAAGCTCGGTGTCCGTTTCGACAGGTGAGTAGCTGTGTCCGCCGTCGGTGGAGATGGCCACCTTGCGGAAGCCGCCGTTGTTTGAGTCGCGGGAGTTGAGCATCACGCGTCCGTCGGAGAGTTCCACGACCTTGTTTTCATCCATCCCGGTGCCAAGGAATTCCCCGCGTTCCCAGGTCTGTCCGTGGTCAGAGGAGTAGAGCGAGTAGGCCTGGATCGGCGCGCTCCCGTCCTCCTGCAGGACCCGACCGGCGTACTGCTGGATCAGCCTCCCGGCGTGCGGCCCGTAGCGCAGCTGGATCCCGGCCCCTGAGGTGGCGAACGTGGTCTTCACGTCCCCGGGCTCCGGGGTCGAGTCGGCACCGGGCTTGGCCACATCGGTGATCAGGCGCGGTTCGCTCCAGCTCACCCCGCCGTCGGTGGAGGAAACCACGGCGGCGCTGATGACATTGCGGTCGGCATCGTCATTGCCCCACGTGCTTCCATGGAAGCCCTGGTCCTTGGAATAGACAAAGAAGGCAAAGACGGTGTTGGTTTGCTCGTCAACCACGAAGCTGGGATCGCTGTAGCCGTACTTTGGTTCTTCGGCATCGCCCAGGTGTCCGGACGCGATGGTGGTCATGGGCCCGAACGTCTGGCCGTTGTCCGTGCTGCGGCGCATCACGATGCTGTTGGCGTTGGGTGCGTCGGCAGCGGAGTTCGGGCGGGCGTCCCAGGAGGAGAGCACCACGCCGTTGCCCAGGTGGGCGAGGGCGGGGATGCGGTAGAAGTAGTTTTCGCCGGTCCGGTCGGCGGCGAGGTTTTCTTCGCTGTAGCTGCCCGGGGCGGCGAACGGGTCGTTGCCGGGCACCGGCAGGGCCGCGGAAGCGGATCCGGCCAGTGCGACAGGGGCCAGCATTGCGATCATGGCGGCTGTCGCCAAGGGGCGTGTGGCGCGGGGAAGTCGGGGTTTGTGGTGTGCGGTCATCTCTTGGGAAGTGCCTTTCCGGCTTGGGGAGGGTCGGTGAGGTCGAGCTAAGAGGTAGGACATCCGATCTATGGATACGTGATGTGTGCCACAGGTGTCAAGCGTCGGAGGATGGATCAGTCGAGGTCGAAGGCACCTTTGGGCGCGTTGTCGCGGGCAAAGTCGTAGTACTCGCGGTCCCGCAGCGACGAGGCTGCGGCTTCGTCCACCACCACGGTCGCCCGCTCGTGGAGCTGCAGCGCGCTCGCCGGGCAGAAGGCCCCGAGCGGACCCTCCACCATGGCAGCCACGGCGGCCGCCTTGGATTCTCCGGTGGCCACCAGCAACACGGAGTGCGCGCGCAGAATGGTGCCAATGCCTTGGGTCAGGCAATGCACCGGAACAGCCTCGGCCTCTCCCCCGAAGAACCGCGCGTTGTCGCGCCGGGTCCGCGGGGCCAGCGTCTTCACGCGGGTTCTGCTGCCCAGCGAGGAGCCGGGTTCATTGAAGCCGATATGCCCGTTGGCACCGATACCCAGCAGCTGTACGTCAATCCCACCGGCAGCCTCGATGGCCGCTTCATAGTCCGCGCAGGCTGCCCGCAGGTCTGCGGCCGCGCCGTTCGGCACGTGGACCCGGGCGGGATCAAGCCCCAAGGGGACGGTCACGGTCCGGTGGATGACCGAGTGGTAGGCCTCGGGATGCGCAGGGGCCAGTCCCACATATTCATCCAGCGCAAAGGCACTGGCGCGGGAAAGATCCAGTCCGTTGTGCACCAGGGCTGCAAGTTCGGCGTAGGTGGCCAGCGGGCTGGAGCCGGTGGCCACGCCGAGCACGGGGTCGGGTTTCCCGGCAAGGGTGTCGGCGATGAGGCGGGCGGCGTGGCGGCCCACGGCCGCGGGGTCTGAGAGCACGATGATTTCCACCTTGCCCAGAGTACCCATGAATCAATGATTTGTCCGTACCAATATCAAAATGGTTCGCTCTATACTCGGGAATATGGAGACTTCACTCGAATTGGTTCGGACCGGATCGCCGAAATATGTGGTTTTGGCCAAGGTCCTAGCCGAGCAAATCCGCACGAATCTTGCCATCGGCGAGCCGTTGCCGACCGAACGGGAGCTGCAGGCGAGCTACCAGGTCAGCCGCGACACCGTGCGGCGGGCCATCGCCAGGCTGGCGGCGGCGGGGCTTGTCTACAACGTGCAGGGGTCGGGAACCTATGTCGCGGATCCCTCGCAGATCCGCAAGGGCACGCGCCTGACCGGCTTCAGCCAGGACATGGCCGAGCGCGGATTCAAGGCATCCTCCCGCACCCTGGACTGCAGGATCGAGCCGTGCCCGACCGAGACCGCGAGGGCGCTCGGTGTGGAGGAGGGTTCCGAGGTACTGCTGCTGCGCAGGCTGCGGCTGGCCGACGGTGCACCCATGGCGCTGGAAACCGCGCGGCTGTTGCCCGGTTTGTTCGGCGAGGCACTTCCCGATCCGGAGGGTTCGCTGGATGTACAGCTGGCCGAACATGGCCAGCGCATCATGCGGGCCGGCCAGAGCATCACGGCAACCAACCTCTCGGTCACCGAGGCGCATCTGCTTGACCAGCCCGTGGGTGCCGCCGCCCTGCGGGTGGACCGCGTGGGCTTCACCGACCAAGGCCTGGCCATCGAGGCCACCGAGACGCTATACCGCGGGGACCGCTATGGCTACGAAACCACCGTGGAACGGGACCCCGCCTGATATCTACCCTTCGCAGCCATCCCGCCGAAATCTTAACGCTGCGCGCATTCACAAAATGGAAAATGTGCGGAGACTAGGTTGCTTTTCAGCCCGCTCTGCAGGAACACCCAGCTTCGGAAGGCCATCGCTAGACTGAAATTAGCACCAGCACAGCGACGACTGTCTGCTGAGGCGACGGCGAAACTGATCAGACGCCTAAACCATCTTCAAACCAGCGGTACGGGGAGAGACAGTGACACTAATTAATAGGATCGAGCAGGCCCTCGACCAAGGTGTGGATCATGACCTGTTTGAAGATGCAGCCACTGCTCTGCTGCAAATCCGCTATCCCTGGTTGTCTCCGGTTGAAGCCGGCCGGGATTTTGGGCGCGATGGAGATATATATAGAACGGACCCAATCAACCCTATGAGCCGCGGAAGGCTACTGGCTACCACAGGCGATCCCTTAGCGAACCTTAAGCGCAGCCACAAGAGCTGGCGAAAGGAACAGCTTCACGGCGAGTTCCGTATTGACGCGCTCGTCATCGCAACATCGAAGAATCTCACAGGTACCGCCCGTAAGAAGCTCGACGAGTACTGCCAGCTGAACCAGCTACCTCTGCCGGAATGCTACGGGCGTAAGTGGTTGGTGAATGCACTGAAGAACGATGCCGAGTGGCGCGAACAGCTAATCGGCGTCAAAGGTCGACTCGATGCATTGGTCCCAGTTTCCGAGTTGATGGAGGACGATTCTCCGTCTCTCCTAGGTCGCGATAGCGTCCTAGAAGAACTATTAAGTTACGTAGATCAAGGCAAGGACGTCGTCTTAACCGGTGTCGCTGGTGTTGGGAAGACGCGGATCCTCTCCCAGTTGAACGGCTCGTATCTGGTCGAACCTCTTGCTCGAACGCACCTCTTCGACGATTTGATAAGGCTCTCTCCGCGAACTGTCGTCCTCGATGACGCACACCTGCATAGCGGGTTAATCGCAGAAATTGCCCAGATTCGGGGTCAAGAGGGGCTAACCTTTTCCATCGTAGCGACCTGCTGGCCAGACGAAGTGGAAAATACTGCGCTGCCCCTGAACAAGGCCGGCACACTCCCGATTGAGTTACTCCCTAGAAAGATCATCGACGATCTCATCGTTGAGTCGGGAGTCACCGCGATCCGTGCTAGACGGCTCATCCTTACCCAAGCGGAAGGCAGAGTGGGGTGGGCTTTAACGCTCTGCAAGGCACTTGTCGATAGGCACGGAGCGCAGGTCTTTTCAGGCGAGGCACTGCTCGATAATGTCACGCGGCACTTGCGCCAAGTTAGCGACGATCCACTTGCCTTAGACGTGCTTGCTTGCATCGCTGCGTTGAAAGGGGCTACTCCTCATGATCTTGAAAAAATCGCAGGCATTCAATACCGGCCTTTGCCGCTGCTCATGGCTTCGTTAAGGGGGCAGGCCAGGCGAGGATTAATCGAGAATCGCAAGGGCCGATGGCACCTGCAGAAGGCACTGGGTGCACCGTTGATCAGTCGCTGGTTTTTTGGTCCTGCACCTTCCCGAACATGGAATTCACTCACAATCGCTTTTCCGGAACGTAGTACCGATCTAGTACGAGCCCTTTTGCAAGCCGCGGGGACCTCGGGAACGGCTGATACCGAACAGGCTGCACGAGATTGGGCGCGTTCTCTGTCCAAGGTTCAAGATTGGGATGCAGATACCCTCAAACTGCTCCTCGAATACGCCCGTCTGGATGAAGCAGCGGCGGATTTCGCTTCTGCAGGAGCTAGGACCGTCCTAGCAATTGAGCGGACCCCAATCTCGATCTGGGAAACGACATATGACCCTATCGGCGACGCCGCCAAAGCAGTACTTCGTAAATCTGTGAACTCTTGGTGCAATATAGAGGCTGTCCATGGGCTACTCGACCTTGCGCTACGTGACCGTCGGTCAACGCGCAACCACTCGGACAATCCTCTCCGGGTCCTAGGCGACTTGGCAACGCACTTGGACCCGGACAGAGGGACGATCTTTCCCGTCCGGAGGATCCTTATCAGTTACGTTTGCAGTTGGCTGAGAGAGAGCGTCAGTTCCGGAGACCGTTGGAATATCTTCGGCGAAGTACTGAAAGACGCACTATCCCCTACCGCCGAAGGCACGTGGGCTGAGCCTGCAGAATCCGGATCGATCACGATGGCCCAAACCGTTGAACCGGCAACACATCTGAAAGACCTCATAGTATTGTGGCGACAAAATGTAGCCCCACTCTTAGAGCAGATTGATGCCTCTATCGGAGGACCGCAGTTAAAGCGAGTAATAGAGCTCCTGGAAACCTGGCTTCGAATTGCAGCCGGTATAAGTCCCGGCACATCGAAGGCAAGCGCGGATCAACGAAGAGAAGCACTGGCAGGCTCATGGACGATGATTACAGACCTTCGATCTCTCCTCAATTCACATCCAGGAGCCGGTCATTTGGCAGTTGGTGCACTGGATCTGGCGCATCTCTGGAAGCTACAGCCAGCGGAGCCTTGGCCAGTCATCGAGGTTGACGAAGAGTTTGAATTCTTTGTGGGGCATCGAAACCACGAAATTTCCGTTGAGGAGTGGCAAACAAACCGCGAAAAGGAGAGTGCGCTGCTGGCCGACCGACTGCTTATCCTTGGTCCGACTCAAGGAACTGAGCGATATTTGGAACTAACGAACATGGCAGCCGAAATCGGGATCAGCCATGACGGCCGGTTTCTTCCACTTGAGCTGTCCGGCAGGGCGGCTAACCCACTCGATTGGCTCAAACAGGCAATCACTGCCGATTCGAATAGTTTGTCTTACCATTTCACTCGGGAGTCGCGGAGTCGCGGGCTCGGGATTGACTTCAGTGTGCTCCAAGCCGGTCTAGCCAGAGCAAGCACCCGGGCCGCCGTTATCAAGGCAATCTTGGCGGATGGAAGCATCGACGCAGTCTCGGAGTTCATCCTCAACTCGCTTCAAGCGGACGATGCACGTCATGTCGAGGTCATCGTGTCGAACGAAACGCCCGCTCCGATAGTCGAGCGTCTTCTTACTCATGAGGTTTCCCAGATTCGGGCGCAGACTTCATTGGTGTTTTCTGCGGCTGGCAAATACGGATACGTTTTGCCAGAAGAGTGGCGTCCGCGGTGGCGAGCGGCTTTTCTCGAGGTCAGGCCTGAGAATGCGACCGACCATGCAAGATGGAGGCTGGTCGAGACGCTTAAGGTCTGCAGCATCGAGGACGTATCTCTCTGTGCCGAGTGGTTCATTCTTCACTTAGACAGCTTGCAAAGTGACGCCGCATTCAGCCACCACGAATTCGTGAGCATCGCCCGCAAGCTTCCTCGTGAGCAGCGCGCTCTGATATCTCGCACACATACAGAAAATGGACTGCAGAGTTCTTTGTTGTTCGCTCTGATCGGACACGATGCGGAACTAACTCAGACCCTGCTCAAGGAGGGTACGGTGACTACCGATGAAATCCTCGGAGCTTTATCAGGTGAACGCGATTTGGAAGCAAAAGTCTTGGCACTCGCACTCCTCGAGGAGGGAGTTTCACCGGCCTGCATAGCCCAGCGTATCAACTCCCATCGTTCCTGGTCTGGCGAAGAATCCGCCGCAATTGCTACAGATATTGAATGGTTCAAAAATCTGGCGATCCAAGACGAACGCCTGACATTGGTGAGCCAAAGTGCTATCGCGAATCTGACATTGGACTACGAGCGGGCATTGAGCGAAGAAAAAAACGAATCTATCAGGGGAAGGTCCTAAAGGTGCTTCCGCTCAGGATAGATCCGGCTTCTGGACCAATGACAATTGGCCGACAGCCATCCGATCCAGCGTCCGTCAGCTCATAACAGCCCACGAATCCTTCGCATGATTTCGGACATCGGGAAGGCCCCGATTCCATCTACTCAAATCTAGGTTCGCAGACATCTTCCGTAGTGTCAGGGATTTTTATCTTCAGTTGTGCTGCCAGCATCCCCACGATTTTCACTACTGATTGCAGACTGACGAAAGGTGCCCGTAGACCGCGACTAATACGATCGGGGAAGCTAGCTCCCGACAGTGGTGTGGATCAGTCCGCGGATCCCGTCAAAGTGACCTGCCATGAGTTCTCCCGCTTTTGCCTTGTCGCCCGCTGCCACGGCCTCGTAGATTTCCCGGTGGTTGCGGGCGGTCTCGACGAGCAGGTCGTCGGTCGGGTCCATTTGCTCGTGCAGCTTCGAATAGGCGGACCAGAAGACTCCCAACAGGTTGGTGAGCATCCCGTTATCCAACGGCTCGAAGAGCCCGCGGTGGAAACGCTCGTCCGCCTCGCCCAGCGGCTGTCCGGCCTCGGCCTTGGACTCCATGTCTTCCACGGCGGCGCGCACGGCCTCCAGCGCGGGCGCCGTCATCGCATCGATGGCGGCGCCGATCAGCCCGGACTCAAGAGCCTGGCGGACCTCGACAAGTTCCAATGCCTCGTGTCCGCCGTTGCGCAGCGAGAGCCGCGAGTGGAACTCGAGGGTCGCGGCGAGCGCGCCGAGCTGCTTGGTGGCCACGAACATCCCGTATCCGTGCCGCACATCCACAATGCCCAGGGCCTGGAGTACCTTGAGCGATTCGCGCACGGTGTTGCGTCCCACTCCGAGCACCTCGACGAGCTCATGCTCTGTGGGCAGCGGATCCCCCGGAACGAGCCCGCGCTCAAGGATCAATTCCATGATTTCCTGTTGCAGGGCCTGCAGCCGGTTGGCCGCGTTGGCCCGTGCTTGCCGGCCGCTTGGCTGTGCTGCGCTCATCGGGGATTCCCTTTCATCTACCGCGTGGTGCCTGCCGGTCCCGCGGGGTGCGGGGCCATGGTTGACGTTCAATGTGACTTCGCATACATTGTACTTCAGGCATAGGACATCCTACATCCGATCTCCACTTCCATCCCACTCGAGGTGACCCACCATGACGCAACACAACGAAGTAATGAACATGGCCAGCTCCCGCCGCAATTTCCTCAAGATCGCCGGGGCCATGGGCGTTGCCGGCGCCTTCGCCGCGACTCTCTCTGCCTGCGGGCCCAGCGGCGCCACCGGCACCGCGACCACCGGGGCGGCAGGTGCCGCCGGGACCAAGCCGATCGAGGCAGGCATGTCCTACGCCCTGTCCACCGGGTTCGACCCGATGACCTCTTCGGGCGCCACCCCGATGGCGGCGAACCTGCACATCTTCGAGGGCCTGACCGAGTTGCACCCCTCCACCCGCGAACGCTACCTGGCCCTGGCCGCCGCCGAACCCGTCAAGGTCGGCGAACTGGGCTACGAGATCAAGTTGCGCTCCGGTGCCACCTTCCACAACGGGGACCCGGTCACCGTCGAGGACGTCGTCTACTCCTTCGACCGCGTGCTGGATGCCAAGAATGCCTCGCTCTTCGCCCAGTTCATTCCCTTCATTGACAAGGTCGCCGCCAAGGGCAAGGACACCGTCTCCTTCACCCTGAAGTACCCCTTCCCGCTCTTCGCCGAGCGCATTTCCATCGTCAAGATCGTCCCCAAGAAGCTGGCCTCCGCCGACCAGGCCGGCTTCGACGCCGCCCCGGTGGGCACCGGACCCTACAAGCTCATCTCGGCGGTCAAGGACGACAAGATCGTCTTCGAGAAGTTCGAGGCCTACAACGGCCCCATGGCTGCCAAGGCCCCGGGCATGACCTGGTTCCTGCTCTCGGATGCAGCTGCCCGCGTCACCGCCGTGGAGTCCGGCCGCGTCTAGGCCATCGAGGACGTCCCCTACCTGGACATCGAGCGGCTCAAGGCCAATGCGACAGTCGAGTCCGTGCAGTCCTTCGGCCTGCTCTTCTTGATGTTCAACTGCGCGCAGAAGCCCTTCGACAACAAGCTGGTCCGCCAGGCCCTGCACTACGGCCTGGACACCCAGACCGTGATCGACCGCGCCCTGCTGGGCAACGCGACCGCCGCCAGTTCCTTCGTGCAGGAAAACCACCCGGGCTACCACCGCGCCTCCACCGTTTACACCTACGACCCGGACAAGGCTGCGTCCCTGCTCAAGGAGGCAGGGGTCACCGAGCTTTCCTTCGAGCTGCTGACCACCGACACCTCCTGGGTCAAGGACGCCGCCCCGGTGATCATCGAATCCTGGAACAAGCTTCCCGGGGTCAAGGTCACGCTCAAGTCCATGCAGTCCGGTGCCTTGTATCCCGACCACGTCGACTCGGGCACCTTCCGCGTCGTCGCTGCCCCGGGCGATCCCTCGGTCTTCGGCAACGACCTGGACCTACTGCTTTCCTGGTGGTTCCGCGGCACCGTGTGGCCGCAGGACCGCTTCCGCTGGCACGAATCCAAGGAATACGCCACGGTGCAGAAGCAGCTGGATGACGCGGTCCGTGCCGCCGACCCGGTCGCGGCACAGAAGGTCTGGAACCAGGTCATTGACCTGATCGCCGAGCAGGCACCGCTCTACCCGATCCTGCACCGCATGCTCCCGACCGCCTGGAACCCGGACACGCTCACGGGCTTCCGCCCGCTGCCGACCACCGGACTTTCCTTCGTGGACGTCGCGCACGCCTAAAAATACTTGGCGCGCCGCCCTCCCCCTCCCCCATGGCGGGCGGGCGGCGCGCCAATTCTTTCCCAAGAATTCTTTCCTCCATTCCCCAAACCGAGGAGCACCATAGACGTGGGCAATATCCTCCGCCTGCTGGGCCGACGCCTGGCGGCACTGCCACTGATGATCCTGGGCGTCACGCTGCTGGTCTTCCTGGTCCTGCAGTTCTCCCCCGGCGACCAGGCCACCACCGCGCTCGGCGAGGGCGCCAGCGAAGAAGCCAAGGCCGCCTACCGCGCCGAACGCGGTCTTGACCAGCCAGTCATCGCCCAATACATCGCTTTCCTGGGCCGCCTGCTGGTGCTCGACTTCGGCAAGACCACCCCGCCGGCCCAGCCGATCTCCGACATCATTGCCGGTGCCTTCCCGCTGACCCTGCAGTTGACCTTCTTCGGCGTGGCCATCGCCGTGGTGCTCTCCCTGCTCCTGGGCGTCACCGCCGCCCTCTACCGCGACCGCTGGCCGGACCAAGGCATCCGCGTGCTGTCCATCGCCGCGGTGGCAACCCCCTCCTTCTGGCTCGGCATCCTGCTGATCCAGTGGCTGGCCCTGGGCACCGGAACCTTCCCCTCCGGCGGTTTCGTCCCCTTCAGCCAGGACCCCGCCGGCTACTTCCGCTCCCTCGCCCTGCCCGCCCTGGCCCTGGCCATCCCGGTGTGCGCCTCGCTGATCCGCGTGGTGCGCACCTCCATGGTGGAGGAGATGGACAAGGACTACGTCCGCACCGCCATCGGCAACGGCGTCCCGCGCCCGGAGGTCATCCGCCGCAACGTGCTGCGCAACGCATTGATCACCCCTGTCACCGTGCTGGGCCTGCGGATCGGATACCTGCTGGGAGGAGCGGTGGTCATTGAAATGATCTTCTCGCTGCCCGGCATGGGCCAGCTCATCCTCAACGGCATCACCAACAACGATGTCTCCCTGGTCCAAGGTGTCACCCTGACCATCGCCATCACCTTCGTCCTGGTCAACATCGCCGTGGACCTGCTTTACCTGCTTATCAACCCCCGGATTAGGACGGTATGACCATGCGGTACGGACTCGCTGACCGCCTCAGCCGCCCCGGCCTGGCCTTCAAGGCCCTTCCCCTGGGCTCCAAGGCCGCCCTGCTCTTCCTCGGCATCGTCGCCTTGGCCGCCATTTTCGCCCCCTGGCTTGCCCCGCACGATCCGCTGGCCACCGGCATCCCCGCCCAGGCACCCAGTGCCACCAATCCCTTTGGCACCGACCGGCTGGGCCGCGACATCTACTCGCGCCTGCTCTACGGTGCCCGCTCCTCGCTGCTCATCGGCCTGGGCGCCGTCGCCCTGGCCATCGCCATCGGTGCGGTGCTCGGCGCGATCGCCGCCACGGCCTCCAAGTGGGTCAGCGAATCGGTCATGCGCATCATGGATGTCATCATGGCCTTCCCCGGCATCGCGCTGGCCGCGGTGCTGCTGGCCACCCTGGGCAACTCCGTCCCGGTGATCATCGTGGCCATTGCCGTCATCTACATCCCGCAGCTGGCCCGCGTGGTCCGCGCCAACGTCATGGCCCAGTGGGGCGAGGACTACGTCCGCGCCGAACAAGTGCTCGGTGCCTCGCGCCTGCACATCCTGGTGCGCCACGTGGTGCGCAACACCGCGGCCCCGGTGCTGGTCTTCGCCACCGTCATGGTGGCGGATGCCATCATCTTCGAGGCTTCCCTGTCCTTCCTTGGCGCCGGCGTCCAGGACCCCGCCCCCAGCTGGGGCAACGTCATCTCCTACGGCCGCACCCTGGTGCTCAACGGAGCCTGGTGGGCCACCACCTACGCCGGCCTGCTGATCCTGCTCACCGTGCTCTGCCTGAACGTGCTCGCCGAGGGCCTCACCGACGCCATGGTGAACCCGCGGCTGCGCAAGCCGGCAAAGATCACCGAGAAGGACAACACCGCCGCCGCGGTGCTGCGCGCCGAGTCCGGCCACGAGGCTGCCGCTGCTCACCTGTCCTCCTCCGCTGATGCGGCGACCCCGCCGCTGCTCGCCGCCCAGCTCGAGGCCCTGCGCTCCACCGAGCTGGGCCGCTCCGACAGGCTGCACCCGGACACCGCCGCCCGCCCGATCCTCGAGGTGCGCGATTTGTCCATCCGCTTCCCCGACCGCTACGGCGACACCGCCATTGTTGACCGGGTCTCCTTCACCGTCAACGAGGGCGAGACCATGGGATTGGTCGGCGAGTCAGGTTGCGGCAAGTCGATCACCTCCCTGGCCATCATGGGGCTGCTGGCACCCAACGCCTCGGTCACCGGATCGATCAAGTTCGAGGGCCGCGAACTCGTGGGCCCGGACAACCGGGAGACCACCCGCGAAAAGCTCTTCAAGGGCCTGCGCGGGGAACAGATCGCGATGGTCTACCAGGATGCCCTGTCCTCGCTGAACCCCTCGATGCTGATCCGCGAGCAGATGGAACAGCTGACCCGGCGCAACGGGCGGATGAGCCCGGAGGAATTGCTCAAGCTGGTCAAGCTGGATCCGCGCCGGACGCTGCGCTCCTACCCGCACGAACTCTCCGGCGGGCAGCGCCAGCGCGTGCTCATCGCCATGGCGCTCTCCCGCTCCCCCAAGCTGGTGGTCGCGGATGAGCCGACCACCGCACTGGATGTCACGGTGCAGGCACAGGTCGTTGACCTGCTCAACGAGCTGCGCGAACAACTTGGCTTCGCCATGGTGTTCGTCAGCCACGACCTGGCGCTGGTGGCCTCCCTGGCGCACCGCACCACCGTCATGTACGCCGGGCAGGTCGTCGAATCCGGTGCCACCGGGCAGCTGCTGGCGGACCCGAGGCACGAATACACGCGCGGGCTGCTCGGCGCGGTGCTCTCCATCGAATCCGGGGCGCAGCGCCTGCACCAGATCCCCGGATCGGTGCCCAGTCCCCGCGACTTCGCTGCCGGGGACAGGTTCGCCGCCCGCTCGCTGGACCCCGCGGCCGATCCGGGCCGCGCGCTGGAGCTGGTGCAGGTCGGTTCCGCCGACCACTACTGGGCCACCACTGCCGATTCCACCGCCACCTCCGACGCCACGTCCTCTGAAGGAGCCAACGCATGAGCACCACCGCCCTGGCCGGCGCCCGCGGCGCCGGCGTGTCAGCCGCCCCGGTCCTGGAACTGCGGGACGTGCACGTCCACCACCGCGCCCGCGGCGGCAAGCTCTTCCATCCCACCATCGTGCGCGCGGTCAACGGCGTCGACTTCACCATCAGCCGCGGGGAAACCGTGGGCATCGTCGGGGAATCGGGGTGCGGGAAATCCACCCTCGCCTCGGTGCTGGTTGGCCTGCGCGAACCGACCAGCGGCTCGGTGCTCTTCCACGATGCACCGTTTTCCCGCCGCGGGGGCGCCCGCAGGGAATTCGGCAAGGCGGTGTCCATCATCTTCCAGGATCCGGCCACCGCGCTGAACCCGCGGATGACGGTGCACGACATCCTCACCGACCCGCTGATGGTGCACGGCATCGGCACCCGGGCCTCGCGCTCGGCCAAGGTCTACGAGCTGCTGGAACTGGTGGGCCTTCCGGCCTCCGCCGCGGAGGTCTCCCCCGCGCAGATCTCCGGCGGGCAGCGCCAGCGCGTGGCCATCGCCCGGGCACTGGCGCTTGACCCGGAGCTGGTGATCGCGGACGAACCGACGTCCGCGCTGGATGTCTCGGTCCGCGCGCAGGTGCTGAACCTGCTCACCGACCTGAAGGCCAAGCTCAACCTGGGACTGGTCTTCATCTCCCACGACATCTCCACCGTCCGCTACGTCGCTGACCGCATCTGCGTGATGAACGCCGGAAGAATCGTGGAGCAGGGCTCCGCCGCCCAGGTCTTCGACAACCCCACCAACGATTACACCCGAACCCTGCTGGGAGCCGCCCCGAGCCTGCTCGCGGCCCCGGCAACCACCCAAACTCCCCTGGAGGAACTATGAGCACCACCCCCGCATTCACCGGCGTCATCCCACCCGTCGTCACACCGCGCACCACCGAGGGCGCACTGGATTTGCCGGGACTGGAGGCAGTGGTCGAGCACCTGGTGGGCGGCGGCATGCATGGCCTGTTCCCGCTGGGCTCCTCCGGGGAAACCCCGTACCTCACCAACGCCGAGCGCACGCAGGTGCTGGCTTGCGTGTCCTCGGCCACCGCCGGGCGCGTGCCCCTGCTGGTGGGCGCCAACGAACAGACCACCGCCCGGGTGATCGAGGAGGCCAGGAAGGTTGCCGCCGGCGGCGCCGACGCCGTGGTCATCACCACCCCGTATTACGCGATCTTCGATGCCGCGGAGGTCAAGCGGCACTTCCGCGCCGTGGCCGCGGCGGTGGACCTTCCGGTCTTCGCCTACGACATCCCGGTGCGCACGCACTTCAAGCTGGCCCCCGAACTGCTGGCCGAACTCGCCCACGAGGGCACCCTGGCCGGGGTCAAGGACTCCTCCGGCAACGACATCGCCTTCCGCCAGCTGCGCCTGCTCACCCGCGAGCTGCCCGGTTTCGCCATGTTCTCCGGGCACGAGGTCATCTGCGATGCCGCGATGCTCTCGGGCGCCGACGGACTGGTCCCGGGCCTGGCCAACGTGGACCCCGCCGGCTACCGCAGGCTCTACGACGCCGCGGTGTCGGGAAACTGGGAAACCGCCGTCAAGGAACAGGACCGCCTGGCCGAACTCTTCCGCATCGTCGAGGTCCCGGATGCCTCCCGCGTCTCCCCCGGCGCCGGCGGCCTGGGCGCGTTCAAGACGGCCCTGGTGCAACTTGGCGTCATCGGCGCCAACACCATGAGCCAGCCCATGGAATCGCTGAACGCCGCCGAGGCAGCGCGCATCGGTGAGATCCTGTCCACCGCCGGGCTGCTCTAGGTCCATGGCAGCACTTCCCCCGCCGGTACCTCCCACCGCCGTCGGCATCGACCTGGGCGGCACCAAGATCGCCGCCGCCCTGGTGGGCGCCGACGGCACCATCTCCTCCCGGGCCTCGCTGCCCACCCCCGCGGCGGCAGGGCCCGAGGCCGTGCTGGATGCCATTGCCGAGCTTGCCGCTCCGCTCTTGGCTGCGGCCGCCGCCGCCGGTGCCCCGGCCCTCGGGGTCGGCATCGGGGCGGCGGGGGTCATCGACCCCGCCACCGCCCGGGTGCTCTCGGCCACCGACCACCTGCCCGGTTGGGCGGGCACCGACCTGCGCGCCGGGCTTGGTGCCCGGCTGGAGATCCACCCCTCGGCCGTGCACGCGGTCAACGACGTGCATGCCCACGCGCTGGGCGAAGGCTGGCTGGGCGCAGCCGCGGGGGCCTCATCGGTCCTGCTGGCCGCCTTCGGCACCGGCATCGGAGGCTCGCTGCTGCTGGAGGGGGTTCCGCTCTTTGGCGCCCGTCAGGTTGGCGGGCATCTGGGGCATGTGCCCAGCGTCGAGGCCGCGGGGCTGCGCTGCCCCTGCGGGGGTACCGGACACCTGGAGGCCATCGCCTCCGGGCCTTCGCTGCACGCGCTCTACCTGCGCAGCGGCGGGGACCCGGAAGTGCCCGACGCGCGTGCGGTGTTCGACCGCGCCGCGGCCGGGGATCGCCTGGCTTTGTCTGCCATCGACACCGCGGCCACCGCCGCCGGGCGGGCGCTGGGCGGGCTGGCCAATGCGCTGGACCCCGCATCGGTCATCGTCTCCGGCGGCTTGGCGGATGCGGGGGATTCCTGGTGGGCGCCGTTGCGCGCCGCATTCGCCGCCGAACTCATCGGCCCGCTCGCCTCCCTCATCCCGCAACCCGCTGCCCTGGGTGCCGACGCCGCGCTGGCCGGGGCCGCCTCCCTGCTGCTGGCCCCCGCCGCTTCCACCCATCTTCCCGCTTCCAAGGAGCCAACCCCGTGCTGTTGACAGCTTCCGATCTTGCCGCGCTGAAGGGCGCGCTGATCGTTTCCGCCCAGGCCTACCCCGGCGAACCCATGCGCGATCCACGCACCATGGCTCAGGTTGCAGCCTCCGCGGTGATCGGCGGGGCCAAGGCGGTGCGCGTGCAGGGCCTGGCGGATATTTCCGCCACCCGTTCGGCGGTACAGGTCCCGGTCATCGGCCTGTTCAAGGACGGGCACGAAGGCGTGTTCATCACCCCCACGCTGCACCACGCACTGGCAGTTGCCGCCGCCGGCGCCCACGTGGTGGCCCTGGACGGCACGCGGCGGCCGCGGCCCGACGGGCTCACCCTGGCCGAAACCATTGTCGGGATCCGCGCGGGCTCCGGAGCCACCGTCATGGCCGACTGCGGCTCGCTGGAAGACGCGATCGCCGCGGCCGCCGCCGGGGCGGAATTGATCGGCACCACGCTGGCCGGCTACACCGGGGAGCGTCCCAAGACCCAGGGCCCGGACCTGGAATTGCTTGAGGCCATTGTTGCCGCTGACCTGGGTGTCCCGGTCATCGCCGAGGGCAGGATCCACACCCCGGCCCAGGCCCGCGCGGCACTTGATGCCGGTGCCCACGCAGTGGTGGTCGGCACCGCCATCACCCACCCGGCAACACTGACCGGCTGGTTCCTCGACGCCCTGGAATCATGAGCACCGAACCGCTTGGCACCCACCGTTTCATCGCCGACCCTGCGAGCGCCGGCCCCCTGGCCACCGGCCAAACGGTCCTGGCGACCCGCGGCGCCGGCGGCTACCGGCAATACCGCATCCCCGCGCTGGCCGTGACCACGGCCGGAACCCTGCTGGCGGTCTATGACGGGCGGCCCACGCTCGATGACCTGCCCTCCCCCGCGGACCTGGTGCTGCGCCGCAGCACCGATCACGGGCACACTTGGGAACCACAGCGCATCCTGCGCACCGGCACCGGGCTCAACGGATTCGGCGACGCCTCCCTGCTGGTGGACCCCGACACCGGCACCATTTTCTGCTTCCATGCCTCGACCACGCAATGGGGCTTCTTCGAATCCCTGGAAGGCACCACGCAAACCCAGCACGTTGACCTCTCCGTCTCCACCGACGACGGCGACAGCTGGACGCACCGCCGGATCACCGGCCAGCTGAAACGCCCCGGGATCCGCGGCATCTTCGCCGCCTCGGGCGCCGGCACCCGGATCGGGCACGGACCCTTCGCCGGCCGGCTGCTCCAGCCCTGCGTGGTGCTGCTGACTGACGGCGGGCGGATCGCCGCCGCGGTGGCCCACAGCGATGACCACGGGCACAGCTGGAGCCTGGGAGATGCGCTGGAACCTACAGCGGACGGCACCCACACCAACGAATCCTCGCTCGCCGCCCTGCCCGACGGAACCGTGCTGCTGCATTCGCGCGCCACGCCGCACCGGCTGTCGGCCCGCTCTCTGGACGGCGGTGCCACCTTCTCCCGCCCCGTCCCTGTCCCGGAACTGCCGGATCCTTCCGACAACGGCTCGCTCATCGCGTTGGCCGGCGGCGGGCTGGTGGCGACCCACAATGCGCACCGGCACCTGCGCCGCAACACCGTGCTGCGGCACAGTCCCGATGCCGGAACCAGCTGGGCCGGAACCGTGGTGCTCTGCCCCGGCGCCTCGGCCTACTCCACCGCCGCGCAACTGCCCGACGGCTCCATCGGCGTGCTCTACGAGCGCGGCGCCTACGAGGACATCGTCTTCGCCCGCATCCCGCTCGCGGCGCTCACCGCATCTGCCGCCCTCAACCCGATCGCCACCGGCCCGATGGACGCAGACCCCGTGCACGGGCCCCGCCCGCTGCCCGGCCACCCGGAACTCCTGGTCGAAGTCGTGCCCCGCTCGATCACCCCCGCTCCCCCGCGGCACTTCGGGTTCACCGAACCGCATCTGGTCCTCGGGCAGGCGGATGCCGGTTATGGGGCTGCGGGCAAGGAGGTCGGCCAGGCCGCCGCGCAGCTGGTGGCTTCCCGGGCCGACCTGCTGGCCAACTATGGCCCGCCCGTCCCGGGCATCCACCCCGGGGACACGCTCACCTCTTCGGCCGCCGTCACCAACCACGGATCAATTCCGGTGACGGTGTATCCACACGGGGACGTGGACGGAGAGTCACAAGCCATCGCCCCGGGTTCCACCGCCGTGTGGCTTCACCTGAACCACCTCGCCACTGCGGCCGACATCCTGCCGCGCATCGACTGGGCTGTCGAATCCGGGCAGGAGGTGCCAGGGAGTCCTCTTCGCCGGACGGGTGTGCATAATCCTTGAAGGGTCGCCGCACCCGCGCCTACCATGGGAACCCATGAGGTCCCCGGAACGGGGAACCTGCGAACCAGTCGTTCAACCGGGGGGATGACGGCACATTGATTGAGGGATGAAATGGTTGAGCCACAAGACCCCGGGGACAGCGACTACCTGAGGGTGGCCGAGGCCGCCGCAGCGATGGACGTGCCGAGGATGACAGTGTACGACCTGGTGCAGGAGGGCAAGCTGCCTGCGGTGAGTTTCGGCAAGTCCTACCGGATTCCCGCCCGGGCCGTTCGGGAGTACCTGTCCGCTGACCGGCACGCGGCGGTGCCGCTCAACTGAGCGTGCCAACCTCGCCGGGAACAGCAGGTACGGCACTGGTTACCGGCCGTGGCGCGGAGGCGGGGTCGCGAGGGCGCCAGGGCCGGCCGGCACCGGATCCGGACGCTGCGCCATCCGCCCGGTTCCGGTCCGGCTCAGGAGTGCGGCCGTGGCCTCGGCGATGGCCCGTTCCTCGTCGGTGGGCACCACCAGCACCGGGAACACGGAGCCGGCGGTGCTGATGCACCGCGGCTCCCGCACCGGGGCCCGGTTCGCCGCCTCGTCAAGGGCCAAGCCCAGTGCCGCCAGCTTGCCGACAACCAATGACCGGAAACCGGCCGCGCTTTCCCCGATGCTTCCGGTGAAGACCAGGGCCTTGGCACCGCCGACGGCCACATGGTAGCCGCCCGCGTATTTTGCCAGCCGGTAGGCGGCCATTTCCAGGGCGAGGCCGGCCTCTTTCCCCCCGTTCGCTGCCACTTTCTCCATGAAGGCCAGGTCGTCAAGGCCGCACAGGGCCTGGAACCCGCAGTGCCGATCCAGCATTTCCTCCGCGCCCTCGGGATCGAGCCCTTTTCGTTGGAGGTAGAGCAGGACCGAGGGATCGATGTCCCCGCACCTGGTGCCCCCGATCAAACCGTCCGCCGGCGAGTAACCCATGGACGTGTCGATGCTGCGGCCCCCCTTGATGGCTGTCACGGATGAGCCATCGCCCAGGTGCGCAATGATGCCGTCGAACTGTCCAACTCCCAGCCCCAGGAAATGCGATGCGGCGCGGGTGACCTGGCCGACCGAGATCCCGTGGAATCCGTAGCGCCGGATCCCGTGCCGACTGTAGTATCCCCCGGGGATGGCATAGCGCCAAGCGGTCTCGGGCATCGTCTGGTGGAAGGCGGTGTCAAAGACAGCCACCTGCGGGATTCCTGGCCACAAGGCGCCGGCGCCCCGGATCCCCTGAAGTCCATCGGGGTTGTGCCGCGGGGCCAACCGCGTCAGGTCCTCCAGCGCGGCGATCGTTTCCTCGGTCAGTGCCACGGGCTCGGTGAATTTCTCTCCGCCGTGGACCACGCGGTGTCCGATGGCATCGATCGTCCTTTCGCCCAGGAACTCTTGCACTTGGTTCTTGATGTGCGCCAGGGCCTGGTTTCCGTCCCCGCTCCCGGAGATCTCCGGGCGCCCGCCACTCTTGGGGACCTCGCCCGAGGCGAGCAGAACCGATGCGTCCTGGGCATCCGCGTGTTCACAGTGGCGCAGTTGGTAGCGGATCGACTCCGGGCCGCACATCAATGCCAGGATGAGCATGGTCCCGCCCCTGACCGCTGCCTGGTGGGGGAAACCCGTCGGTCCATGACGCGTCCGGGGGCAAAGATGGCGGGTGGGGCGCTCCGATGAACAGGGATCTCGGATGTTGTGCGGCAAGGCCGAGTCCTGGTGCCCGGGACGGTGGGTGAACAGGCCATGCTGGATCTCCGAGGTACCCATCGGGGACATCGCCGCCCCGTGGTTAAGGCCGGACCCTGCTTGCCGTCCATCTCCAGTCTAAGAACCCCTCCCCGCGTGAGGGAAGGGATGAAACCACCGGATCCCCACCCGGCCCCGCGGTGCGGTCGGCGGCCGGAAGGACTGCCGCGACTGCCGCGATTGCGCTGAATCCTGGGGGCGTCGCCGTCCGGCTGTCACTCCATGTCCGTCCGAGGGTGCACGTCTCGAAGGTCCCGGAGGCCGATGTTCGGATACCTGGAAGCCGGTACAAACACGAGATCCCGTCATCCGGCAGTGGTTGCAGGTCCAATACATTGTCTTGGCCGAGGCACGGCCGTAGCATTGCGACAGGGAAGATCCCTGTCAA
The DNA here is from genome assembly GCF_025847175.2 of Paeniglutamicibacter sp. ZC-3. Taxonomy (NCBI): domain Bacteria; kingdom Bacillati; phylum Actinomycetota; class Actinomycetes; order Micrococcales; family Micrococcaceae; genus Paeniglutamicibacter; species Paeniglutamicibacter sp. ZC-3. The sequence goes on along the minus strand of NZ_JAOYTG010000015.1, from coordinate 93,557 downwards.
CGTCAGCTTCTGGCCGACGGAGATGCGACACAACAAGAGGATGCAACAATGGCAACAGGCGTAGTCAAGTGGTTCAATTCCGAAAAGGGCTTTGGTTTCATCGCTCCCGATGATGGATCCGATGATGTGTTCGCCCATTATTCGGCGATCGCCAGCAGCGGCTACCGCTCCCTGGAAGAGAACCAGAAGGTCCAGTTTGATATCGTCCGGGGAGACAAGGGTCCGCAGGCGGAGAACATCCAGCCTTTGTAATCCCGGATCAAGAACATTCCTCCTTTGCCACGTGCGTTAGCGGGGTCAGTGCCTCCGAAGCGACGGGGCGTTGCGTTTGCAACCGGCCGTCAAGTCTAGGTCGAGCGTACGAGGAGCCTGGTGCCATCGAACACCTGGGGAACCCTGCCCGAAGGATCAACCTTCGGGCAGGGTTCTTTCTTTTGCGTGGGGGAAACGCTTGCGACACGGGCAAAAGGTGCGGTGGATAAGCGGTGGTCCGCGACTCGCGCCGGCAATACTCCGCAGGGTGGGCAGGAGCCTCGACCTGGTCGAAGGCCGCCGTGGGTTCGGCAACGAGCGTGGTTGTATACGGAATCGACCGTAGTTGACTTGGCTGCTGTTGCCGGTGCAGCAGAGGCAATCGACGAGGTCATGTAGGCACCCCAGCCGCACGGCCGCCACGAACCCACTACGGAGCTGCGGCGCAGAGGGCCGCGCGACGGTCCGCGAGCATCGCTATGCGGAGGCTCTCAGGGGTTCGAGGGCGGCCAAGACGAGATCGAGGCCGAAGATGAACTCCTCCGGCGGGCCGTAGCCGGCAGCGACGAGCGCCGCGGCGGACTCGTTGAGGTAGGGGAACTCGTCAGAAGGAAGCTGGGGCAGGAAGACGTCCTCGACCATGTCCGCGAGCTCATCGGCGGTGTCGAACGGCAGGCTGGCTTCCTGCAGGGCGTAACCGTAGACAAGGCTGTCGATCAACCAGTTGGCGTGCGTCGCCATCAAGACCGGGAAGCCAGCCTTCCGCAGGCAGGCGGTGACCGCTTCGTGGTGGCGGAGGTTCGCGGGGCCCGGCGATGTCCGCGACTCCAGCAGGCCGATCGCCCATGGATGGCGTGCAAGAACCTCTCGGGCGGATATCGCCCTGCGTCGCATCGCCGACTGCCAGTCGGTGTCTTCGGGCGGGAGCTCGATCTCCTCAAACACGATGTCGATCATGGCGTCCAGCAACTCTTCCTTGTTCGCCACGTAGTGGTAGAGCGACATCGCGCCCGCGCCGAGCGCGCCAGCCAGCCGGCGCATGCTCAGCCCGTCGACCCCTTCGTGGTCGGCGAGCCGGACCGCCTCGACCACCACCCGCTGCTTGCTCAGTCCCACGTCTGACGCGACCTGGCGTTGCTCCCTCGCAGACACTCGTCACCTCGCCCTTTCGAAAGCCTTGACAATAGTACAGCGTACGCCCATAGTCTACCGTACAGCGTACTTCGTACGGTGTACGGGCCGCGAACGTCGCGGTTCGGAGGTGAGGAGGCTCCCATGGGAATCAAACAGCGATCGAATGCCGGAGCACGGGTGGTGCCGGGGGCGAGTCCGGCCGGGACGGCGACGATGCGGGTTGTCGGCGCGACGGCGATCGCGCTCGCCGCGTCGATGGTGATCCAGAACGCGATGTTTGTCGCGACCGGACCTCCGGGCTACGGGGACCCGATCGAGGAGGTGCTCGCATGGCATCAGCAGAACCGGGTCGTGGTCGCGATCGCGGTCGGCCAGGAGGCGCTGCACTTGCCGCTGTTGCTCGGGTTCGTGACCGGCCTCCACGGGATCGTCGGGCGTCGCGGGGGTGCGGGCGCCCACTGGTCGCGCCTCGCGGTGGCCGCGGGCGCAACTCTCTCGGCGGTCTTCGCGCTCTACTCCGTTCTGTGGATCGGCGTTGTACTGTCCGCCGGCGAGCTCGCCGAGCCGACCCCAACGTTCGAGCTCGCCTGGCAGCTGCATGCAGCAGCGTTCGCGCTGGCTCTGCCGGCGCTCGGCACCACCTTCATCGGAGCTACGCTGGCGGCACATATGAGCGGGCTGACGCCGCCATGGCAGCGTCTGCATGGCCTGCTCGGAGGAGGCCTGCTGCTCGCCGCCGGGGTGGCCAACCTCGCGATCGCTGACGGCTCGGCGCTCCTGTTCGTGGGGCTGCCCGGCCTCGCCGCCTGGCTCGTGTGGCTGTTTGCGACCGGCGTACGGCTGGCGCGCGTTCGAACAGCCGAGCGCCCCGAGAACGCATCAACCGACGACGCGGAGGAATGATGGGAACCGAGATCAAGGAAGCCGCGATCGCCGCAGCAACAGCGGACGCGGCGGGCGCTGGCTCGGCCAATTCGGCCGGATCGTCAAAGCGCCCGTGCTGTCCGGGTCCACCCGTCAGCAGTCGAAACCCTTCCTGCCGGTCGGGAAGCGCCAGGACCTGCTCGCCCTGGCCGACCTGCTCACGACCGGACAGGTCACGCCCGTCATCGACCGCACCCACCCGCCTCGACAAGGCAGCCGACGCCCTCTGCCACGTCGGGGCCAGCCACAGACGAGGGAAGGTCGTGATCACCGCCTGACGACCGGACCGACGAGATCGACCCAACCCGTACGTATACACACCCAAACCTGCCGCCACTACGGCGGACGGACAGCTCACCTTGAAAGACGAACCGATGACCACCCGAACGAAAACCCCGAACCTGCTCGACAACCCACCGATCCCAGTGCAGGCCAAGCTCGCGGCAGCATGGACCAGCCTCATGTTCCTCGTTATCTACATCGACTACTTCCACCTCTACCAGCCCGGCGAAATAGACGAAATCCGGGGCGGCGACATCTTTGTGTTCGAAATCAGCGGGACATTGATGTCCATTTTCTTCGTGGTTATCGCGACCCCGGCCCTGATGATCATGCTCTCCATGACGTTGCCCGCCCGTGCCAACCGCATCACGAACCTCGTCGTGGCATTGCTGTACATCCCAGCCGTGGGGATGAACTTTTTGGGGTCGCCCCCGGACTATGCCTTCTACTACGCCTTCACCATCGGAGTCGAGGTGCTGATCCTGGCCTTCATCCTGCGCGCCGCCTGGACCTGGCCACGCACCGCACCGCCGGCTACCATGCCGACCAGCCGTGAGACCGTTCGCGCCAACCGGCCCAACTGATCCGCATCCGCCCCTTGAGCCGGTACCCTTCGTGTTCTACGGTGGAATCCCACCGAGCAGGAGGTACGTCATGGGTGAAGTCATTGAACCACTGGACGCCGGGGACGCCGAGGCCATTGCCGCCGGGATGATCGCGCCCGACGAGGCGAGGCCCGTGGATGAACCCGACACCGAGCCCGGCCTGGACAGCGAGCGGCCAGTATTGCTGGAGGAGCGGAGGGGCAGCGAAGCCACCCCGACAGCTGGATCCGGCGACGGCCTGGATGTTGAGTACACCGCGGATCCCGCCGATCAATAGGCGCCTGCGGCAACCCTCCCCCATCATTTCCCCGGGGCGCTGCCCCATCTCCGGCTACTGCCGAGGTGGCCAAGCGGCATTCACGAAGCGGTGGGCCAGTTTTTTCCGGATTCCTCACTCCTCCGTGCCAGGTTCGCCCTGCGAATCCCCCGCCGCGCACCGTCAACGCGGTTTCTGCCCGGCCGGCGGAGGGTAAATAGCCGCAGACGCCGAAAAGAGAGGCAGTCAACTGAAAGTTGACTGCCTCTCTTTTGCCTTGTCGCTGCTAGCGGATGTTCACTAGAGGCGGGCGTTCCACTTTTGCGTGCCGGTCAGCTTGTAGTAGCTGGAGGACACCTTGGTGGTGACGGAGACCGATCCGGTGTACCGGTGGGTACCGGCCGACTTCTTCACGCCGTTGACGTAGTAGACAACCCCTACCTTCGCCGGGATCTTCACCGTGTTCTTCGATGCACTGAAGACCGGCTTGGTTGGCACCACCGCGTTGCGGTTGTCGAACTTCCACGACGTCGTTCCGGCCAGCTTGTAGTGGCTGGAGGACGGCTTGGTGGTGACAGTGCCCGTACCGGTATACCGGTGGGTACCCGCAGCCTTCCGCACACCGTTCACGTAGTAGAGGACGCCCGTCTTGGACGGGTTCTTCACCGTGTTTCCCGATGCACTGAAGGACGGCTTCGTGGGAACCACCGCGTTGCGGTTGTCGAACTTCCACGACGTGGTTCCGGTCAAGGCCTCGGCCCCGCTGGCAACCTTGGCGCTGACCGTGCCGGTGCCGCCGTAGGAGTACGTCCCGGCCTTCTTCACCGCGCCGTTGATGGAGTATGCCACGCCCGCCTTCGCGGGAATCGTGACAGTGTTCCTGCCGGCGTTGAAGGCCGGCTTCGTCGGGGTCACCGTGTTCCGGTTGTTGAACTTCCACGATGTCGTTCCGGCCAGCTTGTACCAGCTGGAGGACGCCTTGGTGGTGACGGTTCCCGAACCGCTGTACTTGTGGGTACCTGCAGCCTTCCTCACACCGTTCACGTAGTAGAGGAGGCCCGTCTTGGACGGGATCTTCACCGTGTTTCCCGGTGCGCTGAAGGCGGGCTTGGTGGGCACCACCGCGTTGCGGTTGTCGAACTTCCACGAGGTGGTTCCGGCCAGGGCCTCGGCCCCGCTGGCAACCTTGGCACTGACCGTGCCGGTGCCGCCGTGGGAGTACGTCCCTGCCTTCTTCGCCGCGCCGTTGATGAAGTAGGCAACGCCCGCCTTGGCGGGAATCACCACGGTGTTCTTGCTGGCGTTGAAGGTGGGTGCCGTTGGCGTCACGGAGTTCTTGTTGTTGAACGTCCATGAAGTCGTCGCTCCTTCGGCCACCTTGTGCGAACTGTCAACGGCCTTGGCGCTCACGGTTCCCGATCCGGCGTTGACGTACGTACCCGCAGCCTTCGCTTCACCGTCGATGAAGTAGCCGACTCCGGTTGAAGCCGGAATCTTGACCTGATTGGCCGTGGCACTGAAGGTCGGAGCAGCCGGGGTCACTTCGGTCCGCAGATCGAACTTCCACGAACGCGCCTCGACGATGTAGTTCTCCGAGGCCGCCTCCGCCGTGACTGTCACCTGCGTGGTTGCCGGGTAGGTTCCGGCTTCCTTGAGGGCTCCGTCAATGGAGTAGGCAACTCCGGTGACCTTCGGGATGGTCACGGTCTTGTTGGACAGGTTGTGGTCCGGAGCCTGCGCCGTGACGGTTTCCTTCAGGGTGCTCAGGGTGCCTTCGGTGGGGGTGGAGATGAACTGTGAAGGTGCACCGTCAACCCCTGTCACGGTCGCCACGACCTGGACCGGGAATCCGGCCTCGGCCTCGGTGAAGGTGAACTTGCCCGTGGTGTTCGACTGCGTGGTGGTGGCGAACTGGGTGTTGTCCGGTGCCAGGCGCAGGACCTGGAGTTCGAAGGCCACCTCGCTGCCGCCGGTGACCGGTCCCTGCACATTGGCCGTGAGCTGGCCGCCGACTGCCGGAACCGCGTTGGAGGAAAGTGCCACCGAAAGCGCGACGCCCGGCTCGGGATCGGGATCGCCGAGGCCGTTGCTGATGTCGATGATGCCGTCGGCGAACTGCAGCTGCTCGATGTTGCGCAGCACATCCACGCTGGCGTCGTTTCCGGTAGTGGTCACCTTGACCATGTTCCCGGGCAGGGCTTCGAGCTGCGCCTCGTCGGCATTGATGCCGTACACGACGGTGTCGCTGCCGCCCGTGGCGATCTGGATCTTTCGTTCGATCGTCAGCTCCGACGGGTTGATGGCGCGATCGAAGATGCGCTCGATGAAGGGCTCGAGCGTATCGGAACGTTCATCGCCCAGGGCGATGTTCACGTCCAGCCAGGCATCGCCGTCGACGAAGTTCTCGCCCCGACGGGGCTCGATCAGGTCGCTGCCGCCGCCACCGAGGATGAGGTTGTTGTTCATGTCCTCGGCCTCGAAGGCCTGTCCGTCAAGGAAGGGCAGGGCGTAGACAGGCTGCTCGCCGCCGCCGAGCAGGTCGCGAAGGCCGGTGACGCGGTCCAGCTGCGCCTGGGTCAGCCGGTGGCCGTACCCGATCTTCTCCCTCTGGGGGTCTTCGAACGCATCGCGGTTGCGCACACCGCGCACGACGTCATCCCCGTCGAATCCGGAGAACGCCTCGACCTCGTCGTAGCGATCGACGATGGAGCTCTCGACGCCCGGCACGATCTGGACGGGGTCAAGGTCGGCGCGAACCGGGTGGGTGGTCTTGTCATAGGTCACCCAGTCGAATCCGAGCATGCCGTGGAAGCGGTCGGTGCCGGGGCCGCCGACCATGACGTCGTCGCCGCCTTCGGCGTCGTGGTCGTTGTTGCCGGTCCGGCCCACCAGGACGTCATGTCCGCCGTGATACATCCCGGGGTCGTTTTGCGCGGTGCCGCTCAAGTCGCCGACCAGAAGGTCGGCGTTGGTGCCGCCGTCGATCCAGTCATCCCCCTCGTCGCCGCGGACGTTGTCGCGGCCGGTGGAGCCAAGGATGAAGTCGTTCCCGAGCCCGCCGAAGCTGGTGGAGAAGTCCTGGCCGCCGACGATGAAGTCCTGCCCGGAACCACCGAAGAGCAGGTCGCCGAGGCCCGGTCCGCCGTTGAGTGCGTCGTTGCCGGCTTCGCCCTGGAGGCGGTCGTCGCCGAAGATGTCGGTCAGGACATCGTCGCCGTCACCGCCCATGAGCGAGTCTGCGCCGTCGTCGCCTTCGATGGTGTCGTTGCCGCCCTTTCCCCAGACCGAATCGTCGCCGATGCCGGTTCGGATGGTGCTGCTTTGGTCGGCACCCTCGGCATCCTTGGCGTCCTGGACGACGATGTGTTCGTCTCCGGTGAACCGCCAGCCCTCGGCCTGCGAACCGGTGAGACCCGCGGTGTTGAGATCTGCTTGGCGATTGGCGCCGTCGTCCAGGTTGAACGTCAGCTGCGGTGCCGCAAAGACATCGTGCGGGACGCGGTCCGCGGTAGTGTTGCGCTGCACGATCTGGGACAGCGAGTTCGCCTCCAGCGAGTGGAAGAGCGAGTTGCCCAGGTTGCGGGAGAGGTAGTAGAACCTGTCACCGTTCTGCAGGTCCTCAAGTTGCTTCTCAAAGACGTGGTTGAACGTGGCCCCGAGCATGCCGCCGAAGACGAACGGCTTCTCGGCCAGTCCACCCATCCACAGGTCAATGTCGTCCAGTCCGGCTTCGGACGCGGGCAGGTTCATGAATGCCGTGTCGCCCGCGAGCGTCGTACCGGCTGCACGCTTGGCTGCCAGGGTGGTGGCGTCGGTCAGGGAGGGGTGGTTGCCGTAGGCGGCGATGAAGTTGACGATTGATTCCGGGTTCTTCATCGAGAGCTTGAAGTCCTGCCAGCTGGAGTAGGGCTGCAGCTGCGGATCGCGCGTCTCGGCAAAGAACACCTTGCGCGCCGCCTGGAGGCCCGGAGTACCGGTTTCCCTCGCACGCGCCATGTTGATGGTGGCGAGATCGAGAGGGAGGCCAAGAAGCTTGTTGCGCAGGGTATCGGTGACGAACTCGTCGACGCCGTTGGCGGTCTGGTTGGCCAGGCCCTTGAGGATGTTGCCCGCGGCATCCGCGGAATCGGTTCCCGAAGCCGCAAACAAAGCGGGATTGAGGAAGGCCTCCAGGAGTTGCTTGTCGGCGAACGTGCCGTCGGCCTGCTCCACCGGGATGGACTCCCGCAGCATGGAGTGCCCGAACCGGTAGACGGAGTGGGCGAACTCGGCGCGGATCGAGGAGTTCACGTCCGGCTGGTACGAGTTCTCATTCAGCACGGTGGTGTCGATCTCCGGCTGGATCCGGCGGGCGAATTCCTCGAAGACCAGGTGCTGGTACTGCATCTCGGTCAGGAAGCGGGCGGCCTGGAACAGTCGCTCGCCCTTGTCCCAAAATCCGTTTGCGTTGAAGCGGTTCTGTAGGTCAGCCGGCATCGAAGCGAGTTCTTCCTGGATCTGTGCCTGCAGGCGGTTGTGCTCGGAGTGGAAGACGTGGTGCACGGCGGTCAGGCCGATGTTCTCGTTGCCGCGGCCATCGCCCGTGATGAAGTGCTTGCCCAGGGCGTCGTTGTCGTAGCCGGGGATCAGCGGGGAGTTCGGATCATTGGGAACCGACGGCTTTGGCTCGGCAGGCGTCGCACCATGGGCGATGTCGTCCAGGAACGATGCATTTGCCGTGAGCCCGTCCGTGACGATCGGCGAGCCGATGTTGCCTTCCTTGAACCCTTCGCTGGTGGCCAGCTGGGGCATGCCCGAGGCTCCTGGGATCAGGTGTCCGTAGGGGTCCGTGGCGAGCAGCGGCACGTCCAGGACGTCGAAGTCGTCCAGGATGATTCCGAGCTTATCGGCTGCCTGGGCCTGGACATCGTCCCATGTGGGAAGACCTCCGGCTGCCCCGTCGAGGATCTTCCCCGTGGGAACGGGCTTGCCCTCGACGAGCTCGTATTCGCGCATGAACGCCTGATGGGACGCGTGCGAGCCATAGGTCTGGTTCTGGTCCACGAACGGCGTGGTGCGGTTGACGTGTTCGCGCGCCGTGCCGTCATCACCGGTGTCGATGGTGGCGCGGGTCAGGGTCAGGAAGTTGGTGCGCCCGCCCGGGACATAGAGCGGGTCGTCCTCCTTCAGGGGCACCACAACGGTGCCGTTCCCGCCCTTGGACACCAGGTCCAGACCGTGGTCGAAGAACTGGCCGAAGATCGTGAACAGGCTGGTGGCGGAGGCCGAAAGCCCTTCGTCGGTGGCGATATCGGGGATGAAGGTGTTGTTTGTGCCCTCCGGGCCTGCCCCGTCGACCCGCTGGACGACTTCGCCGGCGGCCGGATTGCCGGTCGTCTGGTCGACGATCAGGTTGCTGATGGTGCGTGGTTCCGAATCGTAGACGAATCCCTCGATCTGCTTGTAGCTCGTGGCTGCTCCGGGTGCGTCGGTGTCGTTGCCCGGGGCGCGCGGCGGCGTGACCTCGGCGTCCTTGTACTGGGCCGGAACCAGGCGCGGGAACGTTTCCTGTGCGGTGCCGAATCCGTCTTGGCCCGGCATGAGGTTGTTCCACCGCCCGTCAACGGTCCGCAGGCCGTGCGGCAGCAGCGGATTTCCCACACAGGGTTGGTCCTTGGCGTCGAAGAAGGTCTGCGACGCGACGTCGAACCGCTTGTCGTTTCCGCACAGCGGTGATGAATCGGGATTTGTGAGCGTCCGCTCGGCGTGCGCCTCGGAAATTTCGACTTGTTTGATGATGTATTCCAAATCGCCTTGCGTGACGTTGAAGTCCTGACCCGGCGGAGGTGCGGCGAATGCCGCCGGAATCGGCGCGAAGGCGCCTCCGGCCACCAACGCAGCCCCAGCTGCGAAGGCCCCCCATTTTTTGCCCGATTGCGCGGACCTGTCCCCTTTTTTATTCACTTTAATGCACTCCCCAAGGTGATGACGGCGCGACGGATTGACCGCCGACCGTGAAAAGACCGAGGAACGGGCACTCCCCCAAAAGCTTTACGAGTGACCTGAACCCCCCAAGTACGGATAACTATGGCGCGAGAGCTCTCCAATGTAAATAGCGTGCGTTGACTCTTTTCCGGAGCTCCCGCGCGGTGCCCGCAAAACCACAAGCCCGGGCGGTAATGACGCAGGTATCGGCGCGAATCCTCCCCTGATGAAGATCAAGATCGTTGGATGTTCATGCACTATTCGGCAGCGGTTCGATCGCCCGCATCGCTGCCGGTCCCTCTGGGGGGATGACTCGAAAATACCGAAGGGGAAACCCACGTTTCGCATCCTCATGGCCGGTCTGGAATTGGCAGGCCGCGCCAGGGGAAAGCCACGGAAAAAGAACCACGACATTTCCTGCGCTCCACTCCTGACAGGCGAAGCGTGGCCTGACATACTGGGCCCATGGGGACTCGGGGGAAATCCAGGATAGGTGCAATCTTTTTGGGTGGCACAAGCATCATCTGCCTGCTTTCGGCATGCGCCTTCTTCGAGCCGGGACCACCCGGTCCGACCGCCGACCCGTCCGCACAGGAAACTACGGTACCAGCGCCTTCATCCTCGGCAGCGCTCGAAAGCCCCACGCTGAGCTCCACGTCGAACGCCTCGGCTTCCCCGGGCACCGGCGAGCTCCCATCTTCCAGCGCTGGCTCCGTGAAGGGATCAATGGTGCTGGAGTTGGCGGACACGGGGCTCCCCACGGGTGCCGATTGCCAGACCAGCGCGCAGAACACCAGTGAGGTCACCTCCGGCGGCGGCGGGCTGGGCGGCGCCTCGACTGCGCTGGGACCGGTGTCCCCGGCCGGCTCCACCGACTTCGACCTGCTGCCCGGGGTTTACGACGTTCTCGTCCTGTGCACCGCCGGTGAATCCACCTGGCAGGCAGTGGAGCATTCGGTTTCCATCCGCAGGGACCACGTCACGAACGTTCGCCTCGAACCCAACCAGGAACTCTAGCGGAACCCTTCGTTGGGGCGTTCAGGCCTCCTTGGGCAACGACCTAGCGTGAAACCCCGGCCCGGGGCTTGGGAAGCTTGGACTGCCTTTCCGCCATGAGTCCCGACACCTGCTCATAGAAGCGCTCGGTCGAGTCTCCGCGCGCGAGGCCCCCGAAGTAAAGTTCCCGCGCCCTGAGGCGTTCATCGGCCATCTCGTCATCCTCGATCCAAGCTTCGAGCAGGGTGTCGAGTGAACCGTGGCCCGCCTGGTTGACCACCTGGCAGGCCGAGGAGACCGGGGCATCTTCATGCAATTGTCGGATGTCTCCGCGGCGGTCGGTCAGGATCAAGGGCCTGTCAACGCACAGATAGAGGAAGTCCAGTCCAACGCTCGAAATGTCAGTCACCAAGGCATCAATCGGATCGAACATCGACAGGATATTGCCGGCCGGAACATACTCGTGATTAGCCCCACGTTCCCGGTTTCTCTCGATCAGGCCACAAATTCTTTCGTGGGCCTGGCGGACATCCACATTCCTGGAATCGGCAACGCGAGGGTGCGGTTTGTAGATCAACCTGGTGTCCTTCGTGGACATGAGGGCACGCGCGATGGACAGACCGTACACGTCCACTGAAGTGTAGTTGTTGTCGTAGTTCTCTCCCTCCCAGGTCGGCGCATACATGACCGTCCGCTGCTCGCTCTCCGATAGGGTCGGCTCAAAATCCACATCAAGTTGCGGCCTGCCGGTCACCACGAGCTTTTCAAAATCAAAGTCGATCAACCGCGCCTTGTGCCGCGCAATGGCAGCCGGACCTGCAACGAAAACCTTGTCATAGGCCTTTCTTCGAGTATGTCTGTGCGGGGATTCGAGCAAGCCCAGGATTTCACCAGCCCCGCGATCTCCAGACGCTGGCAGGAAACTCTGGATTTGGCCCGTGGCAACCAGCGGGCACTTTCCGTGCTGGGCCTCGTCAAGCCCTATCTGGGCTGCATCCGTTTCCGACCGGATGGCCAACTCGAAGTCGACATCGACTGGGAGGAAAAACAACTGGTTGTCGATTCACTGCATTTGATCATCTCCGCGCGTGGCTCGCATGATCCCGGCCAGGCACAAACGATTGAACCCAGTGAGATCACCGGGGACGGAGCGAGGTTCCTGATTCCCGCGGGCACCAGATCCGCTGCCAACCCCGCAGCAATCCTTGATCTCAGCCTTGGTCTTCGCTCGGGTTCCGCGGCCATGACGATACGTCTGGGGCCAAGGAGCAAACCCGCTCTCCTCCCCTATCTCACGGCCTATGGAAACCTGAGCCTCAAGTAGCCAGCAAGGCCAACCGGTCCAAACGGCCGGTGACAAGACGATGGGTGCCGTTTCCTCGGGTAAGGAAACGACACCCATCGTTTATGCGCTCCAGCTAGTTGTAGGTGGGGGGCCGCCTACTAAGGAAGCGGGAGCGGGTTCACAGCGCTCGGGACCAGGTCCGTTGCGTTGGAGACTGCAACTTCATCGGTGCCGTGGTCATCGGTGTAGGCGATGGCCAGGCGAACGAAGTTGTTCTGCTGTGCGGGTGTGACGATGAAACTTCCCATCGTCGTTGCATCGCCGGTGGCTCCGGCGATATCCGTCCAGTCAGTGCCGTTGGTGCTCTGTTGCCAGGTGTAGACCCCGCCCGACCCATCGGTTACGGCTTCTGCGCCGTCCTCGTCACTCATTTGGGTCTCGATTCGCAGGATGTCAGCCACCTGGGCTGCCTGCGGGGCGATGACGGGACCAACCGGTGCGTCATTGACGTTGGCGACCGCTTCGGTGGCTGCCGAGGCAATCTGTTCGTGCGTTCCCGCACCGTCAATGTACGTGACCTGCACCCGGACCGGGGCGCCGACTTCGGCGTCGGTGAGGGTGAAGGTGCCCGTTTCATTCGCCTGGGTGGTGACCCAGGAGCCGGTGCCCGCATCGGCGTCCACTGCCACGAAGGACTGCAGCGAGTAGGTCAGCCCGGATTCGATGCCGTCGACGTCGGTGACGCCGCTGGCATTCGTGGTGAGCTCGCCGTTTTCGGTGATCGGATCGACGGTGCCCAGCAGGACCTCGCCGGCTGCCTGGCCGCAATTTGCGGTGGTTCCAAGCGGCAGGCAGACAACCTGGTCGTTGAACTGGATGCGCTCGATGTTGCGCAGGACGTTGGCAGTTCCCTCGCCCTCGAGCGTGTTCATGACCTTGAAGACGTTGGGCTCGAGTTCGGTCACGGTGTAATCCGCCGCGACTCCCTCGAAGACCGTCGTATCAATGTTGTCTGCTTCGTTCTCCAGCTGCAGGACCTCGCGAACCACGTGCAGTTCGCTCGGGTTGATGGTGCCGTTGAGCATCCGGGTGCTGAACTTCGCCATGGAATCCTGGGATTCCACCGCGCCGCCCGCGGGCCGGTACTCGATGCGCACATTCAGCCAGGCATCGCCATCGACGAAGTTGCGTCCGTCGCGTGGTTCAAGCAGGTCCGAACCGATGCCGCCGAGCAACATGTTGTTGTTGACGTCGTTTTCGAACTCGATCGGATCGTTCTCGAGGAACGGACGGGCGTAGGGCGGAATTTCTCCCCCGCCGAGCAGTGTGCGCAGGTTGTCCACGCGATCCAGGTGTCCCTGGGTCAGGTCGTGGCCGTAGCCGATCATGCCGCCGGCTGGATCGAAGGTCAGGTCGATGCCGCCCTGGCTGCCGCGCAGGATGTCGTCGCCGTTCCATCCGCTCAGTGCCTCGGTCTGCAGGAACCTGTCCCTGATGCTCTCCAGGGTTTGCGGCATGCCCACGATGAATCCCATGTCGGCGTTGACCGGTGTGGTGTGGTCCTTGTGGGTCACCCAGTCGAAGCCCAGCACCCCGGAGTACCTGTCGGTACCCGGACCGGCAACCATGATGTCGTCCCCGCCCTCGGCATCGTAGTCGTTGTTGCCGCCATTGCCGATGAGCACGTCGTGTCCGCCGTGGTACAGGTTCGGATCATTGAACATGGTGTTGCCCATGTCGCCCTGCACCAGGTCGGCGCCTCCGCCGCCTTCGAGCCAGTCGTTGCCTTCGTCTCCGTAAAGGACGTCGGGGCCCGGGGTCCCCAGCATGAAGTCATCGCCAAGGCCGCCGTGTGCGGTGACCTTGTCCTGACCACCGAGCATGAAGTCCATGCCCGATCCGCCGAAGGTCAGGTCCCCGATGCCCGGACCCGGGTTCAGCACGTCGTTGCCGGCTTCACCCTGCAACCTGTCGTCGCCGAAGAGGTCGGTGATGATGTCGTCGCCGTCGCCGCCCATCAGTGCGTCGACGCCGTCGTCGCCTTCGATCCTGTCGTTGCCTCCCTTGCCCCAGATGGAGTCGTCGCCAATACCGCCGCGGATCTTGCTGGCGGCGTCGGTGTCCTGGATGACGATGTGTTCGGGTCCGTTGAAGCGCCAGCCGTCAGCTTGGCTGCCGGTCAGCCCCGCGGCATTCAGTTCCGCCTGGGTGGAATCCAGGTTGAACGTTGCCTGCGGAGATGCGAACACGTCATGCGGAACACGGTCCGCGGTGGTGTTGCGCAGCACGATCTGGGACAGCGAGTTGCCTTCCAGCGAGTGGAAGAGCGTGTTGCCCAGGTTGCGGGACAGGTAGTAGAACCTGTCGCCGTTCTGCAGGTCCTCGAGCTGGTGCTCGAAGACGTAGTTGAACGTCGAGCCCAACATGCCGCCGAAGATGTACGGCTTTTCGGCCATGCCGCCCATCCAGAGGTCAACGTCGTTGAGACCTGTCTCTGCGGCGGGTGCATTCATGAATGCGGCATCGGCGGCAAGCGCCGTGCCCGCGGCACGCTTGGCTTCAAGCGTGGTCGCATCGTTCACGGAGGCGTGGTTGGCGTAGGCAGCCAGGAAGTTGGAGATGGACTCCGGGTTCTTCATCGAGAGCCGGAAATCCTCCCAGCTGCTGTACGGCTCGAGCTGCGAGTCGCCGGAATCGTTGTAGAACGTTTCCCGCGCCGTTTGCATCGAGGGAACGCCGGTGTCCCGTGCACGGGCCAGGTTGATGGCCGGCAGGTCCAGCGGGAGTCCCAGCAACTTGTTCCGCAGCGTATCGGTGACAAACTCGTCGATGCCGTTTGCGGTCTGGTTGGCCAGTCCCTTCAGGATGCCGCCGGCGGAATCGTCGGCAGACATTGGTTGTCCGTCTGGTCCGGTGGCGAATGCCTTCGGGTTCAGGAAGGCGTCCAGCAAGGGAACTTCCGTGGTGACGTCACCGTGCGTGCGTGGGACAGTCTCACGCAGCAGGGAGTGACCGAACCGGTAGACGGCGTGTGCGAATTCCGCCCTGATGGAGGAGTTCACATTGGGCTGGTACGAGTTCTCGTTCAGCACGGTCGGATCGATGGAGGGCTGCACGCGGCGTGCAAACTCCTCAAAGACCAGGTGCTGGTACTGCATCTCGGTGAAGAACCGTGCCGCCTGGAAGAGCCGCTCGCCGTAGTTCCAGAAACCGTCTGCCTGGTAGCGCTCGAGCAATGCCGCCGGCATGTTGGTTTCCAGTTCGTCCTTCACCTGTGCCATGGCCCGGTTGTGTTCGGCGTGGAACACGTGGTGGACCGAGGTCAGGCCGATGTTCTCGTTGCCGCGACCGTCACCGGTGATGTAGTGCGACTCCAGGGATGCATTGTCATAGCCCGGAATGACGGTACCGTCAGGGCTCTGGGTGTCAGGCAAGGGGGTGGCCCCGTGGGCAATGTCGTCCAGGAAAGAGGCATTCGCGGTCAGTGCGCCATCGGTTGACAGCGGAGCAGCGCGGTTGCCCGACCTGAGTTCATTGCCTTCGAAGGCGACCTGTGCCTGGCCGTTGGCGTCAAGAACAAGACCGCCGTACGGGTCGGTGACGATCATCGGCACGTCCAGGACGTCGAAGTCGTCCATTTCGATGCCCAGGATGGTGCGGGCCTGGTCCTTGACGTTTTTCCAGGTTGGGAGGCCTTCGCCGCCGTCACCGTTGAGGATCTTTCCGGTCGGCGTAGGCCGGCCATCAACCAACACGTACTCTCGCATGAATGCCTGGTGTGAGGCATGTGAACCATAGGTCTGGTTCTGGTCCACAAACGGAGTGGTCCTGTTGACGTGCTCGCGCTGGCCATCGGTGGAGTCGATGGTTGCACGGGTAAGCATCAGGAAATTGGTGCGTGAACCCGGAACGAACAGCGGATCGTCCGGCTGGAGTGGGATGACAACCGTTCCGTTGCCGCCCTTTGACACCAAATCAAGTCCGTGGTCGAAGAACTGTCCGAAGATGGTGAACAGGCCAGTGGCCGAGGCCGACAGCCCCTCATCGGTGGCAATGTCCGGGATCTGGTAATTGTCACTGGTGATCATCGGTGCCAATCGTGCGTCCAGAGCCGGTGCAAGCGCTACAGGTCCGCCGATGACCACGACGTTCCTTGGCTGAAGTCGTTGGATTTCAGCGAGGATCGCAGGTGGGATGGTGCCGTTTGCCGGAACCAGCAGGATCGGTGCGCCCTTGGCTCCCGCCACCGGTGCCAAGCTCAGCGCATCCGGGAAGTTGACACCTGTCGTCACGTAGATCGTGTCCACCGGAGGCGTGTAATTGGCGGCGGAAATCATTGCCGCGGTGTCGTACCGCGTGGCTCCGCCAATACGGGTCACGGGCCAGGACGCCCGCAGGGTGGTTTCAACCGACTCGGAAACTGCAATGGGTCCGCCCAGGATGACAATTTCCTGTGGGGCTAGTCGTTGCAATTCGGCCAGGACCACGGCCGGAACTGTGTTCTGCCCGACGAGCAGGACCTGGTGTCCGTCCCGTGCAGCAGGAGCGGCAACAGCCAAGGCGTCAGAGAAACTGGCGCCCGTTGCGACATAAACACGAGCCTCCGGGTTAGTCGGAGATGCATCGGGGTTCGCAAACTTGCTGAGTTCCACAGCGGTCTCGTACCGGTTGGCACCGGCTATACGCGTAACAGCCCCGGATGCGAAGGTACCAAGTTCCGTGAACACGGCATCGGAGACAGCGGTGGGTCCGCCGGCCACTATGATGTTGACCGGGTTCAACCGGGTCAGCTCCGTTGCAATGTCGGCAGGAATGCTGTTCGAATTGACCAGCAATACCGGGGCGTTGAGTGCCTTGGCCACCGAGCCGGACACCAATGCATCTGCATAGTCATTGGATCGGGAGATGACAACGTTTTCCGTGTTTGCCGGGAAGTGGGATTTGCTGATCGCGGCAGAAGTTCCCGCCGCGTTGGGTCCGAAGAGACGCGTGGTTGCCTCGCCCATTTCCAAGCCTGCGCCGTCAACACGGGCAGCGACTTCGCCGGCGGCGGGATTGTCGACGGTTTGGTCAACAATCAGGTTGCTGATGGTGCGTGGTTCCGAGTCATAAACGAAGCCGTCGGTTTGTGCGTAGCTCGTGGGACCGGGAGCTCCCGGCGCACCATCGGGCCTGACCTGGGCGTCTTTGTATTCGGCTTCAAGCAGACGCGGGAAGACCTCCTGCGCCGTTCCATATCCGTCCTGGTTGGGCATCAAGTTGTTCCACCGACCGTCAACTGTTCGCAGTCCGAACGGCAACAGAGGAGACCCCACGCAGGGATCTCCATCAAGGTCGATATGTGTTTGTGTTGGAATGTCGAACTTAGCCGTTGACTTGCACAAAGGCGACGAATTCGCGTTGGTCAAGCTATCTTCGGCATGCGCCTCGGAGATTTCAATTTGCTTGATGATGAATTCAAGGTCGCCCTGTGAAACGTTGAAGTCCTGACCAGGCGGCGGTGCCGCCAATCCCGCCGGAACGTTCACAAACGCTCCCGTTATGACCATTGCCGCAGCCGCGGCAATTGACCCCAGTTTCCGGCCCGGTGAGCCGGACGTTGGCTTTCTGCCCGGCGATCCGGACACGCTGCTTTTCTTGTGCACCGTATTCTCCCCAAAAATCTGGCCCGGCGCTGTTCGTCATTGGGCCAAGGTGTACCCAGAAGACGGCCCCTATGCTTCCCAAGCTAAGACCATGCCCCCCAAGATGAACCCACTATGGATCACGAATCCGGAGAAGTAAATAGATCGATCAGACTTGTTTAATCAGCCCGTGCCACTCAGTCCAGTTCCGGATGGCGTCCCGTCCACCCGCGGTTCTCTGGAATGGCGTCCTGGAATCGTTCCCTCCCATCCCGGGGCAAAAGAGGATATTGGCACTTGGTCTGGGGTTACTGCGCCCGGCCTTCGCCCCTGGGCGGGAGACGCTCCCGCGTCCGCCGGCAAGGGGAAGAAAATACGCCAGCCGTTGCTCTTCTCACAATGCCGCTCGTGCGTTACCGTGATGCCTAAGCGTTCGGTTATTGGGGTGACCGCAACCACCACTCGATTTTTTTCGGGGTAGGCATCCTTCTTGAGCCATCGCTAGGCTATGCGCTGCATGTGGTTATTCTTGGGGGGCGTTACTCGGTGAAAAAATTGCATTCGAACGGTTCTATCCGTGCCAAACACCGGAAGAATACATCGAACAAGGCAACACGTGTGACTGCGTTGGGCATGGCCATTGCCTTCGGATTGGCGCCTACGGCTGCACCCGCCTTTCAAACAGGCCAATTCCGATTGGTTTCGCAGTCCCCGATGGGAACTTCCGCGTATGCGGAGACCGGACTGGATTCTGTGTGGTTAGGTCTTCAAGGCGGGGGCACCACCATGTCTCGGCAGTGGCTGGATTTCAGAAGCGCTGCACCAGGTTTTCCCGTAACTGCCACCCCTGATTCGAGCAGCCCTGGTTCGAGCAGCGCTGATTCGAGCGGCGGAAACACTCTGTGGAACCGCGTCACCGGTGGAAACACAGCGGACATGGTTGCAAATCAGCAGGTGTCCGCGCAAAGACTTCTGCCCGGCAAGATCCACCTCATTCATCCGGTGACAACACGATTCATCACGAGTCGCTTCGGCTGGCGGAAGAACCCCACAGGGGCTGGACACCAGACACATGTCGGGCAAGATTATGGAATCGCATGTGGATCGCCCGTATATGCGACCGCCGATGGAACTGTCGTCGTATCGGCATGGGCCGGCCACTCCGGAATGCGCGTGACCATTGAGCACGGAAGCTCCGTTCGGACCGGATACAGCCACAACTCCAAGCTGCTGGCCCGAGTTGGGGATTTTGTGAAACAGGGCCAGGTCATTGCCTTGAGCGGTACCACGGGAAACTCCACAGGATGCCATGTGCATTTCGAGGTCATCATCAATGGCCGTTGGGTGGACCCGAGGCCGTATCTTCCCGGGTCGAATGGGCAACCGGGTCAGTCCCTTAATGCCGGCAACCTGGTGAGTAAGACCAATACCCCAGGCCCAAGGGCCCTGCTTGGTCACGACCTGGAGCTCGAGCTGCCGAACAAGACGGAATCCAAAAAATCCGGCAAGAAAAAGTCCGATCCAGGACAAGACACCATACCGGCCGTCAAGGCGCCTCCGAAGCCGAAACCCGCACCGGATCCAACCGCCAAGCCGACCCCGAAGCCGGCTCCCGCGCCGAAGCCTGAGACCACGCCAAAGCCCAAACCAGAGCCGACGCCCGAAACCACGCCAAAGCCCAAACCAGAGCCGACGCCCGAAACCACGCCGAAGCCCCAACCCGAGCCAACGCCTGAGACCACGCCAAAGCCCCAACCCGAGCCAAAGCCACAACCAGAGCCGACGCCCGAAACCACGCCAAAGCCCGCGCCGGAGCAGACTCCCGGAACATCGCCCGAGCCAAAGCCTGTGCCTGCGCCGGAAAGCAACGCGTCAGAAGCGCCCGCAGTTGTTGCCCCGGTGCCGACACCGGAAGCCAAGCCAAGGCCGGCACCGAAACCTGCCCCCGAACCGGCGCCTCAGCCTGCACCGAAGCCGGTGCCCAAGCCCGTTCCGGAAGCCGAAACGGTGGAACCGCCGGCAATTGACAAGCCTGCACCGTCGCCCGAAGCGAGCGCAAAGGCTACCCCGGAGCCTGCACCATCGGTCCCGGTTCCATCTGCTATCCCGGAAGCCTGCGATCCGGAACTTGGATTGGACGCAACTGCAACGTCGGCAGCGGCGGAACAGCCATGCCTCCCCACCGGGGGCGATGCCGCGCCGAAGTCCTCCGGCACCGCTGCCCTTCCTGCACGGGAAGAGCAGGGCTAGTGCAACGATCGGCTTTGCCCCGGCGGGCCACTTGAAGCCAAAAACACATTAAGAAAACGAAGGTCCCGCAACCCTTGGGGTTGCGGGACCTTCGTACATCCGGCCCAGGGGCCGGAACAAGCGGTTTAGCGCTTGGAGAACTGCGAAGCCTTGCGGGCCTTCTTGAGACCAGCCTTCTTGCGCTCGATGACGCGGGCGTCACGAGTCAAGTAGCCGGCCTTCTTGAGGGCTGCACGGTTGTTGTCGCGGTCGATTTCGTTCAGCGAACGGGCAATGCCCAGGCGCAACGCACCGGCCTGGCCCGAGGGGCCGCCACCGTGGATGCGTGCAAGAACGTCGTAGGCACCGTCGAGCTCGAGGAGCTTGAACGGTTCGTTGACATCCTGCTGGTGCAGCTTGTTCGGGAAGTAGTTTTCCAGCGTGCGACCGTTGAGGGTCCACTTGCCGGTACCCGGAACGACGCGCACGCGGGCAATTGCCTGCTTGCGACGGCCGACTGCTGCGCCTGCAACGGTCAGTGCCGGACGTTCCTTGACGGCTTCTGCTTCAACGGCAACGGTCTCCGAGGTGTACGAAGTCGGAGCTTCACCCTCGAATTCAGTGATCTCTTCAGTGTTCTGAGCCACGATAATCTCCTAAAGTCTTGTTCTCGGGGCCCAGCGCTACTGCGCGACCTGGGTGATTTCGAAGGTCTGCGGCTGCTGTGCAGCGTGCGGGTGCTCGGCACCGCGGTAGACCTTCAACTTGGACAGCTGATCCGCAGCCAGCGAGTTCTTCGGGAGCATGCCCTTGATGGCCTTCTCCACTGCCTGGACCGGGTTCTTTTCAAGAAGCTCGGCGTAGGTCACGGACTTCAGGCCGCCCGGGAAACCCGAGTGACGGTAGGCGCGCTTGTTTTCGAGCTTGGCGCCGGTGAGGGCAACCTTCTCGGCGTTGATGATGATGACGTGATCGCCCATGTCCATGTGGGGGGCGAAGGTAGCCTTGTGCTTGCCGCGCAGCAGGGTTGCGGCCTGGACGGCGAGGCGACCAAGTACAACGTCGGTGGCATCAATGATGTGCCACTGGCGGGTCTGGTCAGCCGGCTTTGGAGTGAACGTACGCACTGTAATTGCCTTTGTTTTATTGGTTACTGGTCAAGCACAGTTCCAAGCAGCGGCTGTGAGATCCACTGTTGTAGATGTGCTGTGTTCGATGCGCTGTAACCAGTTCGCCAGGTGAGGACTGAAAAGACCGGCCGTCCATGAATGTTCGCAATCCCAGCAGACCAGTGGCTCTGCAACTGAGCCGTCACGCGGAGAAGGTTGTGTCGAACAAAGGACACGCACAACAGCCCATAGTCTATCGGATTAACCCCGACACCGCCAAAGCGCCCGCAGTGAGCCTGCCGACAGGCCTTCTTCAAGTCAACGAAAGCCACGCATGCCCGTACCCGCGGCACCAAACGTCCGTTCCCATGACGCAGGGCACTGCTCCCACAACCAAGGCCAACGTGTCGGTCGCAACAGTGCACGGCAGGGACATCCCGCAACGAGCCAATTAGGCTGGAAGTTACCTCCTGCGCATCAAAAAAATGTTGCCTCCCGGACTACGACGCAACGATTCAAGGATCCCATTGCCCTTTACCTTGGCCCATGCGGCCGCTGTCCTTCCGTTCGCGCGCCAGCCGCTCGTTCCGCTCGCACTTGTCGCGGGCGCGATGGCCCCTGACCTTCCATACTTCCTGATGGTGCCACCAAGCAGGCACGGCCGGTTCGCCCCCATCCTCAATGGCGTCAATTCGCACGATTTCACCCAGATCTTGTCCGTCGGATTGCCGCTGGCCTTGGTGCTGGCCGGATTCCTGTGGCTGGTGGGGGAACCAGTTCGATGGGCACTTCCCAAGTCCTGGGTACCGGTCAATCCGGCACGCACGGGACGTCGGCCCACCAGCGCGCGCATCGTGTTGTGGACGTTCTACTCCCTGATGCTCGGGCTTCTCACCCACCTCGTGTGGGACTCGTTTACGCATTCTTCCGGGTGGGTGGTTCAGCAATTGCCCTTCCTGGGCATTTCACCCTTTGGCAGCATTCCCCTCTTCCGCATCCTGCAACATGGCAGCAGCATCGTCGGCCTGGGGTTCCTGGCAATCTGGTACCTCAAGCGGCGAAAGGCCTCCGACACGCTCGAAAGTGCCGGCGAACTCAGGGCCCGCTATGTGCGCACCCTGATGCTGGCCATGTTCTTATTGGTCCCTGCCGAGACGGCTGTTTTTGTGGGCCTGGGCCAGGATGTGGTTCCGGTGGTCGAAGATCCGGCAAGTGCCGAAGTGTTCCTGCAGATCGTCATCCGACAAAGCGGCGCCGGGGCGATGATGGCATTGGCCGCATACGGGGTCGCATGGCATGTCATTACCAAGATCCGAAAGTTTCACGGCGTGGGCATGGTCCGCAGCTAGCTTCAGCCGCTTCGCTGCGCAGGCCTACTTCAGCGCGGTGAACCGGCGTTTGGCTCCCCCCTTGCAGGCGAGGGAATCCACCACGGGCCGATCGACGCTCTCGCCTCAGGCCTTGCCGCCACAGCGGTTCCTAGTCGGTGAATCCGCGCAACTCCGGCAAGTCGGTGGTGATATCGTCCGGCTTGCGCCGGGTACGCGTCAATTCGGCTCGTCTTGCGATCTCATGGTCATCCAGCGGATAGGCAACTTCCTCCAGCACCAGGGCGCGGGGGTCGGCCAACATAATCCGTGAATCACGCACTGCCTCCGCCAGTCGCCTGGCAACCCACCCCGGGGTCTCGCGTCCGTCGCCGACCTTGATGCAGGCACCAATCATGGCCCTGACCATGTTGTGGCAAAAGGCATCGGCCTTCAGGTGGGCCACGATGATCCCCTCGGAATCGCGGACAAACGAAAATTCCGTGAGCGTGCGGATCGTGGTGGCATGCTCCCGCGGCTTGCAGAAGGACAGGAAATCGTGGCGCCCGAGCAGGCTGACGGCCTCGGAGTTCAGCAAACCGACGTCGAGTTCTGTCTTGTGCCACATCGTGTAGGCGCGGGTGAGCGGATCGAAGCGTGCCGGACCGTCGGCGATGCGGTACGAGTAGCGGCGCCAGAGCGCGGAAAAGCGTGCGTCGAATCCATCCGGTGCGATCCAGACATCGTGGACCAGGACCGCACCGTTCTCGCGTCCCAGCACCCCGCGCAGTCGACGCAGCAGGGCAAAGCCCGGTTCAAGGCCCGATCCGCGGGCCAGGCCCGCGACCTCGGTGGGCGTCAGGTCGAAGTGCGCGATCTGGTTCCGGGCGTGCACGCCGGCGTCGGTGCGCCCTGCCACCACGGTGCGGATGTTGCGGCGGATGAGCATTGAGAGGCCGGCCTCGAGCACGCCCTGCACGGTGGGCAGGCCCGGCTGCAGCGCCCAGCCGTTGTAGGCGGTTCCGTCATAGCCGATCCGAATGGCCAGGCGCACGGTGGCGGGCTCGGTGGCGCCTCCGGCGGGCGCGAGCCCGGAGTGCCGGAGGTCAATGGGGGAAGTGTTCATCTCACGATCCTGGTTCTGTGGCCTTCTCCACCGACGCGGAGCGGCTCCTCCCCCGTCAACGCCTGTCGACTGGGGCGTCCATGGCACGGCGGGGGCTTCAGTGCTTAAAACTTTGGCCCGGTGCATAAGTGCACCGGGCCAACGATTCAGCTATTGCCGAGTAGACAAGGACTAGGCCTTGTTCTCCTCTGCAGCTTCGGTCTCTGCGACCTCTGCGGCTTCGGTTGATTCGGTCTCAACGACCTCTTCAGCCGGAGCAGCCACTGCGGTAGCCTTTTCGGCTTCCTTCACAACGGCCTGCTTCGGGGAAACCGGCTCCATCACCAATTCGATGACAGCCATCGGAGCGTTGTCGCCCTTGCGGTTGCCGATCTTGGTGATGCGGGTGTAGCCACCCGGGCGCTCGGCCATGAGCGGTGCGATGTTCTCGAACAGCTCGTGAACGATCGACTTGTTGGTGCGGCTGCGCGAGGCAATGACTGCCTGAACGCGGCGACGCGAGGCCAGGTCTCCGCGCTTTGCGAAGGTGATCAAGCGCTCTGCGTGCGGACGAAGGCGCTTGGCCTTGGTCAGCGTGGTGGTGATGGATTTGTTCTCGAACAGTTGCGCGGACAGGTTCGCGAGCATCAAACGCTCGTGAGCTGCGCTGCCGCCGAGACGCGGACCCTTGGGAGGGGTAGGCATAGTGTTCTCCTATTATGGTGGCCTTTGTGCCCGGAACCCCGGGGGAACCCGGGCACAAAGGTTTAAGTTCTATAGCTGGTGGGCCAAGAAGTCTTAGACTTCTTCGTCACCGTAAACGTCATCGTCGCCAATGGCGGCGGCACGTGCTGCAAGATCGAAGCCCGGAGGGGAATCCTTCAGGGCCAGACCCAAATCGATCAGCTTCGCCTTGACCTCGTCGATGGACTTCGCACCAAAGTTGCGGATGTCCATCAGGTCGGCCTCAGAGCGTGCAACGAGTTCACCCACGGAGTGGATGCCCTCACGCTTGAGGCAGTTGTACGAACGAACGGTCAATTCGAGGTCCTCGATCGGCAACGCCATGTCGGCTGCGAGGGCGGCGTCCGTCGGGGACGGGCCGATCTCGATGCCTTCAGCGGCGGTGTTCAGCTCGCGAGCCAGTCCGAACAGTTCAACCAGGGTGGTGCCGGCGGATGCAACTGCATCGCGCGGGGCCATCGAATCCTTGGTCTCGACATCGACGATGAGCTTGTCAAAGTCGGTGCGCTGCTCGACACGGGTGGCCTCCACGCGGAAGGTCACCTTGAGTACCGGCGAGTAAATCGAATCCACAGGGATGCGACCGATCTCGGCGTCCACGTTCTTGTTCTGCGCTGCAGAAACATAGCCGCGGCCACGCTCGATGGTCAGTTCCATGTCGAACTTGCCCTTCGCGTTCAATGTCGCGATGTGCAGGTCCGGGTTGTGGAATTCCACGCCGGCTGGCGGGGTGATGTCGGCTGCGGTAACGACGCCCGGGCCCTGCTTGCGCAGGTAGGCGACGACCGGCTCATCGTGTTCGGAGGAGACCGAGAGATTCTTGATGTTCAGAATCAGCTCGGTGACATCTTCCTTAACACCGGCTACGGTGGTGAACTCGTGCAGTACTCCGTCGATCCGCACACTGGTGACAGCTGCACCAGGAATGGAGGAGAGAAGGGTACGGCGAAGCGAGTTGCCCAGGGTGTAGCCGAAGCCAGGCTCCAACGGTTCAATTACGAAACGGGAGCGGTTCTCCGCTACGACTTCTTCGGTCAGGGTGGGGCGCTGTGCAATAAGCACTTACATTTCCTTTCAGCGAGCGTCCGCTATATGACGCAACACAGGGGGTGGAAACGACGTAAGCCTCGTCGGCGTTCGTCTGGTTCGGTCTGGCTTGCCGTGGCGATCATGCCGCCGCGCCCTACTCCCTTGCGGAAGAAAGACGCGGCGGCATCAAAGCCAGACAGTCAATTAGACGCGGCGACGCTTTGAGGGGCGGCAGCCGTTGTGTGCGCTGGGGGAAACGTCCTGGATGGACCCAACCTCCAGGCCAGCGGCCTGGAGCGAACGGATCGCGGTTTCGCGTCCCGAGCCCGGGCCCTTGACGAAAACGTCAACCTTGCGAAGTCCGTGCTCCTGTGCACGCTTTGCAGCAGCCTCGGCGGCCATCTGTGCAGCATACGGAGTGGACTTACGCGAACCCTTGAATCCAACCTCGCCGGCCGAGGCCCACGAGATTACAGCACCGTTGGGATCCGTGATGGAAACAATGGTGTTGTTGAAGGTGCTCTTGATGTGCGCCTGTCCGAGCGGGATATTCTTTTTGTCCTTGCGACGCGGCTTGCGGACCGCTCCACGAGTCTTGGGGGGCATGCTTACTCCTACGAGAAATTTGGCTTAGTGACGACCGCTAGATTTAGCGGGTCTTCTTCTTACCGGCGACGGTGCGCTTCGGGCCCTTGCGGGTGCGAGCGTTGGTCTTGGTGCGCTGACCGCGGACCGGCAGGCCCTTGCGGTGGCGAATGCCTTCGTAGGAGCCGATCTCAACCTTGCGGCGGATATCAGCTGCCACCTCGCGGCGGAGGTCACCCTCGACCTTGAAGCTGCCTTCAATGAAGTCACGCAGCTGAACCAGCTCAGCGTCGGACAGATCCTTCACGCGAGTATCCGGGTTGATCCCGGTCTCGGCGATGGTCTGTTCTGCACGGGTCTTGCCCACGCCGTAGATGTATGTGAGCGCAATAATCACGCGCTTTTCGCGCGGGATGTCTACGCCAGCTAGACGAGCCATATGCTGTCTACCTTTCGATGTGCGGAGGTCTAAAACAGCACAATCCCGGGTGTTCCCGGTCCACGGCCTCCGTGCCGTGGGTATGCATCGCGCGGTGGATGCTGTGCTGCCAATTACTTTTACTACGCGCAGGATTTCCCGTGAGGGAAATTAGCCCTGACGCTGCTTGTGGCGTGGGTTTTCGCAGATCACCATGACCACGCCATTACGACGGATCACCTTGCACTTATCGCAGATCGGCTTCACGCTAGGGTTAACCTTCAAGGCTTTGTCCTTTTGCGGTTGCGGTTTCAAGTGGAGCGTAACTACCTTTGTCGCCCGTCCCCAGGGGATGGAAGAACAAAAATCTTTACTTGTAGCGGTAAACGATACGTCCGCGGTTGAGGTCATACGGACTGAGTTCCACCACTACGCGATCCTCAGGGAGGATTCGAATGTAGTGCTGACGCATCTTTCCCGAGATAGTTGCAAGTACAACGTGCCCGTTGGGCAGCTCAACACGGAACATCGCATTGGGCAGTGCCTCTGACACGGTGCCTTCTACCTCGATGACACCCTCTTTCTTGGCCATATCCTCCGCTAACTTTTGTTGCCGGCGACTTTTGCCCCCGACAGGTTTATGGTCTTGGCCATCAAGAACAGAGGCACCCGAAGCGTGAGCTTTTGGGCACCAAGGAACAGACAACCAACAGTCAAGCCTACGTGGTACATGGCTTAAAGGGAAATCATTGTGGCCAACCGATTTGTTAGATCGCCCACACTTTTTGCGGGCAGCTGCCGCACCGGCCCGCAGGTGGGCCGGTGCGGAAGAAAGCTATGAAGCGATGGGGGACGGCGTCACGCCGAAGGGGGCAAGGCCTGCCACTCCCCCGTCGTGGGCAGTCAGCACCCAGATGCCGCCCATGTGCACGGCAACTGAATGCTCCCACTGCGAGGCGCGCGCGCCGTCGACGGTGACAACCGTCCAGTCGTCCTCGAGCACCTTGGTCTCCAGGCCCCCGCGCACCAGCATGGGCTCGATGGCCAGGCACATGCCCGGCTTGATGCGGGGACCGCGGTGGCCGGTGCGGTAGTTGAGCACGTCCGGGGCCTGGTGCATTTCCGAACCGATGCCGTGGCCGACGTAGTCCTCCAGGATGCCCAGCGGCTTGCCCGGCACGGCCGAGACGAAGTCGTCGATGGCATCGCCGATTTGGCCGACGAAACGGGCTTCGGCAAGTGCCGCGATGCCGCGCCACATGGCCTCCTGCGTGATGTCGGACAGTCGCTGGTCCTCCGGGTCCGCGTTGCCCACGATTACGGTGCGTGCCGAGTCGGCATGCCAGCCATCGATGATGGCGCCGC
The DNA here is from genome assembly GCF_025847175.2 of Paeniglutamicibacter sp. ZC-3. Lineage (NCBI taxonomy): Bacteria > Bacillati > Actinomycetota > Actinomycetes > Micrococcales > Micrococcaceae > Paeniglutamicibacter > Paeniglutamicibacter sp. ZC-3. The sequence continues at coordinate 66,344 of NZ_JAOYTG010000015.1, read as the reverse complement.
CGTCGATCTTCAGCACGTCCCCGTCCTTGAGCACGTACTCGCTCGGGAAGCCGTGGACGACCTCGTCGTTGACCGAGGCGCAGATGTTCGCGGGGAAGTCGTGGTAGCCCTTGAAGTTGGACGTCGCACCGTGGCGTTCGAGCACCGCGGCAAACACCTCGTCAAGGTGCGCGGTGGTGACCCCGATCTGTGCGGCGGCAACCGCTTCGTCCAGTGCCTCGGCCAGCACCAATCCGGCTTCCCGCATCTTCAGGATCTGCGTGTTGGTCTTGTACTCGATTTTTGGTTGGCGGAAAGCCATGGTGTGTGTCCCCTTCCAAGGAATCTTCTGGGCGGCGTTAGCGCAAAAACCGCGGGGATGTCGGCACGTGTGGTGCCGGTCCCCGCGGTTTGCGCGTGTGCAAGCTATTTAGACGTTCTGTCCCAGCGCGCCCATGACGCGGTCGGTGACTTCGTCGATCTCGCCGATGCCGTCGACCAGGCGCACGATGCCGCGCTCCTGGTAGCGGTTGACCACGACGGCGGTTTCCTCGTGGTAGAGGCCCAAGCGGTGGCGGATGACCTCTTCGTTGTCATCCGCGCGGCCCTCGATCTCGGCGCGCTTGAGCAGGCGGGCGACGAGCTCGTCGTCATCGGCGGTCAGCTGCAGCACCGCGTCAAGCTCCACGCCGGCGTCTGCCAGGATCGAATCCAGCTCGTCGACCTGGGCGCTGGTGCGCGGGTAGCCGTCCAGCAGGAAGCCGTCCTTGACATCGTCCTGGGACAGGCGGTCGCGCACCATCGAGTTGGTGACCGAGTCGGGAACGAAGTTCCCTGCATCGATGTACTTCTTGGCCTCGACGCCCAGCGGGGTGCCGCCCTTGACGTTGGCGCGGAAGATGTCACCGGTGGAGATGGCCACAACGTTGAGGCGCTCGGAAATGCGGTCCGCCTGGGTGCCCTTGCCGGCACCGGGTGGTCCAATGATCAACAGTCTTGTCATCGCAGAAGTCCTTCGTAGTGTCGCTGCTGCATTTGTGCGTTGATTTGCTTGACGGTCTCGAGACCCACACCAACCATGATGAGGATCGAGGTGCCGCCAAATGGGAAGTTCTGATCGGCGTTGATGAGCACGAAGGCAATCAACGGAATCAGGGCCACGAATGCCAGGTAAATGGCACCGGGGAAGGTGATGCGGCTGAGCACGTACTCGAGGTACTCGGCCGTGGGACGTCCGGCGCGGATGCCCGGGATGAATCCGCCGTACTGCTTCATGTTGTCGGCAACCTCGGTCGGGTTGAACGTGATCGCAACGTAGAAGTAGGTGAAGCCGATGGTCAGCAACGTATAGGCGACCATGTAGAGCGGGGACGAGCCGGAGAAGTTCGTCTGCACCCACAGCGCCCAGTCCGGCAGCGTGCCGTCGGCCCGTGTGTTGAACGAGACCAGCATGGTCGGCAGCGCCAGCATCGAGGATGCGAAGATCACCGGGATGACGCCGGCCATGTTGACCTTGATCGGGATGTAGGTGGAGGTGCCACCCACGGTGCGGCGCCCGATCATGCGCTTGGCGTACTGGACCGGGATGCGGCGCTGGGATTGCTCCACGAAGACAACCAGGCCGATCACGGCGACGCCGATGAGGATGACGCCAATGAAGACGCCCCAGCCCTGCGAGGTGGCGATGGCGCCCATGGCGGAGGGGAAGCCCGAGGCGATGGAGACGAAGATCAGCAGGGACATGCCGTTGCCGACGCCGCGCTCGGTGGCCAGCTCGCCCATCCACATGATCAGGCCCGTGCCGGCGGTCAGCGTGAAGATCATCAGCACGATGATCCACAAGCTGTCATCCGGGACGATCGGCAGTTGGCAGGAGGGGAAGAGCATGCCGCTGCGGGCCAGCGAGACCAGCGTGGTGGCCTGCAACAGGCCCAACGCGATCGTCAGGTAACGGGTGTACTGGGTCAGGACGGCCTGTCCGGACTGGCCTTCCTTGTGCAGCTCTTCGAAGCGCGGAATCACCACGCGCAAAAGCTGGACGATGATCGAGGCCGTAATGTACGGCATGATGCCCATGGCGAAGATGGAAACCTGGAGCAGGGCGCCGCCGCTGAACAGGTTCACGAACTGGTACAGCCCGCCGGTGGTGTTACCCGCGGCAAGGCACTGCTGGACGTTCGAGTAGTCCACGCCGGGAGCAGGGATATAGACACCCATGCGGTAAATCGCGATAATGGCGAGCGTGAACAACAACTTGCGTCGCAGGTCAGGCGTCCGGAATACCCGGGCAATGGCGGCGAACAAGCGTCCTCCTGAAGGATGGTGGCCCGGCAAACCCGGGTGTTGACCTACTGATTCTAGCGGGTGGCGAGCGTGACTCGCCAAATGCACCGCGGCAAAACCGAAATCATTCCCGGTCCGATGGGGATATTAGGCGGGAAAACAGCCCCAGTGACCGGGTGCCGGCGTCCTGCTGATGCCGGTGGGAGCAGGGGGTGTGGTGAAATGGTAAGAAAAAGGGGGGTGGTCCCGGAAATCCGCCATGCGAATTCCGGGTCCACCCCCCTCTCACTGTGTGATCAATTGACCACGTAGCTTAGAGCTCTACTGCAGAGCCGCCGGCTGCGGCGATCTTTTCCGCTGCGGAGGACGAGAAGGCGTTGACCTTCACGTCGACCTTGACGGTCAGTTCGCCCGAGCCAAGGACCTTGACGGGTTCGTTCTTGCGAACGGCGCCCTTCGCGATCAGTGCCTCAACGGTGACTTCGCCACCTTCGGGGAACAGCTCCGAGATCTTGTCCAGGTTAACAACCTGGTACTCGACGCGGAACGGGTTCTTGAAGCCGCGAAGCTTCGGAAGGCGCATGTGCAGCGGCAACTGGCCACCGGCGAAGCCGGCCTTGACCTGGTAGCGCGCCTTGGTGCCCTTCATACCGCGACCCGCGGTCTTACCCTTGGATCCTTCACCACGACCCACACGGGTCTTGGCCTTCTTGGAGCCTTCGGCCGGACGCAGGTGGTGTACCTTCAGTGCGTTTTCTTTTTCAGCCATGATTACTTCGCCTCCTCAACCTTTACGAGGTGCGGAACCGTGTTGATCATGCCAACGGTCACTGCATCAGCGGTACGGAACACGGTGTGTCCGATGCGCTTCAAGCCAAGCGAGCGAAGGGTATCGCGCTGGTTCTGCTTTACACCAATGATGGACCTGATCTGGGTGATTGCCAGATTTGCGTCGCTAGGGACAAAATTCTTCGCCACTACTTACGCACCTGCCTTCTGGTTCTGGATGTTCCACAGCATCTGTGCCGAAACAACTTCTTCCAACGGCAGGCCACGACGTGCTGCTACTGCCTGAGGCTCTTCAAGGGCCTTCAGCGCGGCAACGGTGCCGTGGACGATGTTGATCTGGTTGGTCGAGCCCATGGACTTCGACAGAACATCGTGGATGCCTGCGCATTCCAGTACGGCGCGAACCGGACCACCGGCGATAACGCCGGTACCCGGCGAAGCCGGACGCAGGAGGACAACGCCGGCAGCGGCTTCACCCTGCACCAGGTGCGGGATGGTGGTGCCGACGCGGGGAACGCGGAAGAAGGACTTCTTGGCTTCTTCAACGCCCTTGGCGATTGCTGCCGGAACTTCCTTGGCCTTGCCGTAGCCGACGCCAACGAGACCGTTGCCGTCACCCACGACGACAAGTGCGGTGAAGCTGAAGCGACGACCACCCTTGACGACCTTGGATACGCGGTTGATGGCTACAACGCGCTCAAGGAACTTGTCCTTGTCGTCGTTGCGGCTGTCCTTCGAATCGCGGCCACGGCCACGACCCTCGCCACGGCCACGGCCTTCGCCGCCACGTCCACGGCCTTCGCCGCGAGCGGCGCCGGCCTTGTCGGCGGCAGGAGCAGCAGCAGCTGCCTCAGTAGCTTCAGACACCTGAGTTTCCTTCTTGTTAGTTGCTTCGCTCACAGTGCCAGCCCACCTTCACGTGCACCCTCAGCAACAGCTGCCACGCGACCGTGGTACTTGTTGCCGCCGCGGTCGAAGACCACGGACTCGATGCCTGCGGCCTTGGCGCGCTCGGCAACGAGCTCGCCAATGCGCTTGGCCTTGGCGGTCTTGTCACCATCGAACGTGCGCAAGTCGGCTTCCATCGTCGACGCGTAAGCAACGGTGATGCCCTTGCTGTCGTCTACGATCTGGACGAAGATGTGGCGTGCCGAGCGGTTGACGACCAGGCGCGGACGCACCTCGGTGCCGGTGATGCGCTTACGGACACGCAAGTGGCGGCGGCCGCGTGCGGCTGCCTTGCTCTTACCCTTGATTCCCAGAGCCATGGTTACTTACCAGCCTTTCCGACCTTGCGGCGGATGATTTCGCCAGCGTACCGAACGCCCTTGCCCTTGTACGGGTCAGGCTTGCGGAGCTTGCGGATGTTGGCGGAAACTTCGCCAACCTGCTGCTTGTTGATACCCGAGACGGTGATCTTGGTGTTGCCGTCGAGCGCGAAGGCAATGCCCTCGGGAGCTTCGACAACCACCGGGTGCGAGTAGCCCAGGGCGAACTCGAGGTTCGAACCCTTTGCCACTACGCGGTAACCGGTACCGTGGATTTCGAGCTTCTTTTCGTAGCCAGCGGTGACACCGATGATCATGTTCTCGATCAGGGTGCGGGTCAGGCCGTGCAGCGAACGCGAATCGCGCTCGTCGTTCGGGCGCGACACGGTTACGGTGTTCTCTTCGAGAACAACCGCAATCGGGCTGGGTACGGTGTGCGTCAGTTCGCCCTTGGAGCCCTTGACGGAGACAATGTCGCCATCAATCTTGAGCTCTACGCCGGCAGGAACAGTGATCGGAAGACGTCCAATACGTGACATGGTTTCTTTCTCCCTTTCCCGTTACCAGACGTAGGCGAGGACTTCCCCACCTACACCCTTCTTGGCTGCCTGGCGGTCGGTGAGCAGACCGGAGGACGTGGACAGGATTGCAATGCCGAGGCCACCAAGGACGTGCGGCAAGTTGGTGGACTTTGCGTATACACGCAGGCCCGGCTTGGAAATACGGCGAACGCCAGCGATTGAACGCTCGCGGCTCGGGCCGAACTTCAGGGTGATGGTCAGCTTCTTGCCAACCTCTGCTGCTTCTTCAACGAACGAGGCGATGTAGCCCTGTTCCTTGAGGATCTGTGCAACGCGCACCTTCAGCTTCGACGACGGCATGGAAACCGTGTCGTGGTAAGCCGAGTTGGCGTTACGCAGACGAGTCAGCATATCTGCGACAGGATCTGTCATTGTCATTTGGGCTTCTGCCCTTCCTCGCTACGGTTTCCGCGCAAGCGCGGACCTGCAACGTAGTTGATCTAGTTGGCGGTCTTGAACGGGAAGCCCAGTGCCTTGAGCAAGGCACGACCTTCGTCGTCGGTCTTCGCGGTGGTCACTACGGTGATGTCCATGCCGCGAACGCGGTCAATGGAATCAACATCGATTTCGTGGAACATGGACTGTTCCGTGAGACCGAAGGTGTAGTTTCCGTTGCCGTCGAACTGCTTCGGGCTCAGGCCACGGAAGTCACGGATACGCGGCAGAGCCAGCGAAACCAAGCGGTCCACGAATTCCCACATGCGATCTCCGCGCAGGGTGGCGTGGGTACCAATCGGCATGCCTTCGCGCAGCTTGAACTGTGCGATCGACTTGCGTGCCTTGGTTACCAACGGCTTCTGGCCGGTGATGGCGGTGAGGTCGCGAACTGCGCCTTCGATGAGCTTGGAGTCCTTGGCGGCTTCGCCAACACCCATGTTCACAACAACCTTGACCAGGCCCGGGACCTGCATCGGGTTGGCGTAGCTGAACTCGTTCGTCAGGGTTTCGCGGATTTCGGCGTTGTACTTGGCCTTAAGGCGAGGCTGGATGTTCACAGCTGCTTCAGTCATTACAGTGCCTTTCCGGAAGACTTGGCGAAGCGAACACGGACGGTCTTGGACACGCCGTTCTTCTCCACGGTTTCCTCGCGGAAGCCAACGCGGGTCGGCTTCTTGGTTTCCGGGTCAACGATTGCGACGTTCGAGATGTGCATCGGGGCCTCAACGACCTCAATGCCACCGGTCTGCGTGCCACGCTCGGTCTGGCCGGCCTTGGTGTGCTTGGTGACGCGGTTGACACCCTCAACAAGCACGCGCTGTGCTGCGGGGAATACCTTCAGCACCTTGCCCTGCTTGTTGCGGTCGGAACCGGCGATGACCTGAACGAGGTCACCCTTCTTAATCTTTGCACCCATGGTTACAGTACCTCCGGAGCCAGGGAAACGATCTTCATGAACTTCTTATCGCGAAGTTCACGACCCACCGGACCGAAAATACGGGTACCGCGGGGCTCACCGTCAGCCTTGAGGATGACAGCTGCGTTCTCGTCGAACTTGATGTAGGAACCGTCGACGCGTCGACGTTCCTTCTTGGTGCGAACGATGACAGCCTTGACGACGTCACCCTTCTTTACGTTTCCGCCCGGGATTGCATCCTTGACGGTGGCGACGATTACGTCGCCGATGCCTGCATAGCGACGGCCAGATCCACCGAGAACACGAATGGTAAGGATTTCCTTAGCACCGGTGTTGTCGGCAATCTTCAGTCGCGATTCCTGCTGAATCACTTTTTACTCCTGTCGTCTCGCTGGTTCTCCTAGGGAGCCTTGCGGAACGGATATGGTCCATCTCAGCTTCTGCTTACCCCCACCTCCAAACACCACGATGCACAACGCCCAAGGGCGAAAAACATGTGAAGCTGGGGAAGCAGGGCCGAGGCTTAGGCTCAGAGCTATGCCGCACGACTTTCGGGCCCGTAAAAAACCCTCCGGCCGCACTATGCGTCATGAAGGAGGTGGATAGTCCCCATACACAACGCGCACAGAAAATAAAGTCTACCGCACGGATGCACGATCCCGAAACCGTATGCTATGTGCCCGCGGGTGGTCCTTGGTCACACACGCCCCCCGGAATTCCGCGCCGTTTGGGGCGGTGGGTCATCGGCAGGAAGCCAGATGCGCCACGATCCCATGGTGGTCGGTGCCGGGCACCGAGAAACGCTCGGAGTCGAGCACCGCCAGACCGCGAACCAGGACATGGTCGATCCCCGCGAACGCGGGCAGGCCCATGTCGGCGGGCCAGGTGGCCCCCGCCCATGGTCCCAACCTCGGGGAGGCTTCCATGAGGCCGGCTGCAAGTGCCCGGAATTGCGGGTGCGCGGCCGTGGCGTTGAAGTCCCCCGCCATCACCAGCGGCATACCGTTCTGTTGATGCTTCCAGGAACCGAGGTCTTGAAGGGTGCCTGCCCAGGACGACGGCGAGTAGGTCGGCGGCGCCGGATGGACACCGGCGACCCGGATGGGACCTGCCAGCGGATGTTCGATGACGGCCACGGGAACGTCGAAGAGCGCACCGTTCGATTGGAGCGCCGCCGCTGCCTGTTCCTGCAGCGGGTGCCTGGAGAAGATCACGGTGTCCACGCTTCCGCCCGTGACCACTTTTCCCGTCCGGTGCGTGTACTCCCATGTGGGGAACCTTGCTGCCAGCGCCGTGAGCATCGGTTCGCTGGACTCGACAAGGACCAGCACATCCGGGGCCGAACCGCGGATCACCTCGGCCAGGGAGGACGTGTCGGCGCGTCCGTGCTCGGCGTTCAGCGAAAGCACGCGCACCTGCTCCCCCGGCGTGCACCTCGTCCCGGTCACCGACCCCACGACGGGCGCCATGACCGGTGCCAGCGAGGCGGCGGCAAGGACCAGCAACACCGCGGCGGGAACGACGGCGCGGCGCAACGCCAGGAAGAGGAAGACGAGCAGGGCGGCCAAGCACCACAGCGGCAGCAGTGCCTGCAACACCGCCAGGATCCTGAAAGGACCCAAGGAGAGGTGCGGCAGCGCGGCCAGGAGCACTCCGGGAACCAGCACCGGAACCAGGCGCAGGGCCAGCGGTCTCCGCATCCTTGCCGGGTTTGCCCTTCGAGTACTTCCCACCGGTACTCCGCCCCCGTTGCCTTTCCCGCGGAACCGGTTCGGTTCACGCCAAGGCACCCATGCTACCGGCGGTAGATGTGGGGAAACGCAAAACACCCCGGCACCGGCTGGATAGATCCAGCGGTTCCGGGGTGTCTTGCTTGGTTCACGTCAGAGTGAAAACCAGCGAAAGGGCTTACTTGGCCTTTTCGAGGATTTCCACGAGGCGCCAGCGCTTGTCGGCAGACAGCGGGCGGGTCTCGGCGATGAGAACGAGGTCGCCGATACCGGCGCTGTTCTCTTCGTCGTGAGCCTTGACGTTCTTGTTGCGACGCATGACCTTGCCGTAGAGGGCGTGCTTTACACGGTCCTCGACGTCAACGACGATGGTCTTCTGCATCTTGTCGGAAACCACGTACCCGCGGAGGGTCTTGCGGTCGTTGCGCTCTGAAGCTGCATCCACGACGTTCTCCTTCTCGCTCATTACTTGGCTTCCTCAGTTGCTTCTTCGGTAGCTTCGGCCTTCTTGGAAGACTTCTTGGTCTTCTTGGCTTCTTCTACCGGGACAACAACATCTGCACGAATGCCCAGCTCGCGTTCACGAAGTACCGTGTAGATACGTGCGATGTCGCGCTTGACAGACTTCAGGTTGCCGTGCGATTCGAGCTGACCGGTGGCCGACTGGAAACGGAGGTTGAACAACTCCTCCTTGGCCTTCTTGAGCTCCTCGACCAGACGGGCGTTATCAAAGCCGTCCAGTGCTTCGGTTGCTAGATCCTTGGATCCGATTGCCATTCCTTATTCACCACCTTCGCGACGCACAATGCGTGCCTTCAACGGCAGCTTGTGGATTGCCAGGCGCAATGCCTCGCGTGCTACCTCATCACTGACGCCGGAGAGTTCGAAGAGAACCCGTCCCGGCTTTACGTTTGCGACCCACCATTCCGGCGAACCCTTACCGGAACCCATGCGGGTTTCGGCAGGCTTCTTGGTCAGCGGACGGTCCGGATAAATGTTGATCCAGACCTTACCGCCACGCTTGATGTGGCGGGTCATTGCGATACGAGCTGCCTCGATCTGGCGGTTGGTAACGTAGGCCGGTGTAAGGGCCTGGATACCGTACTCACCGAAGGCTACCGTGGTACCGCCCGAAGCTGCGCCACTCCGATTGGGGTGGTGCTGCTTGCGGTACTTTACTCGGCGTGGGATAAGCATTTAAGCCTGTCCTCCTTCTGCAACTGCTGCTGCAGGAGCCTCAACAGCCGGAGCTGCTTCTGCACCTGGAGCGGCGTTGCGCTCGGGGCGACGACGACGCTCGCCACCTTCGGGACGTCCACCCGGACGTCCACCCGGACGATCGCCGCGGCCGCGGGCCGGAGCTGCAGCAGCCTGGGCTGCCAGTTCCTTCGACGTTACGTCGCCCTTGTAGATCCAGACCTTCACGCCAATGCGGCCGAAGGTGGTCTTGGCTTCGAACTTGCCGTAGTCGATGTTCGCACGCAGGGTGTGCAGCGGCACACGGCCTTCGCGGTAGAACTCCTTGCGGGACATTTCTGCACCGCCAAGACGACCGGAGCACTGCACGCGGATGCCCTTGGCACCTGCGCGCATTGCCGACTGCATGGCCTTCTTCATCGCGCGGCGGAAAGCCACACGCGAAGCAAGCTGCTCGGCAATGCCCTGGGCAACAAGCTGGGCTTCGATCTCGGGGTTCTTGACCTCGAGGATGTTCAGCTGAACCTGCTTTGCGGTGAGCTTTTCGAGCTCGCCGCGGATGCGATCGGCTTCGGCGCCGCGGCGACCGATAACGATGCCCGGACGTGCGGTGTGGATATCCACACGAACACGGTCACGAGTACGCTCGATCTCCACGCGGGCGATGCCGGCGCGCTCCATGCCAACGGTCATCAGTTCGCGGATACGGATGTCTTCTTTTACGAAGTCCTTGTAACGCTGTCCGACCTTGGTGCTGTCGGCGAACCAGTGCGAAACATGGTCGGTAGTGATACCGAGTCGGAACCCATGCGGGTTAACCTTCTGTCCCATTTACTCTTCCCCACCCTTCTTAGGGGTTGCGACGACCACAGTGATGTGGCTCGTGCGCTTCTTGATCTGGTATGCCCGACCCTGAGCACGCGGCTGGAACCGCTTCATGGTCGGACCCTCGTCAACAAACGCTTCGCTGATGAACAGCTCGTCTTCGTTGAACGCGACACCCTCGCGGTCTGCGGCGGCACGGGCGTTAGCCACTGCCGATGCTACAACCTTGAACACTGGCTCTGAAGCTGCCTGCGGGGCAAACTTCAGGATCGCCAGTGCTTCGTTCGTCTGCTTGCCACGAACAAGGTTGACGACGCGCCGGGCCTTCATAGGCGTCACGCGGATATGGCGCGCAATTGCCTTGGCTTCCATTGCTTTCCTTCTCTCGTCTCTCGAAGAAGTGCTAAGCACTCGCTAAACCCTTGCGGGTTAGCGGCGCTTGCCCTTCTTGTCGTCCTTCACGTGGCTGCGGAACGTCCGGGTCGGGCTGAACTCGCCGAGCTTGTGCCCGACCATCGACTCGGTGACAAACACGGGGATGTGCTTACGTCCGTCATGTACGGCGATCGTGTGCCCGAGCATGTCGGGGATGATCATCGAACGGCGGGACCACGTCTTAATGACGTTCTTGGTGCCCTTTTCGTTCTCAGCAGCTACCTTGACAAACAGGTGCTGATCGACGAAGGGGCCTTTCTTCAGGCTGCGTGGCATGTTTCCAGGCTCCTATCGCTTGTTCTTGCCGGTACGGCGACGGCGGACAATCATCTTGTCGCTGTCCTTGTTCGGACGACGAGTGCGTCCTTCGCGCTTGCCGTTCGGGTTGACAGGGTGACGTCCACCGGACGTCTTACCCTCGCCACCACCGTGCGGGTGATCAACAGGGTTCATGGCTACACCACGGACGGTCGGGCGAACGCCCTTCCAGCGCATGCGGCCGGCCTTGCCCCAGTTGATGTTCGACTGCTCGGCGTTTCCGACCTCGCCGACGGTTGCGCGGCAGCGCACGTCAACGTTGCGGATTTCGCCGGAAGGCAAACGCAGCTGAGCGAAGCGACCCTCACGGGCCACCAGCTGAACCGAGGCACCTGCGGAACGAGCCATCTTGGCACCGCCACCGGGACGCAATTCCACGGCGTGGATAACAGTACCCACCGGAATGTTGCGCAACGGCAGGTTGTTGCCGGGCTTGATGTCGGCGTTTGCGCCGGCCTCAATGGAGTCACCCTGGGCGAGCTTGTTCGGTGCAATGATGTAACGCTTGGTGCCATCAATGTAGTGAAGAAGCGCAATGCGGGCGGTGCGGTTCGGGTCGTACTCGATGTGAGCGACCTTTGCCGGCACGCCGTCCTTGTCGTGGCGACGGAAGTCGATCAGACGGTACTGGCGCTTGTGTCCGCCACCCTTGTGACGAGTGGTGATCTTACCGGTGTTGTTACGGCCGCCAGTCTTGTGGAGCGGGCGGAGCAACGACTTTTCCGGAGTCGATCGCGTGATTTCTGCGAAGTCGGCTACGCTCGAGCCGCGAAGGCCCGGGGTAGTCGGCTTGTATTTACGGATTCCCATAGTTTAATTCCTCGTTAAAGTGGTCTCCGCTTAGGAAAGCGGACCGCCGAAGATGTCAATCGAGCCTTCCTTCAGGGAGACGATCGCACGCTTGGTAGCCTTGCGCGTCCCCCATCCGAACTTGGTGCGCTTGCGCTTGCCGGCACGATTGAGGGTGTTTACGGAGTCAACCTTGACCGAGAAGATGGCTTCCACGGCGTTCTTGATTTCCGACTTGTTCGAACGCGGGTCAACCAGGAAGGTGTACTTGCCTTCGTCGATCAGACCGTAGCTCTTTTCCGAAACGACGGGTGCGATGACCACATCGTGCGGAGCCTTAGAGAAGGTGCTCATTTGGCTTCCTCCTTCTGGACCAGGGCATCAAAAGCGGCCTTGGTGAAGACAACGTCGTCGGAAACCAGCACATCGTAAGTGTTGAGCTGGTCTACGTACAGGACGTGGACCTCGGGGAGGTTACGGACCGAAAGGGCCGCAACATCGTTGGCGCGCTCGATGACTACGAGCAGGTTCTTGCGCTCGGACAGAGCGCGCAGGGTGGCCAGTGCGGCCTTGGTGTTCGGCGTGGTGCCTTCAACCAGGGCTTCAATGACGTGAATGCGGTTGTTGCGAGCGCGGTCAGACAGGGCGCCGCGCAGTGCAGCAGCCTTCATCTTCTTGGGGGTGCGCTGGCTGTAATCGCGAGGAGTCGGACCGTGGACAACGCCACCGCCGGTCATGTGAGGAGCACGGATTGAACCCTGACGGGCGCGGCCGGTGCCCTTCTGCTTGAACGGCTTGCGACCGGCACCGGAAACCTCGGCGCGGTTCTTGGTCTTGTGCGTACCCTGGCGAGCAGCTGCCAGCTGGGCCACGACGACCTGGTGCAGCAGCGGAACGTTGGTCTGAACGTCGAAGATCTCCGAAGGGAACTCGACGGTGAGTGCGTTAGACATTTAGTTATGCTCCCTTCACAGCGGTGCGCACGAGAACGACGCGGCCGCGGGCGCCGGGAACGGCACCCTTGATCAGCAGGAGGTTCTTCTCGGCATCCACTGCGTGAACGGTGAGGTTCTGCGTGGTGACGCGCTCGGCGCCCATGCGACCGGCCATCTTCTGGCCCTGGAACACACGGCCCGGGGTCGATGCGCCGCCGATGGAGCCCGGCTTACGGTGGTTCTTGTGAGCACCGTGCGATGCCGGAGCACCGTGGAAGCCGTGGCGCTTCATAACGCCGGCGAAGCCCTTACCCTTGGAAGTTCCAACGACGTCGACCTTCTGGCCGGCGGCGAAGATTTCGACGGTGAGTTCCTGGCCTGCGGCGTAGGAATCGGCGTCGGCAGTGCGCAGCTCAACGACGTGGCGGCGCGGGGTGACCCCGGCTGCTTCGAAGTGGCCGGCCAGCGGCTTGGTGACCTTGCGCGGGTCGATCTGGCCGTAGCCGATCTGAACCGCTACATAGCCATCACGCTCGGCGTTGCGCAGCTGAGTGACGACATTGCTGTCGGCCTGTACGACGGTTACCGGGATGAGGTTGTTGTTCTCGTCCCAAACCTGGGTCATGCCGAGCTTCGTGCCCAACAGTCCCTTGACATTACGGGTTGCGGTCATAGTTTTCTCGCCACCTCCCCTAGAGCTTGATTTCGATGTTGACATCCGCCGGCAGGTCAAGACGCATCAGCGAATCTACGGCCTTCGGGGTCGGATCGATGATGTCGATCAGACGCTTGTGCGTGCGCATTTCAAAGTGCTCACGGCTGTCTTTGTACTTGTGGGGCGAACGGATAACGCAGTACACGTTCTTTTCCGTTGGCAGCGGCACGGGGCCGACTACGGTCGCGCCAGCGCGCGTCACCGTCTCAACGATCTTCCGGGCAGAAACGTCAATGACCTCGTGGTCATACGACTTCAGCCGGATGCGGATTTTTTGTCCCGCCATGGCGTGATGCCTCTTTCTAATTAGCACTCTCTGTACAGTTACTGTGCCCTACGGGTCCAATAGTGGACCGGCACGCCTCGCATCGAACTGAATCCGGATAAATCCGGGTTCCTCAATCCGCCGAAGCCCGACCCCCGCGCTCGGGCGTGTCGCGTTTGAAAGCGATACGAATCCGATGGATACGCAGGGGACATTGTCAATGTTTCCAAAAAATTCGGTTGTATTGCTCCCCAGCCCCGGGCATTATCCCGGGTGAGACACAATCTCGGTTGAAACCCCTGTGCCCCGGTGTCGGTTTCCCGACCAGCAGACACGAAGCATGGAAATGCTCACGAACAACTTGTCTAGTGTGTCAGGTTTCCGCCCCAAACACCAACTCTTCCTTCCGCCTACCGGCCGTTGCCGGGAGTGCGGAAGGACGTGCAGGTTCCGATAGCTGTTGCGACGGAACGAAAATTGCCGGAATTCCGGCGCGCACTTCGCGCACGGGCAACCGGGACCCGGCAACGGCACGTGGGCAAGCTCACGAAGTCGCCCGGTCCGCGACGACCGGGCTACTGGTCGTCGCGGTGGGCCCGCCGGATGTCCTTCATGCGATCGATCTCCCGGGAGAACTGCTTGCGCAGTCGAATGACGACCACGATGACTACGACGACGATGAGCATGACGAGCAAGAACTTCATGCTGCCAGCCTAACCGCCGACCGCGCGCCGGTCACCACCGGCCGGCCCTCAACCTGGTTCATCGGTGGTGTCCTGGTTGCCCGGCTTCATCCACGGCATGCCGCTACCCGGTTGCGGGGCAAGCCGGCCCTGACCCTGGCCGTGCCCCTGCCGCTGTTGATCGGCTGCCGGGGTACCGGGTTCCGGGGATTGGGTCGGCGTCGGTGCCACCCTCCCCGGCTCCGTCCACCGCCCCGCGACGCCCGATGGCGCTGTGGGGTCCTGTGGGTACTCCCCCATGGGTCCGGCGGGACCTACCGGCGGCTGCCCTGGTGCCGGGGCTTGCGGGGATTGCGAGCCCCGGTTCATCTTGCCCAGCTTCCACAGGGCCAGTGCAATCAGGCCCGCGGCAACCAGCAACAGCAACAGGAACGTGAATCCGCGCAGGAACCAGAGCACCGCCACGGCCACCCCGACTGCTCCCCACACCGTGAAGATCTTGCGGTTGGAGAGCAAGCCGCTCACCAGCAGAATGGTGAAGCCCAGCAAGACCAACAACTGCTGGCCCAGGTTGGAGGAAAGGATCGTCCCCAGCCCCGCGACCGACAGCAGGGCGGCCGAGGCGCCCAGCACCACCGTCGCTTCCCTCTCCCGCTTGCGCGAGAACTCGTAGACGGCCAGCAGTCCCAGCGTGATGACCCAATAGAAGGTGGCGGCAAAGGCGCTCGTCCCGTCGACCGCCACCCACCAACAACGGTGGATGGCCGCGGCTGCCACCAGGGCCGCCACCTCGAATCCGGTTTCCCGCCGGCGCGCCGGCACCTCGAGTGCCGCCGTGGCGAAGACCGCCACCAGCAGCATCGCTCCCCCGGCGTAGACGTACCGGTCCAGATTGTCGGCCAGCCCCAGCAGCCCGCCACATCCCAGTGCCGCCAACCCAGCGGTCAACAGCACCCGTGCGTGGGCCGGGCTCCAGCCGGCACCCCGCCTGGCCACCGCCGAGAATTCCACCGGTTCGCCGCCAAAGCGGCCGCCGAAAAGGGCCATGACCAGCAGGACGACGAAGGTCGCGCCCAGCCCGATCATGGTGTCCAGCGGTTCGCTCCCCGTCGCTCCGGCCAGGGCGTGCATGAATTCGACCCCGCGCAACGAGGCAAGAAGCACTAGTGCGGCGGTGCCGAGCAACAGCAACGGAACTCCCCAGGTTGCGGCGAAGACCGTCGCGCCGGCCGCCCCGAGAAGGCCGGAGACGACCTGCCACCCCGGTTCGGTGCGATCCTGCAGGCCCGCCAATGCCACCCAGTACATCAGCGCCACTCCTGCCCTCACCCAGCGGTATTCGGCTCCTCCCAGTGCGCGCAGCTCGCCCGCCAGGATGCCGACAACCAGGAGGACCAGCACGGTGCTGGCGGTGTTTTCGCCCCACAACGCGCTCGGCAACCAACCGCCGTTTCGCAGGTCCGCTCCCAGGGCCGGTGTCAGGACCAGGCCGAGGAATCCGAGCGCTGCCGGGAGGAACGCATAGCGAAACCCCGGAACCTTGCCCGCCTGGGTCTTCACCAGCACACCGGCGAAGGCCGCCAGGCACAGGCATTGGACCAACAGGCTGGCCTGGTCGAGCCCGCGGGTGGCTCCGGCCAGGTAGATCGCAGGGATCGCCAGCAGCAGCACGAGTGCCGCCACGCCCAACAGCGAGCGCGGATCCCCCGGCTTCACGGCCTGGGAGCTGCGGGACAGAAGTGCGCGCACCGATTGTCCCAGGGCAATCGTGAACGCGAGCAGCGCGTACTGCCCGTGCCCGTCCATGGTGAAGCGGTCCGCCACATGCCATGCCGCGCCGGAGAAGAGCACCTGTGCCAGGACGGAGTAGCCCACGCGGGTTCGCACCGAGGCACCGGCGACGATGCGGAGCCCCACGTACGCCAGGCCGAAAACCGCCACCAACTCCACCAGCCACGACGGGTTCAGGTCCGAGCCGATCCCCAGGCCGGTGCCCAGGGAGATCAGTCCGCCCAGGTGCATCAGTGCGGCAGGAACCCCAGCGGCGGGTGAACCGGCCGACTCTGCTGCCGGCTCCCCGCCGGCGATGGTTTCCGGGGCCGGGGATGCTGCGCGGCGGTGGCCCAGAACCAGGGTGGCGCCCACGAGGCCCACGGCGAGCAGCAGCCACATCAGGATCAGCACCCATGGGCTGCCCAGCCAGAACCGGGTGCTCCAGCCGACAACGGCGGCGTCCAGGTCGGCCGGGCCGCCGACTCCCGTGTTCACCTCCAGCAACCAGAGGGTGGCCGAAGCGCAGGCCACGGATCCGGCGAACACCATCGACTCCCCCAGCGCATGGATCCGCGCGGTTCCCTCGGCCCGGGCGACCGCGACGGCTGGTGTTCCCTTGTGCAGGGCGGCGACGGCCCAGCCCGCCTGGACCAGCACCGCCAGGATGACGCCGACCATGCTCGCCACCTCAATGGCCCCGGCCAGGGCCACCGGGTCGCCGGATCCGGAACCTGCATTGCCGGCGCTTCCCGACCCCAGCACCCATCCCGCAGCGGCAAAGCCCAAGAGCGCAGCGGCGGCCACGATGGACGCCGCCCTGGCCGCCCACCGCAACAGGAGCCGTTGGCTGCCGGTCGCGCGGCGTGCCAGCATCCAGGTGCCCAGCACGGCGACGGCGATCACGATGCCCTGGCGTCCCAGGTTCCCGCCCGTTGGTTCGACGAACGAGAAGACCGCCGCACCCAGGGGAATCCAGCGGTAGTGCCCGCCCGGTTTCGCCCCGGCCACCAGGCCGGCGAGCACCAGCAGGGCCAGCGCCCAGTTCAGATCCAGACCCGGCCCGACGCCGGGGCCGGCGGTTTCGCGCAGCAATCCCTCGGCCCCCAACACCGTGCACATGGCCGCGGCGGCAATCAGCACCCAGGTTTCGACGGTGACGAGGCGCGGGTGCACCCGCAGCTTGCGCGAGTAGATCCGGGCACGGTGCGTCAGCAGCACGAACTGCACCAGCACCACCGCGGCCATGACCCGGAAGATGTTTGTCCACGTCACCTCGGCCACAAGCAGGAACGCGCCCAGGCCCAGCATTCCCGCCGCGCGGGCAGCGGCCAGGTGCCGGAAGCGCTCGGCGGCCGGAGCTGCCACAAACGCCACCGAGTAGTAGACGGCGGCCGCCGCGAAAAGCCATGCGTAGTCCGCCGCCTCGAGCACGGCCGCCGACAGCACCGCCGCCAGCACGGTCGCCGGCACCAGGTAGCGGTGGGCAATAGTGAACGACTGAACGTAGATGTTGGTGATCCAGCGCGGCCTCAGGAAGCCAACCAGCGTGATGGCGGTGGCCAGCAGCATGCTGAACAGGAAGTAGTAGACCAGCCCGCGGTTGAGCACGGCACCGCCGGAGTAGGCGATGGAAACCAGGAACGTCGTGGACAGTCCGGCGATGACCTTGGACTGCAGCCGTGCCGCGGCGTACACGAACGCCGCCGTTCCCACCACCGAGGTCACGAACCAGCTGGCACCGGGGGTATGGGACAGCAGCAGGTAGTGGGCGAGGCCCGTCATCGGGACCAGGGCCAGTCCGGTCGCGGTGAAGGCGGCGGCCGCCGGGCGAAGTCGTTCGCTTTGCGCGTGCATCACCAGGCCGGCGACGTAGAAGCCGAGGGCGACGATGCCCAGGCCCACGACCTTGGCCGGCGCCGGCAGGGCCAGCGCAATGAACAGCGAGGCCGATGCCACCATCAGCAGCGCCGCGACATAGAGGGTGATGTTGATGTTGCGCAGCGCCCTCACCCGCGGGTCCACCGGCACCGGGGGGACGTAATCAGGTGCGGCGGTGCGCATCGGTGCCTCGGCGTTCACCGGGTCCGGCCCCGACGCGGCACCCGGAGCGAGCGGCTGCGCACCTGCGGGATCCGGCACGGCCTCGGCCTCGGGCCCCACCGGGGAACCTGCCTCGCGATGCGGTACGGAGGAGGGGACCACGGGTTCGGCGGCCAGCGTCGCTGCCTCGAAACCGAGCTGCCAGGCCTCGGCCAGCTTCTGGCGCTCGGTCGACGCGTCGGCGGTCAGGTTGCGGGCGATCGCGTCCCTGGTCGTCAGCCTCTTGCCGAGGAAGAACCCTGCAAGGAACACCAGCACGGCCAACACAACCAGGACGAACGTTTCCATCTGGGTTTCCCGCTTTCACCTACGTGGTTGCGCCGCCTGATATTCGGGACGCTTGCGGGTTCCAGCGTATCGCATTCAGACCATTCGTTTGATAAATATGTCAGGCAATTGTCGGGGTAGTGCCCGGGCACATGAAAAGACCCCCGCCGCACTGTCGAAACAGTGTTGCGGGGGTCTTCCCTAGACCGTTAGGTCAAGATCTGCGAAGTAAACTTACGCGGTGATCTTGGTAACGCGTCCCGAACCAACGGTGCGGCCGCCTTCGCGAATTGCGAAGCCGAGGCCCTCTTCCATGGCGATCGGCTGGATCAGCACGACAGACATTTCGGTGTTGTCGCCGGGCATAACCATTTCCGTGCCTTCCGGCAGGGTGATAACGCCGGTGACGTCCGTGGTGCGGAAGTAGAACTGCGGGCGGTAGTTCGAGTAGAACGGGTTGTGACGCCCACCCTCATCCTTGGACAGGATGTAGACGTTGGCCTCGAACTCGGTGTGCGGGGTGATGGAACCCGGCTTCACGATGACCTGGCCACGCTCTACGTCTTCGCGCTTGATACCGCGAAGCAGCAGACCACAGTTCTCGCCGGCCCATGCCTCGTCGAGCTGCTTGTGGAACATCTCGATACCGGTAACCGTGGTCTTCTGGACCGGACGGATGCCGACGATCTCGACCTCGGAGTTGATGGCGAGGGTTCCACGCTCGGCGCGGCCCGTAACAACGGTGCCACGACCGGTGATGGTGAAGACGTCTTCAACCGGCATCAGGAACGGCTTGTCGCGGTCACGAACCGGGTCCGGCACGTGGTTGTCGACTGCTTCCATCAGGTCCTCAACGGCCTTGACCCAAACCGGGTCGCCTTCGAGTGCCTTCAGACCGGAAACGCGCACAACAGGTGCCTCGTCGCCGTCGAAGCCCTGCGAGGAGAGAAGTTCGCGAACTTCCATTTCCACGAGGTCAAGGAGCTCTTCGTCATCAACCATGTCGGACTTGTTCAGTGCGACCAGCAGGTAGGGAACGCCAACCTGGCGGGCAAGCAGAACGTGCTCGCGGGTCTGAGCCATCGGGCCGTCAGTGGCGGCAACCACGAGGATTGCACCGTCCATCTGAGCAGCGCCGGTGATCATGTTCTTGATGTAGTCAGCGTGACCCGGGGCATCAACGTGCGCGTAGTGGCGCTTCTCGGTCTGGTACTCGACGTGAGAGATGTTGATGGTGATGCCGCGCTGGCGCTCTTCCGGTGCAGAGTCAATCTGCGAGAAGTCGCGCTGCTCGTTCAAATCCGGGTACTTGTCAGCAAGCACCTTCGAAATGGCGGCCGTCAACGTGGTCTTACCGTGGTCAACGTGACCAATGGTGCCGATGTTGACGTGCGGCTTGGTCCGCTCGAACTTTGCCTTTGCCACAGGTTCCTCCTAGAAACGTTTACAGAAGACGTACCTCGCCCACTCGGATCGCGGGCGAACTTATGCAAGTCTACTGGGGGCTTAGTGAAATGTTTAAATTGTGGTTAGCTGCGGGATCCGACTGTGGATCCGTTAGTTGGCCTGACGGGGCCGGATTGGATTTCTCTGATCCGGCCCCATCGTGCGGCCACTCACCCGAGACTCGGGTTCACGGCCAGTGTTGGTCCTAGACGATTACTCGCCGCGGTTCTTCTGGATGATCTCGTCGGCAACAGCCTTCGGGACCTCGGAGTAGCTGGAGAAGGTCATCGAGTACACGGCACGGCCCTGGGTCTTGGAACGCAGGTCACCGATGTAACCGAACATTTCAGACAGCGGAACCGTCGCGCGGATGACCTTTACGCCTGCTGCGTCTTCCATCGAAGCGATGGAACCACGGCGGGAGTTCAAGTCACCGATGACGTCGCCCATGTACTCCTCGGGAGTACGGACTTCGACATCCATGACCGGCTCGAGGATGATCGGCTGGGCGCGGCGTGCGCCTTCCTTGAACACCTGGGAGCCGGCGATCTTGAATGCCATTTCCGAGGAGTCAACGTCGTGGTAGGCACCGTCGAGGAGGGTAGCCTTGACGCCCACCATCGGGTAGCCGGCCAGGATGCCGAACTGCATGGCGTCCTGGATACCTGCGTCGACCGAAGGGATGTATTCGCGAGGAATACGACCGCCGGTTACGCCGTTCTTGAACTCGTAAATGACGCCTTCAACAACTTCCAGGGGCTCGAACGAGACCTGGACCTTTGCGAACTGGCCGGAACCACCGGTCTGCTTCTTGTGGGTGAAGTCAACCTTCTCCACAGCCTTCTTGATGGTTTCGCGGTAAGCAACCTGCGGCTTGCCGACGTTGGCTTCAACGCGGAATTCGCGGCGCATGCGGTCCACCAGGATATCCAGGTGGAGCTCGCCCATGCCGCCGATTTCGGTCTGACCGGTGTCTTCGTTGAGGGAGACGGTGAACGTCGGGTCCTCGGCCGAAAGCTTCTGGATAGCAGTCGAGAGCTTCTCCTGGTCACCCTTGGTCTTCGGCTCAATGGCAACGAAGATCACGGGATCGGGGAAGGACATCGACTCAAGAACGATCGGGTGTGCCGGATCGCACAAGGTATCACCGGTGGTGGTGTCCTTGAGGCCAATCACTGCGTAGATGTGGCCCGCGTGGACCTCGTCTACCGGCATTTCCTTATTGGCGTGCATCTGGAAGAGCTTGCCAATACGTTCTTTCTTCTGCTTGGTCGAGTTCAGCAGCTGGGTACCCGGAGTTGCCTTGCCGGAGTACACGCGGATGAAGTTCAACTGGCCGAAGAACGGGTGGGTTGCAATCTTGAACGCGAGGGCCGAGAAAGGATCGGTTTCGTTTGGCTCGCGCTTGAGCTCGATTTCCTCGTTCTTCGGATCGTGACCGATCGTCGCGCCAACATCCATGGGATTCGGCAGGAAGTCGATAACGGCATCGAGCATCGGCTGAACGCCACGGTTCTTGAAGGCAGAACCACAGAAGACCGGGTAGATCTCCGAGTTGACAACCATCTTGCGGATGCCGGCCTTGAGTTCATCAATGCTGATCTCTTCGCCCTCGAGGAACTTCTCCATGAGCTCGTCGGAAGCCTCAGCGACACTCTCAACCAGCTGTGCGCGGTATTCCTCGGCCTTTTCCTGAAGGTCGGCCGGGATTTCCTTGACTTCGTAGGCGGCACCCATGGTGACGTCACCCTTGGAGTCGCCCTCCCAGACGAATGCCTTCATGGTCATCAGGTCGACAACACCGGTGAACTCCGACTCGGAGCCGATCGGCAACTGCATGACCAGCGGCTTGGCACCAAGACGCTTGATGATGGTGTCTACGGTGAAGTAGAAGTCAGCACCCAGCTTGTCCATCTTGTTGACGAAGCAGATACGCGGAACGTTGTACTTGTCAGCCTGGCGCCAAACAGTCTCGGACTGCGGCTCCACGCCTTCCTTGCCATCGAACACGGCAACGGCGCCATCGAGGACGCGCAGGGAGCGCTCAACCTCAACGGTGAAGTCAACGTGACCCGGGGTGTCAATGATGTTGATCTGGTTCTTGTTCCAGAAGCAGGTCACGGCGGCAGACGTGATAGTAATGCCGCGCTCCTTTTCCTGCTCCATCCAGTCAGTCGTCGAGGCACCATCGTGCGTTTCGCCGAGCTTGTGGTTCACACCCGTGTAGAACAGGATGCGTTCCGTAGTAGTGGTCTTACCGGCATCAATGTGAGCCATGATACCGATATTGCGGACCTTGTTAAGGTCGGTAAGCACGTCCTGTGCCACGATGTCTCCCTTTGTAGGTTAAGTCCGAAATGTTGGCGGAACTGATCATCGATCAATCCCGCCAACCGGACTAAACGCTTTTTACCAGCGGTAGTGGGCGAATGCCTTGTTGGACTCTGCCATCTTGTGAGTGTCTTCGCGACGCTTGACAGCGGCACCAAGACCATTCGATGCGTCGAGGATCTCGTTCATGAGACGTTCGATCATCGTCTTCTCGCGGCGAGCCTTGGAGTAGCCAACGAGCCAGCGGAGAGCCAACGCGGTGGAGCGTCCGGGCTTGACCTCAACAGGAACCTGGTAGGTCGCGCCACCGACACGGCGGGAACGAACCTCGAGGGCCGGGCGGATGTTATCCATGGCCTTCTTGAGGGTCACAACCGGGTCGGAGCCGTTCTTGGCCAAGGCACCTTCGAGTGCACCGTAAACGATACGCTCTGCGGTGGACTTCTTACCGTCGACCAAAACCTTATTGATCAGCTGGGTAACAAGGGGGGAACCGTAAACCGGATCCGAGACGAGGGGGCGCGCTGGCGCCGGGCCCTTACGAGGCATTACTTACCTTCCTTCTTGGCACCGTAGCGAGAACGAGCTTGCTTACGGTTCTTCACACCCTGGGTATCGAGGGCACCACGTACGATCTTGTAGCGCACACCCGGAAGGTCCTTCACACGACCACCGCGAACGAGCACGATGGAGTGTTCCTGAAGGTTGTGACCAACACCAGGAATGTAAGCGGTCACTTCAACGCCACCGGCAAGGCGCACACGTGCGACCTTACGAAGTGCGGAGTTCGGCTTCTTCGGGGTCGTGGTGTACACACGGGTGCAAACGCCACGACGCATCGGGTTGCCCTTGAGGGCTGGGGCCTTGGTCTTTTTGACCTTCGGCGAGCGGCCCTTGCGGACCAGCTGCTGAATAGTAGGCACTTTCGTGTCCTCCGGTTTCTTGTTCTGCGGCGCCGCCCACAATCAAACTGCTTGGAGACGCTGCGTTTATAGTCGTTTCATCACAGCGACTTCGGATTTGACCCTAGGCGTGCGAAAGTGTGGCATCTGTTGCGCAACCTACCCGCAACCCGGACCGTGTCCATTTGCCACACATGAAAAACAATTACCCCTAGCTTAGCACGCAGATCATGCGCTCCATGACACGGGGCCTCTCCCATGGGCCGATGGGGGTGCAGATCACTTAATCCCGTGCGGGACCCGGCGAATTCCCGAGAACCAATGCGCCCATGGCTGTTACCCGCCCTCCGCCGCGGCCTCGATTCCCGTTCCCGCAAAGTTATCCGAGTCTTCGCTCGCTCCCTTGTGTCCAAGGCATCGGCGGGGCAGTGCCATTCCCGACCATTCACCCAATCAATGCCTCGGCGTCGAAAAGCTGGGGCGGAGTTCTCCACATCCCCGCAACCGTCCCGCCCGCCAAAGCAGGAATGGGCTCATGGTGGATCCATGACACAGATGGCATCACTGGCAGGAGCCGGGCTGGCTGGAATCCAGCAACTCCTGGCACCGTCCCCGGGAGGCACGGATACTCCGGTATCCGAGGCCCCCGTGGACGACCAGTTGCGCCTGCTTGCCGTGCTGACTCCCATATTGCGCACGCTGCTGGACACCATCGCCGGTTCCGTCACCACGTCCCCGGTGCGCGCCACCTTGTTGGCGCTGTTGACCGAGGACGTTGCCCGTCTCATCGGCCGGGCCCAGATCGTCGCTGCCGGCAAGATCGAGGATTCCGATGCGCACACCTTGAAGGAAGCGCCCCTGGCCGAGTTGCACCGCATCCACGCCAATCTCACCGGGTTCATCGAGGGCACCGCTTCGCTTCCGGCCGATCAATGCAATGGCCAGGGAACCAAGATGCTCTTCCGCGACGCAACCGAGATGGTCAAGGACCAGCTACACCTCTTCTTCTCCCAGTCCAAGCAGCGTTTGGCCACCCGCGACCTGCTGCTGCCCCGCGCCGGATTCAACGGGGTCCCCGTGGCACCCCGGTTCCCCCGGCTGTCCACGGTGTTCAACAACGACAGCGCCGATCCCGCCCAGGTGGCGCAGGCCGCCCAGCGCCTGCTGGCGTTGCAACCGGGCATCGATGCGCAAACGTGTCCCGAGGAAGCCGCCGAGCTCATCGAGGGCCAGGTGGCCGAGTCGTTGCTCACCCGGAATGCGATCGGTACCGGCAACCTGCTCAAGAGCATCTCCGCCCGGCTCGATGCCCAGGCCCTGGAACGCGGCGAGTCCCGGATGCAGCCCCACTTGGGGCTCTCCTTCAAGAGCCAGCAGGCCCGCGGCTACATCTGGGAAATGTGCACTGACCTGGCTGGCCACGAGAGGCTTTCAAAACTCGCCGATCAACTGGCCAATCCCCGTTCCGGCTTCGGAAAAGCCAAGAATGCCCCGTCAACACCGGACACCGAGACAAACGACGGCGGCCAGCCGCCGCTTCCAGGCTTTCCCGACGACGGACCCGCCCCCGCAGCACCCACCATCCCCGCATGGGCCATCGATCCCGACGTTCCGGAGGACCAGCGCCCGCGAGCAGGGTTCACCGACGTGGGCCGGGAATTTTCCATGCCGGAGCCTGCCCCGGAGCTCGTGGCGTTGCCGGGCGAAAGCACCGCGGAGGCGAGGCAACGGGCCAAGGCCAGGGCATTGCTACAGTTCGTGTTCGACTCCATGAGATACGGTGCCGACGGGGACGGGAAAGACGCACCGGCGATGCCGCTGAAGCCCAATGTCGACTTGATCGTCACGATATCGTGGGATTCACTCGTCGGAAAGCTCAACGATCCGGGCATCACGGCCCGCAACAACTTGGTTTCCGCTGGATATGTCCGCCGGTTGGCCTGCACAGCGAACATCATTCCGGCGGTTTTGGGCAGTAAATCGGAGCCGCTCGATCTGGGACGGAAGCAACGCTTCTTCAGCAGGGCGCAACGCAGGGCCATGCTTCTGCGGGACAAGGGGTGCATCAATCCCGGCTGCACCATGGCCGCCCACCGCTGCGAGGCCAACCACATCAAGCCCTGGTATTTGGGCGGTGAGACCAACCTGTCCAACGGCGGACTGCTATGTCCCGTGTGTCACGCTTCGTTCCATGCCGGCCACTTCCGGATCGAGGTGGTCGACGCGATCCCCTATGTGCTCCAATCGGTCGCGCGCGATCCAGAACAACGACTCCGACGAAACTGGGTCTTTCACCCCGAGGCCGAAAGCCTCGCATAGGGCGACCGCTCCATCAGCGGCATAGTCTTGGTGGTCCAGTCGCCCGCGCGGACCACCGGTCTGCGGCCAACTGTCCGCATCCCCGTCCTAGGATACTTATCCCCTGACTGACGTTGCCAATGACAGCGCCCGGTGCCGCACGCTTCGGCGCTTTCGCCCCGGTCGAACAGCCTGCCGCGACCACGCGCTGCCCAATTTCGATCTGACGCCGGCGCTCAATTCAGGTGCAGTTGCATCTAGTGGAGATTGCTCCTTCCTGAGCTCCTATGCCTCAACGCTGGCCAACATCCTGCACCGGCCCTGTTCCGTGACCGCCCAGGGCGCACACCTCCGCCAGTTGCCGCAAGCCGGTCTTCCAAGCACAAAAAGGCCGGCCCGCACCGCGCTCCCCCATCCTCTTTCAAGGAACGGGAAGCGCGGCACGGGCCGGCCTCGTTACGTGTTCTTCTCCCCCGCGCTGCGCGGGAGAAGAATTACGCCTTAGCGGAAATCGTTGCCGAGATCGTAGTCATCCATGGCGATGGCGTGGAACTCCGGGCTGAGGCCCGGCTCCAGACCGTCGTAGTCCATGCCGGTGGAGAAGGCGGACTGTCCGGTGAACAGCGAAGCCTTCGCTGCCTCGGTCGGTTCCACGTTCACCTGGGTGTAGCGGTCCAAGCCGGTGCCGGCCGGGATCAGCTTACCGATGATCACGTTTTCCTTCAGGCCGAGCAATGGATCGGACTTGCCTTCCATCGCGGCCTGGGTCAGGACACGAGTGGTCTCCTGGAAGGACGCGGCCGAGAGCCAGGAATCGGTAGCCAAGGAAGCCTTGGTGATACCCATCAGCTCGTCACGGCCCGATGCCGGACGCTTGCCCTCGGAGACGGCCTTGCGGTTCTCCGACTGGAAGCGTGCCTTGTCAGCAAGCTCGCCCGGCAGCAAGTCGGTGTCGCCCGACTCGATGACGGTGATGCGGCGAAGCATCTGGCGAACGATGACTTCCACGTGCTTGTCGTGGATGCCAACACCCTGGGACTGGTAGACCTCCTGGACTTCGCGGACGAGGAACTTCTGTGCCTCACGCGGGCCAAGAACTCGCAGAACCTGCTTCGGGTCGATCGCACCTGCAACCAGCTGCTGGCCAACGGCGACGGACTCGCCCTCGACAACCAACAGACGTGCACGACGCAGCACCGGGTAGGCGATTTCTTCGTCGCCGTTGTCCGGGGTGATGACAACGCGAAGCTGCTTCTCGCTGTCCTCGATCGTGACGCGGCCGGCAACCTCGGAGATCGGGGCAACACCCTTGGGGGTACGTGCCTCGAAGAGCTCCTGGATACGCGGCAGACCCTGGGTGATATCTTCCGCAGAAGCAGCACCACCGGTGTGGAAGGTACGCATGGTCAGCTGGGTACCGGGCTCACCAATGGACTGTGCGGCAATAATGCCCACTGCCTCACCGATGTCCACGGTCTTGCCGCTGGCCAGCGAACGGCCGTAGCACAGTGCACAGGTTCCGACGGCCGACTCACAGGTCAGCACGGAGCGGACCTTGATGTCGGTGACACCGGCTGCGAACAGTTCGTCGATGAGCACGTCGCCCACGTCCGAGCCGCCCTCGGCGAGCACCTTGCCCTCTGCGTTGGTCACATCGGTGGCCAACGTACGGGTGTAGGCGGAGTTCTCGACGGTTTCGTGCATGCGCACGGTGCCGATCTCATCGGTGTATGCAATCGGCACGTTCAGGCCGCGGCTGGTGCCGCAGTCGAGTTCGCGCACGATGACATCCTGCGAGACGTCCACCAGACGACGGGTCAGGTAACCCGAGTTGGCGGTCTTCAGCGCGGTATCGGCCAGACCCTTACGGGCACCGTGGGTGGCGATGAAGTACTCGAGAACCGACAGGCCTTCGCGGTAGGAAGACTTGATCGGACGCGGGATGATCTCGCCCTTAGGGTTGGACACCAGGCCACGGATACCGGCAATCTGGCGAAGCTGCAGCCAGTTACCACGAGCCTTTGAGGTCACCATTCGGTTAATGGTGTTCAGCTCTTCCATGCCGGCGCGCATGGCCTCGGCAACTTCGTCGGTCGCCTTGGTCCAGATGTCGATCAGGTCCTGGCGGCGCTCGGAGTCCGCGATCAGGCCCTTGTCGTACTGCGACTGCACGCGGGTTGCCTTCACTTCGTACGGAGCAAGGATGGCTGCCTTGTCCATGTTCGAGGTGATGTCCGAGATGGCCACGGTGACACCCGAGCGGGTGGCCCACTTGAAGCCTGCATCCTTGAGGTTGTCCAGCGTTGCCGCGGTGACGACCTTCGGGTAGCGCTCGGCCAGGTCATTGACGATCTCGGAGAGAGCGTCCTTGCCTGCGACACGCTCAACCCATGGGTAGTCCACGGGCAGCGTCTCGTTGAAGAGCACCTGGCCCAGCGAGGTTTCGATGAGCGCATCGGTGCCCTCGACCCAGCCTTCCGGAGCCGACTGCTCCGCAGACGGAACGAAGCCCGAGACGCGGATCTTGACCGGCGAGTTCAGGTGCAGTTCGCCGCGGTCCATGGCCATGATCGCCTCGGAGGTCGAGGAGAACGCACGACCGGCGCCCTTCTCGTCCAGGCGCTTGGTGGTCAGGTGGTGCAGGCCGATGATCATATCCTGCGAAGGCAGGGCAACCGGGCGGCCATCCGAAGGCTTGAGGATGTTGTTGCTCGAGAGCATCAAGATCCGGGCCTCGGCCTGGGCTTCGGGGCTCAGCGGCAGGTGAACTGCCATCTGGTCACCGTCGAAGTCGGCGTTGAACGCGGCACAAACCAGCGGGTGAAGCTGAAGGGCCTTGCCTTCAACCAGCTGCGGTTCGAACGCCTGGATGCCCAAGCGGTGCAGGGTAGGTGCACGGTTCAGCAGCACCGGGTGCTCGGTGATGATCTCTTCGAGAACGTCCCAGACCTGCGGACGGTAGCGCTCGACCATGCGCTTGGCGCTCTTGATGTTCTGTGCGTGGTTGAGGTCAACCAGGCGCTTCATCACGAACGGCTTGAAGAGCTCCAGGGCCATCTGCTTGGGCAGACCACACTGGTGCAGCTTCAGCTGCGGGCCGACCACGATGACCGAACGACCCGAGTAGTCGACGCGCTTGCCGAGGAGGTTCTGGCGGAAACGACCCTGCTTGCCCTTGAGCATGTCGCTCAGGGACTTCAGCGGGCGGTTACCCGGACCGGTCACCGGACGGCCGCGACGACCGTTGTCGAAGAGCGAGTCCACAGCTTCCTGCAGCATGCGCTTTTCGTTGTTCACGATGATTTCCGGCGCGCCGAGGTCCAACAAGCGCTTGAGGCGGTTGTTGCGGTTGATCACGCGGCGGTACAGGTCGTTGAGGTCGGAGGTCGCAAAGCGGCCACCGTCCAGCTGCACCATCGGGCGAAGTTCCGGCGGGATCACCGGAACGGCGTCCAGGACCATGCCCAACGGGGAGTTGGTGGTGGTCAGGAACGCGTTGACGACCTTGAGACGCTTCAGGGCACGCGTCTTGCGCTGGCCCTTGCCGTTCTCGATGATCTCGCGAAGGATCTCGGCTTCCGCTTCCATGTCGAAGCCCTCGAGGCGCTTCTTGATGGCTTCGGCGCCCATGGAGCCTTCGAAGTACAGTCCGTAGCGCTCGCGCAGCGAGCGGAACAGGCCTTCGTCTCCCTCGAGGTCGGCGACCTTGAGGTTCTTGAAGCGGTCCCAGACCTGGTCAAGACGCTCGATGTCGGCATCGGCGCGCTTACGCACCTGTGCCATGGTCTTGTCGGCCAGGTCGCGGGCCTTCTTCTTCTCCGCTGCCTTGGCACCGTCGGCTTCGAGGGCAGCAAGCTGGTCCTCGAGGTCGCGGGCAATGGCGGCGATGTCGGAGTCGCGGGTGTCAACCAGCTGCTTGCGTTCCAGGTCATGCTGGGCCTGGAGGTTCGGCAGTTCGGCGTGGCGGCGCTCTTCATCAACGGCGGTGACCATGTAGGCCGCGAAGTAAATGATCTTCTCAAGATCCTTCGGGGCCAGGTCAAGCAGGTAGCCCAAGCGCGAGGGAACGCCCTTGAAGTACCAGATGTGGGTCACCGGAGCGGCGAGCTCGATGTGGCCCATGCGCTCGCGACGGACCTTGGCGCGGGTGACTTCGACGCCACAGCGTTCGCAAATGATGCCCTTGAAACGCACGCGCTTGTACTTGCCGCAGTTGCACTCCCAGTCACGGGTCGGACCGAAGATCTTTTCGCAGAAAAGACCGTCCTTCTCCGGCTTGAGGGTGCGGTAGTTGATGGTTTCGGGCTTCTTTACCTCGCCGTAGCTCCACCCGCGGATCTCTTCCGCAGTTGCCAGGCCGATGCGCATGAGGCCGAATGAGGATTCGCTGGACATATGGTCCTTATCTCTCTTCTAAGTTCTCTGAAGTCTAATGTGGTGAGGTGTTCGCGGATCCGGTGCGGATCCGCGCTCACCGTTGGGTCTGGAAGAAATCCAGTTCCGTGGCGTGTTCCGGGCCGGGGAGTGCCGGGGGCGCTTGGCCCCCCGCACTCCCCCGACCCGCGAACACGGGGTGGGAACTAGACCTCTTCGACGGAGTTCGGCTCCGACCGGGAAAGGTCGATGCCGAGTTCTTCCGCGGCCCGGAAGACTTCTTCGTCCGAGTCTCGCATTTCGATGGTTTGGCCGTCGGTTCCGAGGACCTCGACGTTCAAGCACAACGACTGCATTTCCTTGATCAGGACCTTGAACGATTCCGGGACACCTGGTTCCGGGATGTTCTCGCCCTTGACGATTGCCTCGTAGACCTTCACGCGACCGTGGATGTCATCGGACTTGATCGTGAGCAGTTCCTGCAAGGTGTATGCGGCACCGTAGGCCTCCAGGGCCCACACTTCCATTTCACCAAAGCGCTGGCCACCGAACTGTGCCTTACCACCCAGCGGCTGCTGGGTGATCATGGAGTACGGACCGGTGGAACGGGCGTGGATCTTGTCGTCCACCAGGTGGTGGAGCTTCAAGATGTACATGTAGCCCACGGACACCGGATCCGGGAACGGCTCGCCGGAGCGGCCGTCGAACAGACGGGCCTTTCCGGAGTTGCCGATCAGGCGGACGCCGTCGCGGGTCACTGCCGTGTGGTCGAGCAGCCCGCGGATTTCGTCCTCCGACGCACCGTCGAAGACGGGGCTTGCAACCTTGGTGGATCCCATTTCACGCGGGAGTGCCGGCAGGTTCTTGACCCACTCGGGCTCGCCCTCGATCTTCCAGCCCTGCTTCGCAGCCCAGGCCAGGTGGATTTCCAGGACCTGTCCGACGTTCATTCGACCCGGAACACCCAGCGGGTTCAGGACGATGTCGACGGCGGTTCCGTCTTCCAGGAACGGCATGTCCTCGATCGGCAGGATCTTGGAGATGACGCCCTTGTTGCCGTGGCGGCCAGCGAGCTTGTCACCGTTGGTGATCTTGCGCTTCTGGGCCACGTAAACGCGGACCAGCTGGTTGACGCCCGGGGGCAGGTCGTCGTCGTTGTCGCGATCGAAGATGCGTACGCCGATGACCACGCCGGACTCGCCGTGCGGAACCTTCAGCGAGGTGTCGCGCACTTCGCGGGACTTCTCACCGAAGATGGCGCGCAGCAGGCGCTCTTCCGGGGTCAGCTCGGTCTCGCCCTTGGGCGTGACACGGCCGACGAGGATGTCGCCGGCTTCGACCTCGGCACCGATGTGGATGATGCCGCGCTCGTCGAGCTGCGCCAGGATTTCCTCGGAGACGTTCGGGATGTCCCGGGTGATCTCCTCGGCACCAAGCTTGGTGTCGCGGGCGTCGACTTCGTGCTCCTCGATGTGGATCGAGGTCAGCACATCGTCGGAGACCATGCGCTGCGAGAGGATGATTGCATCCTCGAAGTTGTGGCCTTCCCAGGACATGAACGCCACGAGGAGGTTCTTGCCCAGGGCGAGCTCGCCCTTGTCGGTGGACGGGCCGTCGGCGATGATCGAGTTGTAGTCAACCCGGTCGCCCTCGGACACCATCACGCGCTGGTTGTATGCGTTGCCCTGGTTGGAGCGTGCAAACTTCATGATCGGGTAGGCGGCCTCGGTGCCGTCGTCGTTCATGACGGTGACCAGGTCGGCCGAGACCTCGGAGACGACGCCGCCGGTGGTGGCAACGACGGAATCGCCGGCATCCACGGCTGCGAACTTCTCCATGCCGGTACCCACGAGCGGGGACTCGGAGGCCAGCAGCGGCACGGCCTGGCGCTGCATGTTGGCGCCCATCAGTGCGCGGTTGGCATCGTCGTGCTCGAGGAACGGAATCAGGGCGGTTGCCACCGACACCATCTGGCGCGGGGAAACGTCCATGTACTCGATCTCGGACGGCTCGACGATGACAGGCTCGCCTCCACCGCCCTTTTCACGGACCAGGACGCCTTCTTCGAGGAAGCTTCCGTCTTCGCCCAGCGGCGCGTTGGCCTGTGCGATGAAGGAATCGAGCTCGTCGTCGGCCGTCAAGTAGTCGATCTGGCCGGTGACCCGGCCATCGACGACCTGGCGGTACGGGGTTTCGATGAAGCCGAAGGCGTTGATGCGGCCATAGGTCGCCAACGAACCAATCAGGCCAATGTTCGGGCCTTCAGGGGTTTCAATCGGGCACATGCGTCCGTAGTGGGACGGGTGGACGTCTCGGACTTCCATGCCTGCACGGTCACGGGACAGACCGCCCGGGCCCAGCGCGGAGAGACGACGCTTGTGCGTCAAACCGGCCAGCGGGTTGTTCTGGTCCATGAACTGCGAGAGCTGGGAGGTTCCGAAGAACTCCTTGATCGCCGCAACAACCGGACGGATGTTGATCAGCGTCTGCGGGGTGATCGCCTCGACGTCCTGCGTGGTCATGCGTTCGCGAACGACGCGCTCCATGCGGGACAGGCCCGTGCGGACCTGGTTCTCGATCAATTCGCCCACGGCGCGGATGCGACGGTTGCCGAAGTGGTCGATGTCATCGATGCTCACGGTCAGGTCGACGGGCTTGCCGTCGCGGATGCCCGGGGTGGTCTTCTCGCCGGCGTGCAGCGCCACCAGGAACTTGATCATCGCGACGATGTCGTCGATGTTCAGGACCGAGGCGTCGGGGCTGTTCAGCGGGGTGTCGACACCGAGCTTGCGGTTGATCTTGTAACGACCAACCTTGGCCAGGTCGTAGCGCTTCGCCTCGAAGTAGAGGTTCTTGAGCAACGCCTGTGCTGCATCGACCGTCGGCGGCTCGCCCGGGCGAAGCTTGCGGTAGATATCCAGGAGGGCTTCTTCCTGGGTATCGGTGGTGTCCTTCTCCAGGGTCGCGCGGATCGAGTCGTACTGTCCGAACTCTTCCAGGATGCGGCCTTCGGTCCAGCCGAGGGCCTTCAGCAGGACGGTGACCGACTGCTTGCGCTTGCGGTCGAGGCGGACGCCGACCTGGTCGCGCTTGTCGATTTCGAGTTCGAACCAGGCACCACGCGACGGGATGATCTTCGCGGTGAAGATGTCCTTGTCACTGGTCTTGTCCGGGGTGCGCTCAAAGTAGGCGCCCGGGGAACGAACCAGCTGGGACACCACGACACGCTCGGTGCCGTTGATGATGAAGGTACCCTTGTCGGTCATCAGCGGGAAGTCGCCCATGAACACGGTCTGCTGCTTGATTTCGCCCGTGTTGTTGTTCATGAACTCGGCCTTGACGTACAGCGGAGCGGCGTACGTGGCGTCGCGGTCCTTGCACTCGGCCATGGTGTACTTCGGATCAGCGAACTCCGGCTCCGAGAAGCTCAGGGACATGGTCTCCTGGAAGTCTTCAATCGGGGAGATCTCTTCGAAGATCTCGGCCAGGCCAGAGATGCTGGCTACACTGGTGTCACCAATGGTCTGGGCGTACGCCAGACGGTTCTTCCAGCGCTCGTTGCCGATGAGCCAGTCAAAGCTCTCGGTCTGCAGTGCCAGCAGGTTGGGGACGTCAAGTGGTTCGTGAATCTTTGCAAAAGAAAGTCGGCCAGCATATTCCGCACTGCGGGCCGAACTAGCGGTTTGGTTGTTAGAGGTGCTCGAGGCGACCAAGATGGATCCTTCCACAGACCGTCAGGTTTCCGGCGTCGTCTCTCTGTGAAGAGTTTCACTGATCACAGCACCGCTGAGCAGGCCCACCGCTATATGAAGGCCGGAGATGAAAAGAGAAGACGCAAAGTTCCACGTTACACCATGGGACTTACCATGTCCAGCGGCCCGCGTGCAACCCGGCACCCCAGGCCGGGAACGGGATGAGAGTTCCGTCACCATTGGATGGAAGTTCTGTGGCGCAAACCACATCGCGCTAGCCTAGAGGTAAGTACTTATTCCCGGTACTACCCGAAAGCGAGATTCCGATCATGTCCTCACCACGAGACGCCGTGCTGGTCGCCGGTGCCCGCACGCCCTTTGGCCGGCTCAACGGCCAACTTTCCAGCCTCAGTGCCGTCGAACTGGGGGCGGCCGCCATCCGTGGTGCACTGGAGCGCTCCGGAATCCCCGCAGCCGAGGTGCAGGCGGTGATCATGGGCCACGTGGTCCAGGCCGGCTGCGGGCAGAACCCTGCGCGCCAAAGCGCCATTGCCGCCGGGATCGGCTGGGACGTCAATGCGACGACTTTGAACAAGGTCTGCCTCTCCGGGCTTGCCGCCATCACCGACGCCGCCCGGTTGATCCGCGTGGGCGACGCCGACGTGGTGGTTGCCGGAGGCCAGGAATCCATGTCGCAGACGCCGCACCTGCTGCCGGGTTCGCGCCAGGGCTGGACCTACGGAAACATCTCGGCCATCGACTCCGTCGCCCACGACGGGCTGACCGACGCCTTTGACGGCAACTCGATGGGCATGAGCACCGAAGCCAAGAACTCCGTCCTGGGCCTGACCCGCACCCAGCAGGACGAGGTGGCTGCGGCCTCGCACCAGCGGGCCGCTGCTGCCATCGACTCAGGTGTCTTTGCGGAAGAAATCGTGACGGTCAGCATCCCGCAACGCAAGGGAGGCACCTTGGTGGTCGACACCGACGAGGGCGTCCGCCCGAATACGACGATCGAGACGCTGGCCGGGTTGCGCCCGGCCTTCGCCAAGGACGGCACGATCACCGCCGGAAACTCCTCTCCCCTGTCCGACGGAGCCGCTGCCGTCATCGTCACCTCGCGGGAGTACGCCCGGTCCCGCAACCTGGAGATCCTGGCTACCATCGGCGCCGCTGGCCAGGTCGCCGGTCCCGACAACTCGTTGCATTCCCAGCCATCGAATTCGATCACCGCGGCCTTGGAGAAGCAGGGATGGGCGACCTCAGACCTCGACTTCATCGAGATCAACGAGGCGTTCGGTGCCGTGGCATGCCAGTCGCTGAAGGACCTTGGATACCCCCTGGACAAGACCAACATCCACGGCGGCGCGATTGCCCTGGGGCACCCCATCGGCGCCTCCGGTGCGCGCCTGGCCCTGACCGCGGCCATGGAATTGAAGCGCCGCGGTTCGGGCAAGACCGCCGTCAGCCTCTGCGGCGGCGGAGGCCAAGGCGATGCCCTGCTGTTGAGCAGGGAGGCCTAGGACCGTGGCAGAGCATGTTCCGGCGGGAGTGGCGCGCATGCAACAGGACGCCGCCAAACGCGGCCTGGATGTCCACGTCGTTTCCCGTCCGCCGGCCCGGAGCCTGGCCGAGGCGGCTGGCCTGTTGGGCGTCGAACCGCGCGAAATCATCAAGTCCCTGGTGGTGAAGCACAAGGACGGATCTTTCTTCTTCGCCCTGATCCCCGGCGACAGGGTCATTTCCTGGCCCAAGCTGCGTTCCCTGCTGGGCGTGAACAAGTTGTCCATGCCGCACTCCGACGTTGCCTTCGCGGCAACGGGCTACGAGCGGGGCACCATCACCCCGCTCGGGTCAAGCACGCCGTGGCCGGTTTGCGCCGACTTGGGCATGGAACCGGGGAGGATCTGCATTGGTGCCGGCGCACACGGGCATTCGGCCTTTGTGGATTCGACGGCCTTGATTGCCGCGCTGGATGCCACAGTGGCGGACATCAGCGACCCGGAGCCGGAGTCGCGACCTTCTTCCTAGGAGCGAGACGTCCGCCGAGGTAGCCAAGTCCCCGGGTGGTGGCCGCCGCCAACGGCTTGGCAGAAGGCCGCTCGATGAAACGGTGGACCAGGAAGGCGACAGTGAAGACGATGCCCATGACCAGCGGCAGCGTTACGTCTTGGCCCAGCACGGGGGCGAAGTGGTCAATCATCCACCAGCCCCATACCTGATGCAGCAGATAGACCGGGTAGGTCAGCGCGCCCAGGATTCCCAGGAACTTCCACTGCACATTGCCCAGGCGTGTGAGCGAAAGCAGCGCCACGGCGGCAAATAGTCCCACAATGATGAGCCAGTAGTGCCAGGCCGGGACCACATAGCCAACCAGTTCCAGCGCTTCGGCAGGGCCCTTGATACCGGTGAAGTAGGCGGCGATTCCCACGTTCAACGCCAGCACCGACCAGCGCAGGATGCTGTGCCCGAAGCGATAGATCAAGAACAAGACGATCCCGCCGGAAAAGAGGGCCGCATAATCGCTCATGAGGTTCTCGGCGGCGGCCTCTCGGTTCATGAGCTGCGCCGCGAGGCCGAGCACGGGCCAGACCACCGCAAGGATGGTCATGCTGCGGATGGTCAGCAGGCGCAGGATTATCAGCGCGAGGATGAGCAGGTAGAAGCGCATCTCGACCCACAACGTCCAGTAGACGCCGTCGATGTGCCGCAATCCCATGAGCGGATGGAACATCGTGAGGTTCGCCGTCAGCTCCTTGCCGCCAAGGCCCGACCCCACCTGGGGCCACATGACGATCACCAGGAATCCGGTGGCCAACACCGCAAACCAATAGGCCGGGTACAACCGGCCCACGCGCGATCCGATAAACCGTCCGGCACCCTTGCCGTAGGCGGAAAGCAGGATGACAAATCCGCTGATGATGAAGAACAATTGCACGCCCATGTTGCCATAGACGGTGACCTTCGACAGGACAGGCCAGGCGTCCTTGGCTTCGGCGGTGCCCCAAAAACCGTGGTGCCAAGCGGTGTAGTGAAACAGGACCACCAGGACGGCGGCCGCGAAACGCAGGCCGTCCAGCAGCGCCAGCCGGGGTGGTTTCTGCGCGCTTTTCGGTGTGGCCTCGGCGGTTTGACTGAGGGGTGATGCCGCCGGGGCACTGAGGAGCGCCGTTGTGTTCCCCGCCATCGATGCTCTCCCTAATCCTTGGCCCTGTTCGTTACCTATCTGTTATCTACGATAGCAAAAAACAAAAGCAAAGCGGCCCCAAGTGGTAAGGGTCACTCACAGCCGGGGCAAACCATAAGCTTTTTTCCAGGAGCATTCGGTGGGTTAAAGACCTCTGGCCCGCAAGACCAAAAAGGTCTGCGGGCCAGAGGCAATGAAGCGAAGAGTTACTTGACAGTAACGCGAGCGCCGGCGGCCTCCAGGGCCTCCTTTGCCTTCTCTGCAGCTTCCTTGGTTGCGCCCTCGAGGACGGCCTTCGGAGCCGAGTCAACGACCTCCTTGGCTTCCTTCAGACCCAGCGAAGTCAAGGCACGAACTTCCTTGATAACTGCGATCTTCTTGTCGCCAGCAGCTTCGAGGATAACGTCGAATTCGGTCTGCTCTTCGGCCTCAGCGGCGCCACCGGCGGCCGGGCCAGCAACTGCAACAGCTGCTGCGGAGACCTCGAAGGTCTCCTCGAAGGTCTTGACGAACTCGGAGAGCTCGATGATGGTCATTTCCTTGAAGGCTTCCAAGAGCTCTTCGGTGGACAGCTTAGCCATGGTGGGCAGCCTTTCCGTCGGCGGCACATTCGTGCCGCAAGTTACTTGAGTGAGGGGTTGAAGAAAGCTTAGGCTTCTTCGGTGGCGGCTTCGGCAGCGGGTGCCTCGGCCTCGGCAGGTGCTTCAGCAGCGCCACCGTTTGCTTCTTCGAGCTTTGCGCGCAGTGCTTCGATGGTGCGGACAGCGGCGGAAGCCGGAGCCAGCAGCACACCGGCAACACGTGCCAGCTGGAACTCACGCGATTCAAGTGCTGCCAGAGCGGCAACCTCGGTTGCGTCAAGGGCCTTGCCCTCGAAGTAACCGGTCTTGATGATGAGCTGCTTGTTGTCCTTAGCAAAATCCGTGAGGCTCTTAGCGGCAGCGATTGCATCACCCTTGATAAAGGCGATTGCAGTCGGGCCAGCAAGCTGGCCTTCGAATGCTTCGATGCCGGCTTCCTTTGCTGCGATACCAGTCAAGGTGTTCTTCACTACCGCGTACTTGGTATCTGCACCAAGTGAACGGCGAAGCTGCTTGAGCTGCGCAACAGTAAGCCCACGGTATTCGGTCAGGACAGCGGCGGTCGACTCCTTGAAGTCGGCGGTGATTTCCTCAACTGCGGAAACCTTAGTCGGCGTTGCCATAACACTCCTTCCGGGGTATAGATCTGATAACCAGTCGATCCAGCCCGGTCAGGAGTACTGACATAAAAAACGCCCCATGCAGATGCACGGGGCGGAAAGGACGCAAAATTGCGGCAAATTCACTTCGTTCACCTGCGCAGGTCGTCCTTGTGGGACTTTCGGAGTCTTACCGCATAAACAGCAATCCTCGACCGACGGTCTTCGGTATTCCAAGCCTAACAGCGTGGTGCCACGGTCTCCAAATCGAGGTGGCGTGTTCTCCGCAACTCCCCCGGGAACCGAGGTGGGGACTCGCTGCAGATAGACGACAGGCCCCTCGGGTTCCGCAACTTGGGGGATAGCGGAAGGGAGGGGCCCGTCTACGCAGCAATGCAACTTGGGGGAACGCATTGCTGCAGTTACACGCTCGGGCGGGGCTTGGGGTCTCCGCCATAAAGCGTGTGGTGACAGAGTCACCTGGTCACGATCAAATCGCGACGAGTTAACCATAGCAGGAATGTGGCGACCCACAACTCCTATTTTTGGATATTTTCGTGACTTCGGTCAAACCGCCGATAGTTCCCGACGTGCCTGTCGTGTTGCCCCGGAACCGCATCCGCAATCCTGGCGCCGCGCCGGCGGCCATGTGGCAGGACATCGACGCCGCGTGCCGGGATCCCCTCTTTGATTCTGGGCCTGCCAGGCGACAACGCGTAAAGACGCTCGATCGCCGAGCGGCATGCCGGCAGCCGCTTGCTGTCGCTGGCGCATGAATCGAAACTTGGGGGGGTGCCTTGGCCCTGCACTCGCCGCCTGTCCCGCCGAGCCCCAGGCCCGGTCGCGCGTGCCCGGTTTGTTCGATGCGGGACCTTGATCCGTTCCGGAGCCGCCGCATCGGCGCCGGCGTGAATGGGGTCACCGGGAATGCGTCGCTCCATCCGTATACAGCCGCCCCGCCGGTTAAACGACCGGACCCGGCACCAGTCCCCCGTTGGGGGCGGTACCGGGTCCGGAACGCAGAGGCGCTATTAGGCCTCGGAAAGCACGCGGGTCACGTTCGCATCGACCGGGACGCCCGGGCCGAAGGAGGTGGCCACGGTGGCCTTGGTGATGTAGCGGCCCTTGGAGGAGGAAGGCTTCAAACGAAGAACCTCGTCCAGTGCTGCTGCGTAGTTCTCCGCAAGCTTCTGCGCATCGAAGGAAACCTTGCCGATGATGAAGTGCAGGTTCGAGTGCTTGTCGACGCGGAAGTCGATCTTGCCACCCTTGATCTCGTTTACGGCCTTGGCGACATCCATGGTCACGGTACCGGTCTTCGGGTTCGGCATCAGGTTACGGGGACCCAGAACCTTACCCAAACGGCCAACCTTGCCCATGAGGTCAGGGGTTGCAACCGCTGCGTCGAAGTCGGTCCAGCCGCCGGCGATCTTGGCGATCAGGTCGTCCGAGCCAACGAAGTCGGCGCCGGCTGCGATTGCAGCTTCTGCCTTGTCGCCATTGGCGAACACGAGGACGCGGGCGGTCTTGCCGGTGCCGTGGGGAAGGATCACGGTGCCGCGAACCATCTGGTCTGCCTTGCGAGGGTCAACGCCCAAGCGGAAGGCAACCTCAACGGTCTCGTCGGCCTTCGAGAAGGCGATCTCCTTGGCGAGGGCAACTGCCTCGGCCGGAGCGTAGAACTTGTCTTCTTCGATCTTCGCCGCGGCGGCTACGAATGCTTTACTGCGCTTTGCCATCTGCTTTTTCTCCTTATGCAGTCGTGGTCATGTATGGGTCGCGCGCGACCCTGCCACTTGCAATGCGGTGCACCGGGTTCATCCGGCTGGTTCCGCATCGACTTGGTTGTTTTGGGGGTGCGTTCCTGGGTTTCCAGGTCCGCGGGTGTGGAAGGCGGAATTAGCCTTCTACTGTGATGCCCATGGAGCGGGCGGTGCCGGCGATGATCAAGGCAGCAGCCTTGATGTCGTTGGCGTTGAGGTCTTCCATCTTCACGGTGGCGATCTCTTCAACCTGTGCCTGGGTCAGCTTGGCAACCTTGACGGTGTGCGGGGTAGCGGAACCCTTGGGCACGCCTGCAGCCTTCTTGATGAGCTCTGCTGCCGGCGGGGTCTTGGTGATGAAGGTGAAGGAACGGTCTTCGTAGACAGTAATTTCAACCGGAACCACGTTGCCGCGCTGCGACTCGGTGGCGGCGTTGTACGCCTTGCAGAATTCCATGATGTTGACGCCGTGCTGACCAAGCGCCGGGCCGATCGGAGGTGCCGGGTTGGCGGCGCCTGCCTGGATCTGCAGCTTGATGAGTCCGGTGACCTTTTTCTTGGGGGCCATGTCGGGTCCTTCTTCTTTTGCGTTGCCCCGCTGCACAGGAGCGTGCCTCGGGGGGTTGACCGCCGTGGCGCGGCGGCCGAGTCATGCCGTTTCCCGGTAAAGCAAACCGGGAAGGCACGAAGTCTTTAATGTTACTGGATCTTGGTGACCTGGCTGAACGACAGGGTCACCGGGGTCTCGCGCTCGAAGATCGAAACCAGGACGACCAAGGTGGAGGAATCCAGCTTGATCTCGCTGATCGTTGCCGGCAACGTCTCGAACGGGCCGTCGTTGACGATGACCGATTCGCCGACCTCGAAGTCAACGTGGACCTCGGTGATCGGGGCGCGGCCGGGCTTGCTGTGCTCGCCCTCTTCTTCGGTGACGATCGTGTGCTCGAGCATCGAGAAGACTTCCTCGAGACGCAGCGGCACTGGATCGTGGGCGTTGCCGACGAAGCCGGTGACGCCGGGAGTGTGGCGAACCGCACCCCAGGAAGCGTCAGTCAGTTCCATGCGGACCAAGACGTAGCCGGGAATCCGAACGCGACGCACAATTTTGCGCGTGGTGTTCTTGATCTCCACGACCTCTTCCATCGGGACCTGGATTTCATAAATGAATTCCTCCATGCCCAGGGTCTGGATACGGGTCTCGAGGTTCACCTTGACGCGGTTTTCGTAACCGGCGTACGAGTGGATGACGTACCAGTCGCCGGGCTGGCGGCGAAGCTTGGTGCGGAATTCTTCAATGGGATCCACGGCCGGGGTTTCCTCGGCTGCGGAATCCTGCTCGGCATCCTCGGTTGCCTCGACGGCGTCCTCGGAAACCTCGGGAGCCTGCTCGGCGTCCTCGGAAACGACGGAATCGGCCGACACCTGATCGGTATCAGCCTCTACTGCCTGACCTTCGATGACTTCGGTGGCCTGCGGTTCGAGTTCCTGCTCGGACACTGCGGTTCCTGCTTTCTGTTACTGGTTCACCAGAAATGTGGGGCGAATGGTCCCGTGTTACTGTTCGGGCGAATTGGTGAAGATAAGAATTGATCCATTGCCGAAGACGAAGTCCAGAGCGGAAATGATCAGCATCATGAACACCACAAAGCCGATGACTACCAAGGTGTAGTTGACCAGCTCGCTGCGGGTCGGGGTGACGACCTTCTTCAGTTCGGAAATCATCTGACGGAAGAAGAGGGCCAATCCCGCGAAGAAACCGGCCTTCGACGGCTTCTTATTGTGCCCAGCGCCGTGCGAATCGTTTGCAGTCGTTTCGGTCACCGATTCCTCGTTTCAGATTATCCCACATGAAACAATCACGGTGTGCCGCAGCCATATCGACCACAACACACCGTGACGTGAATATTCGCCGAGCAACCGAAGATGATTGCCACTGCGCAGGGCAGACAGGACTCGAACCTGCAACCTGCGGTTTTGGAGACCGCTGCGCTACCAATTGCGCCACTACCCTTCGAGCATGATGCTCGCGGACCAACAAATCCTTTGCGGACTTGGTGATCCAGATGTTTTCCAACACCGAGGAACAAGTCTACGCAAAGAATGTGCCGATTGTCGAACCGGGAGTTCCGGGTGCCGTTTCGGCCGTCATTTGGCCACCGAATGCGACTGCTAGGTTGGGATTCATGTTCCCCCTGACACCCCGACGCACCGGCCCCGGCCATGCAAGCGCCCTGGTCCTGCTGGTCTTTGCCGGAGGCTCGGTGCTCGATGCCATCCTGCGCGCCATCTCACGCTATACACCTGCCGCCGGGATTTTGCCGCAGGTCCTGTTGGCTGGCGTCCCGGTGTTGATCGTCATCGGCACCTGGCT
Organism: Paeniglutamicibacter sp. ZC-3; assembly: GCF_025847175.2. Classification (NCBI taxonomy): domain Bacteria; kingdom Bacillati; phylum Actinomycetota; class Actinomycetes; order Micrococcales; family Micrococcaceae; genus Paeniglutamicibacter; species Paeniglutamicibacter sp. ZC-3. The sequence continues at coordinate 24,514 of NZ_JAOYTG010000015.1, read as the reverse complement.
GTGCCTGCGCGGACGGAGGGACCTTTCCGCCCACCTGTTGCTGCAATTGCTCTTGGGGATTCTGGTGGGCATCCTCACCATGTGGTCTGCCCTGCCCCTGTCCTGGTACCTCGGCATCGGGCTGGTCTTCTGGTCGATGCGCCTGGGCACGAACCTGCTGATGTGGGTGGGCACCAGCCTGTTGGTCCTGGCCGGCTGGGCGAAGTTCGGGCTGATCGACTTCACAGGGGTCCTTTTCCTGCCCTTCGCCGCCACTCCTGTGCTCTTCCTGGGGGCGGCTGCCTACTTCCAACTGCACCAGGTACGCCACCAGCAGCAGGAGGAAGAGGACCCCGAGGCTGAACAGGCCAGGGAACTGCTCCTGAACCGCTACGGCCGCGAGCCCGGGCAGTAGCACGCCACCGGCCGGTTGCGGCGGCCGCGAAGCGATGGGGGAACTTCACACTACGGCGGCGTGTCAACAAATAATCGTTCTCCCACTCCCGCGCCGACTAGGCTTGGATCATACGTTCACCCACACCTCCCTTTCCAGGAAGCGACGACATGGCACGCATTTCCCGACGTATCGGGTCCATCGCAGAATCCGCCACTCTGGCCGTAGACGGCAAGGCCAAGGCCCTGAAGGCGGCGGGGCGTCCCGTCATCGGCTTTGGCGCCGGCGAGCCGGACTTCCCCACCCCCGACTACATCGTTGAGGCTGCGGTTGCCGCTGCCCGCAACCCCAAGTACCACCGCTACTCCCCCGCGGCCGGCTTGCCGGAGCTGCGCACGGCCATCGCCGAGAAGACCATGCGCGATTCGGGCTACAGCCTGGACGCCGCCCAGGTCATGGTCACCAACGGCGGCAAGCAGGCCGTGTACAACGCGTTTGCCACCCTGCTGGATCCGGGAGACGAAGTCATCGTCCCGGCCCCGTACTGGACCACCTACCCGGAGGCCATCCGGCTGGCCGGCGGCGTGCCGGTGGAGGTCTTTGCCGGCCCCGAGCAGGGCTACAAGGTCACCGTCGACCAGCTTGAGGCAGCGCTCACCGAAAAGACCAAGGTGCTGCTCTTCGTCTCCCCGTCGAACCCGACCGGTGCCGTGTACTCCCCCGAACAGGTTGCCGAGATCGGTCGCTGGGCCGCGTCGAAGGACCTCTGGGTCATCACCGACGAGATCTACGAACACCTCACCTACGATGACGCGGTCTTCACCTCGATCGCCACCGCCGCCCCGGAACTCGGTGACAAGGTCATCATCCTCAACGGCGTCGCCAAGACCTACGCCATGACCGGCTGGCGCGTGGGATGGATGGCCGGCCCGCTGGACGTCATCAAGGCAGCCACCAACCTTCAGTCGCACGCGACCTCCAACGTCTCGAACGTCTCGCAGATCGCCGCCCTGGCAGCGGTCTCCGGCCCGCTGGACGCGGTGGCCGAAATGCGCACCGCCTTCGACCGCCGGCGCAAGGCCATGGTCTCGGCCCTCAACGCCATCGACGGCGTGAACTGCCCCGTCCCCGAGGGCGCGTTCTACGCGTACTCGGATGTGCGCGGGCTGCTGGGCCGCGAAATCCGCGGTGTCGTGCCCAACACCAGTGCCGAGCTTGCCGCGCTGATCCTGGAACAGGTGGAAGTGGCGGTGGTTCCGGGCGAGGCGTTCGGCCCCTCGGGCTACATCCGCATGTCCTACGCGCTGGGCGATGAAGACCTGGCCGAGGGCGTGGGCCGCCTGGCCACCCTGCTCGGCGAGGCCAAGTAGCCAAGCCACGTCGCCACGCCGGGGGTTTCCGGCAGGAAATTCCAAGGCCGTCGGCCGGATCCGCAGTGCGGGCCCGGTCGACGGCCTTTTGACTGCCCGCTCGAGGCGCCCTGCAGATGCGCGGCCCTAGAGGATCCGGCGATCCACGGCCCAGCGGGTGAGTTCGTGCCGGTTGGAGAGCTGGAGCTTGCGCAGCACCGAGGAGACGTGGGTTTCCACGGTCTTGACCGAGATGAACAGGTCCTTGGCGACCTCCTTGTAGCTGTAGCCGCGCGCGATCAGGCGCATGACCTCCAGTTCGCGGGCGCTGAGCAGGTCCAGCTCCTCGTCGGCGCTGATCGCGGCCTGGGTGCCGAAGGCATCGAGCACGAACCCTGCAAGCCGCGGGGAAAAGACGGCGTCCCCGCCGGCAACGCGCAGCACGGCATCGGAGATCTCGGCCCCGGAGATCGACTTGGTGACGTAGCCGCGTGCCCCGGCACGGATCACCGTGACCACGTCCTCCGCGGAGTCCGAGACGCTCAGGGCCAGGAACTTCACGTGCGGGAAGACGTCCACGCAGCCGGCCAGGACCTCCGCGCCGCCGCCCCCGCGCCCGCCGGGCAGGTGCACGTCGAGCAGCACGACGGCCGGCATTTCCCGATGCACCACGGCGATGGCGTCCTCCACCGTGGCTGCCTCCCCGACCACCCTCAGGCGGGCGTCCAGGTCCGCCTTGAGCCCGGAGCGGAAGATCCCGTGGTCATCGACCACCACCACGCTCACCGGCGTGCGGGCGGTCTGGGTGGTCGGTTCAGTCATTGTCTTCTCCGTCTTCTGCGTCCATGGTCAGGTGCACCTCGGTGCCCCCTGCATTGCTCTTGATGTCTGCGTGCCCGCCGTTGCGTTCCATGCGCCCGATGATCGATTCGCGCACCCCGTGCCTGTCCGCCGAGACCGTGGCGGGGTCGAAGCCCGGGCCGCGGTCGCGCACGAACACCTCGATGCGCTTCGGCCCCGCCTCCACGTACACGGAGATGGTGCCCCCTGCATGCTTGGCTGCGTTGGCCATGGCCTCCCGGGTGGCCTGGAGCAGCGCATCGTGCCCCGGTGCCCCGGTGTGCTCCCCGACGTCGACCATGTTGATGGACACCAGGTAGAGTTCCTCGATTTCCCCGGCGGCGGCCCGGATCGCGGCGGCGATGCCGTCCTCGCTGCGTTCGTGCTCGTCGTAGAGCCAGGAGCGCAGTTCGCGTTCCTGCGCGCGGGCCAGGGTCAGCACCTTCGCGGGGTCCTCGGCGCGCTTCTGGATCAGGGCGAGGGTCTGGAGCACCGAGTCGTGCAGGTGCGCGGCGATGTCGGCGCGTTCGGCCGCCCGCACCCGGTTGGCGCGCTCGGAGACGAAGTCGCGCCAGAAGCGCAGCCCCCAGGGCAGCAACACCAGCAACAGGCCGGCGATGACGGCAACCGCCACCGCGAGCCCGGAGAGCAGGGAACCGATGCCGACGGCCCCGCTGAAGAGCAACAGCACCCCGGCGACCACCAACCCGACGCCCACCAGCAGCCGGGTGAGCCCCGCCGCGCCCAGGGCCCCGGTGCTCTTGCGCAACCCGGCACGCCCGCCCTCGTCCAGCTGCATCCAGGCCAGCACGGCGCCGGCGATGACCACCAGCACCGGCCAGAGCAGGTCCCAGCGGATCGAGACACCGAGGAACTGGGCCACTCCGAGCGCCGCCACCACCAGCAGCGCGATCCCGATGAGGACCTGGCGCAGGGAGGCCTGGCGCGCGGCCCCCAGCGGGTCCGCTGTCTCCGCCGCGCCGGTGTCGGTGAGCACCTCGGCCAGGGAAAAGCGCCGGGTTCCGGTGCCGCGGGCGGCATCGCGCTGCGCATCCCGTGCGCTCGGCACGAAGATCCACAGCCAGGCGTAGAGCACGATTCCCGCGCCCGCGAGCATGGCTGCCAGCACGAAGCCGATGCGCACCCAGGAGGCCTTCAGACCCAGGTGGGCGGCAACCCCGGAACACACCCCTGCGATGATGCGGGTCTCCCCGCGCAGCAGCGCGGGACGGAGAGGTGTTTGGCTCATATGTCCATCCAAGCACGCCCGCGGGCCGGTTGGGGCCCGCAGGCGCCTTTCCCGGGGTTGGCCTCAGGGTTCAATCAGGGGCGACCCCCATAGCGACGGCACCCCGGCAGGCACGAGGATTGAAGCATGAGAGAAGCATCAATGGAACACGGGTTTTTCCGCTGGGTAAGGGAACTGGGACTGCAACGCGGCGAGGACCACTGGGTCGGCGGCGTCTGCGCCGGGGTCGCCCAGCGCTTTGGCATCTCCCCCATCCTGGTACGCGGCATCATGGTGGCGCTGTGCTTCGTCGCAGGCCTGGGGCTGCTGGTCTACGGAGTCGGCTGGGCGCTGATGCCCGGAACCGACGGCAGGATCCACGTGCAGGAGGCCATCGCGGGACGCTGGAGCAGCGGGATGAGCGGGGCGCTGCTCTTCTTCATCGCCGGCGCCGTGAGCTCCCCGGCACTCTTCGGCTGGTGGGACGGCGGCTTCTGGACGCTGCTGGTGATCGTGGGCATCGGCTTCCTGGTCTTTTCCCGACGAGAAAGCTTCGCCGGGGGCACGCCACAGCCCGGGACCCCTGCATCATCCGGGACCCCCGACGGCCGATCCGCCGCGGGCCCGGGCACCGAGCCCGGGAATTCCGCCCAGCCCGGGGATTCCGCCGAGCCCGGCGGCTCCGACGCATCCGGCGCATCCGCCAAGCACCCCGCGGATCCCGCCGGGAGCGCAGGCGGGGCACCGACCACGCCGCTGCCCGGCACCATGCGGGAATACGGACCATTCACCCAGGAGCACACCATGAAAATGCCATCACCCCAGGCTGCCTCCCCGGGGCCAGCCGGATTCGGGCCCCCGCCTCCGGCCCCGCTGCCACCCCACGTGCCCAAGGTCCCCAAGCCGCCACGCCACAAGGCGCTGCCCGGCTATGCGGCAACCATCGTACTGGGACTCGCGGTGTTGCTCTTCGCGCTGGTCACCGGCTTGTCCCACCTGGGCATGCTCGAGTTGCCGGCCGACGCCGTCGCGGTGGGCTTCGCCGTCGCGCTGATCGTCATCGCCCTGGGCTTGATCGGGGCGGCGCTGAACCAGCGCACCGGCGGGGCACTGGTGGGCTTCGGCATCGTCGCACTGGTCTTGTCCCTGTTCTGGGGCGGCGGATCGCTGCGCGATTCGGGGCCGATGAACGGCTTCATGGGCATCACCACCACCGAGGGCAACGGCACCACCAACGTGTTCCATTCCGGGGAGCTGGACCTGCGCTCCTACTCGACCATCACCTCCGACACCACCGTGAAACTGGACAACGTCTTCTCCTCAATGGAGCTGACGGTCCCGGACAACATCCCGGTGGTCATCGATTCCCAGGGGGCCTTCGGCTCGCTGAGCATCAACGGCAGCACCGCCGAAATCCGCGACGGCTCCACCGTGCTCAACGCGGGCCTTGGCGGCCCCGAGCTTCGCCTGGACATCGACGGGGCATTCAGCAGCATCGAAATCAACGTAGCGAAAGCGGAGGTGGCACCATGAGCCAGCACACGGAACAACAGCACGGCAGCGGCGAACCCGCCGCGCAATTCCCCACCGGGACCCTGGTCTTCGGCCTGATCCTGCTGGCCATCGGCATTGCCTTGCTGGCCGGCCTGCTGTTGAACTTCCAGATCAGCGCGCCGTTGCTCTTCATTTCCCTGGTGGGAGGCGCCGGTCTGATCCTGATCGTCGCCGGGATCCTGGCCGCTCGCCGCACCAGGTGATCCACCCCGTTTCACCGCACCCACGTTTCACAGCCAATTTCCGGCTCCGGCATGAAAGACTTTGACACCATGGACACCTTTTTCAATTCCCTTCGCTCGATCCCCTTCCGCCGCGGCCCCAAGCGCCTGGTCGCAGGCGTCGCCGGCGGCATTTCCGAGAAGTTCGGCTGGGATGTCACCCTGGTGCGCATCGGGTTGCTGCTCAGCTTCCTGCTGCCGGTCCTGGGCATCGGCGCCTACCTCGTGGCCTGGCTGCTGCTTCCGGCGCAGGACGATTCGATCGTGCTGCAGAAGCTGATCCGCCAGGTCCGCTAGCGGGGATCGCTTCCCGCCGACGCCGCCGACGCCCGCCGCCCCCGTTTCGTGGGCCGGCGGGCGTCGGCGCGTGCGCAGGTATGGGCGCGCGCAGCACTTTGCCCACCGTGTTGGCGATCACAAGTGTCCCGTGGCTAGACTGGTTGTTGGCGAGCTCAACGTCGCGCTCCGGAAGCCAGGAAACACCCCCGTCCCGCACTGCGCGGCCGCGGTGGTAGAGCAGCGAAGGAATTGAGTGAGCATGCGCATCGGGATCATGACCAGCGGCGGGGACTGCCCCGGATTGAACGCCGTCATCCGAGGAGCCGTCCTGAACGGCATCAAGAGCTACGACCACGAGTTCGTGGGCTTCCGCGACGGCTGGAGCGGGGTCAAGGACGGCGATGTCGTCGAACTCCCCCGCACCGCGGTCCGCGGCATCTCCAAGCAGGGCGGCACCATCCTGGGCACCTCGCGCACCAATGCCTTCGAGGGCGAAAACGGCGGGGCGGCGAACATCAAGGCCACCCTCGAACGCCTCGGCGTGGACGCGCTGATCGCCATCGGCGGCGAGGGCACCCTGGCCGGGGCCAAGCGGCTCACCGACGCCGGGCTGAAGATCGTGGGGGTGCCCAAGACCATCGACAACGACCTGGACGCCACCGACTATACCTTCGGCTTCGACACCGCCAACCAGATCGCCGTGGAGGCCATCGACAGGCTGCGCACCACCGGCGAGTCCCACCACCGCTGCATGATCGCCGAGGTCATGGGCCGGCACGTGGGCTGGCTGGCGATGCATGCGGGCATGGCCACCGGCGCACACGCCATCCTGATCCCCGAGCAGTCAACCACCATGGAACAGATCTACGCCTGGGTGCGGGAGGCGCACGAACGCGGGCGCGCCCCGCTGGTGGTCGTGGCCGAGGGCTTTGTGCCCGAGGGCGCCGACGGGGCGTTCTCCGAGCGCGGGCTGGACGCCTTCGGCCGCCCGCGGCTGGGCGGCATCGGCGAACAGCTGGCCCCCTTCATCGAGGACGCCACCGGCATCGAGACCCGCGCCACGGTGCTCGGGCACATCCAGCGCGGCGGGGTGCCCAGCGCCTTTGACCGGGTGCTGGCCACGCGGCTGGGCATGGCGGCGGTGGATTCGGTGGCCGACGAGGCCTGGGGGTCGATGGTTGCCCTGCGCGGCACCAAGATCAACCGGGTGCCGTTCCAGGCAGCGCTGAACAACCTCAAGCGGGTCCCGCAGGACCGCTACGACGAGGCGCGGATCCTCTTCGGCTGATCCGCTGCGCCACGCCTGGGCCTGCCCGCCTCACACCGGTGGCTTGTGCCGCCGAACGCCATCGGCTGCCCGCTCCTGCATTAGGCTCGAACACGTGAATCTTGAATTTGGCACCCGTGCCATCATCGCGCTGTCCTGGGCCCGCGAGTTTTCCGTGCCCGACTCCGCCCTGCAACCCGACCGCGCACCGGTGTCCCTGTTCGTCCCCTCCATCGGCACCGACCGCGTCGAGGTGCTGCACCTGGGCGACCACCAGGTGGTGCGCGCCCCGGAGCAATTCCTGCCGCTGCTGCGCGGGGCCGCCGACCAGCACTTCGTCGATGACCGGGGGCTGCTGGGGCTGCTGCATGCCTCGGGCCTGGCCCCGTCGATCCGCTCGCTGGGCGTCGATGCGCTGACGTACCTCGATTCGCCCTTCGACATCGTGGATTCGGAGAACATCACCGTTTCCACCGACGTGGAGGACCTGGCGGAGCTGCGCGAAGGCACCCCGCGCGACGACGCCGCGAGCACCGAGCTCGGCGGCTGGGACCAGTGCTTCGTGCTGTTCTCCGACACGCGCTCCGAGCCCGTTGCCGGTGCCGGCTATTGGGCGCCGGGCGGGCTGCTGGCCGACACCACGGTGCTCACGCACCCGCACTTGCGCGGCCACGGGCTGGGCCGCTACGCCGCGGCGCTGGCTGTGGACGACGCCTTGAGCGAGGGATTGATTCCGCAGGCGCGCATCAAGGAGGGCCAGGACGCCGCCAACGCCCTGGCCACCTCGCTGGGATTCGAACTGGTCGGTTCCCTGATGTCCCTGAAACTGCACGACGGGGCCTGAGGCCATATCCGCCGGCTCAGGCACGAATGAGGTGGCCGGCGAATGAGGTGGCCGCGGTTTCACCCACGCGCACCTTGGCCCCGGCGGACCTTCCGGCGTTGGGCTACGGGAGAACGGTTGCCCTCGGGATGTCGTTCGGCGTCACGGTGCCAAGCTTCTGAACATACGCCCTCAGCGCGCTCACGTCCGCGGTGCCCTCGTCCGCCGACACCGCGATCGGGGCGTTCAGGAAGGCCGTCACTCCGTCACCGCCGTTCGTTGCCACGTAGTTGGTGATGGCCAAGGAGTAGGTGGCGCCCGGATCCAGAGGTGTCCCGTCCTGAAGGAGAACCTCACCAATGCGCTGGCCGGCCGGGTCCGATTCGGAGTAGGTGTAGGTGAAGCCCGATACCCGTGGGAAGCCCCCGTAGCCGCCGGGACTGGAGTCGGCGCCCTGGTTCAGGCCCTCGATCAGCTGTTGACCGGTGACCTCGATGAGCATCGCCCGGTTGCCGAAGGGGAAAACGGTGTGCAGGTCGCGCAGCGAGAGATCGCCGCCGTCGATCTCGGCGCGGATGCCGCCGCCGTTCGCCCAGCCGAGGTCGGCCTGGTAGTAGTCGCGGAAGGCATCGGCGGCCAGCTCGCCGGCGGCACGGCGGCCAAAGTCGCCTCTCGCCGTCCCGATCCTTGCGTCGAGACGCTTTTCCATGTCCTGCTCGTAGAAGGCGGCCTTGGCCGCCCACGACGGCTCCTCGGCCACCGATTCGTCGACGTCGTGCAGGACGGCGCCCGTGCTGATGTTGCCGCAGAGGTCCTTGGCGATGTCGATCTCGGCGACCACGCCGTAGTCGCCCATGCCGGTGACCATCAGGCGCTCCTTGCCCAGCTCGAGCGCCTCGGCCGGGGACGAGCCGCTGTTCTCCTCACGCATGAGAACCTGGATTTCGGGGACCTGGGCCATGAGCTCGAGCCCTTCGGCCCGGTCGATCTGGCCCGAGACGACGATGACGTCGACGTCCTGCTCCTGCAGCAGTTTCACTCCGGCCCGGGTGGACTCGAGGTAGGGACGCTGGTTGAGCTCGGCATTGGCGGAGCTGTTCTGCAGCGATCCGGTGAGGCCGATGACCCCGACGCTCAGCTCACCGGCTTCCACGCTTCCGGCCACGGCGCCGGGCAGGAACACGCTGCCGTCCTTGTAGGCGAGATTGGAGGCAATCCACGGGAATTCCGAGGCATTCACCAGGTCAAGCGCGGCCTGGAGCCCGAAGTCGAAGTCATGCTGGCCGAAGGTTGCAGCGTCCACGCCAAGGTCGTTGAACGCCTCCACGAACGGGAACCCCTTGTAGACGCCGCCGAACAGGCTGCCGCCGGCCATGTCGCCGCCGAAGATCGTCGCCGGGTTCTCGTTGGCGGCCTCGATGCGGTCCAGAACCGTGGCAAGGCGGGCAATGCCGCCACGGTGGCCGTCGGCGTGCTCGCGCGGGCTGTACTCATGGGCGTCCTGGAAGTAGGCCAGGGTGCCTTCCTCCGACGGGACAGGCGGTTGGCCCGGTGCGTGGCACCGCCCGGCGCCCGTGCCCTGCCCCTTTCCGGGGGACGCGGTTTTTGCGCCGTCCTGCGCGCCGGCGTGTGTTTCCGTAGGGGCAGCAAGGGCAGCGGGAGTGAAGGAAAGGGACAGCGCGCCGGCCGCGGCGGCGAGGGCGAGAACGCGCCCGAATGTGAAAGAAGGCATGCGGGCGACGGTACGAGGTCCACGTGAACGGTTGGAAAGCGCAGCCTGAACGCCCGAGGACTGCCCCGCAGGCTTCCTGCCCCACGAATATAAGGACCGCACCGGGCTTTGGTGCATGCTCGTCCATGCAAAACGCCCGGCCGATTCCCCGGCCGGGCGTCCTGCATCACGGAGTGTTTTCTAGCGCGGCGGGCGGATGAACCCGGTGAAGCGGCCGGCGATCTGCCCGGCCTCGGGGGTCACGATGACTTCCTGCTTGGCCGCATAGCGCTCCTCGCCGTCAACGACCTCCAGCTCAAGTTCGGTGTCGATGTTGCGCTTGATCAGCGCCAACCCGACGGGCCCTGCCTCGAAGTGCGTGGCCACCGAGGTCAGTGAGCCGACGACCTTCTCCCCCACCATCACCGGGGAACCCACGGCCGGCAGCGTGTGCATCGAGCCGTCCAGCTGCAGGAACACCAGGCGGCGCGGCGGGCGCCCGACGTTGTGCACGCGGGCCACGGTTTCCTGGCCCTTGTAACAGCCCTTGTCCAAGTGCACGGCGGTGCGGATCAGGTCCAGCTCGTGCGGGATGGCCTTCTCATCGGTCTCAAAGCCGAAGCGCGGGCGCCAGGCGGCGATGCGCAGCGCCTCCACCGCGAGCATCCCTGCCAGCGGGAGACCGGCCACGGCCGTCTCGAGTTCGCCGGCGGGAACCAGGTAGAGGTACCAGGGGCGCTCGTTCCCCGGGTGTTCGGGCTCCGAATAGGCGTAGCCTCCGGTGGTGACGCCGGGCCACGGGTCGACCCAGACCGGGTACTTCGCCAAGGCCGGCTGCGCTGCGCAGGCACCCACGACGGCATATTCCGCAGAGACGTCGGTGATTTCCACGCGCAGCATGAAGCGCATGCGCGTCAGGAACGCGGCCAGCGGCTCGGCCTGGCCGGGCTCGACGACCAGCCAGAGCTTGTCGGCGTGGGCGAGCACGCGGATGTCGAACTCGATCCGGCCCTGCACCGTGAGCAGCAGCGTCTGGGTGCTTTGGCCCTCGCGAAGCCCGGTCAGGGACTGGCTGGAGAGGGTGTTGAGCCAGGAGAAGCGGTCCTCGCCGGACAGCGTCACCACCCCGAAGTGGGACAGGTCGGCCACCGCGGTGCCGGCGAGCAGCTTCTGCTGCTCCTTGTTCAGCTCCCCGTAGTGGGCGGCGACGCCCTCATCGATCCCGGACGCGGCGACGGCGCCGGGTCGTGTCAACAACGGCGAAAGCGCCATGGTGGTCATCCCTGTTTCTTGAGGGCGGCCGAGGCGTGTGCCTTGAGGTCGTTGCCGCCGGTGGATACATCCCAGCGCCAGAACAGGTCCCCGTTGACCAGCCCGTAGATCCGGGTGGCCGAGGCGTAGTCCTTGGCGTTGGTTCCGCGCATCACCAGGTCGGTGGCCAGCTGGATTTGCGGGCCCTTGATGACGCCGTAATACAGTTCACAGATCGCCCCGGGGTGCGCGATGTCGACCTGGATCTTGAACCCGCCCTCGTCGGTGCGCAAGTCTTCAACGTCTTGGGCCGAACGCAGGGCGGGAACAACATCGCCGGGGGTCATTCCGGGTCCGAGGTCGGCGTCCACCATGGGACGCTCCAGGGACCAGAATCCCGATTCAACGGTGAGCGGACGCAACGTGTTGCCCTGCTCGTCGGTGATCCAGGATTCCGACCTGTATTCCAGGAACGGCAGGCCGTTCTGGTTGAAGCTCACGCGCTGGAAGAAGAATTCGTCGTCCGCCTCGCCGGCGCCCAGGCGGCCGGTGCCTTCCCAGGTCCCGATCAGCCACGACAGCGGCACCAGTTCGGGGGTCAGGTCGGTGGGAATCTCGATTGCCATGCGCGCGCTTCCTAGTGCTGTTTGTTCTTTACTTCTGGCCCTTGAAGAGGCGCGCCACGACGAGTCCGGCGAAGCCGGCCATGCCCAGGCCCGCCAGGGTCAGTAGCGAGAGGAAGAAGATTTCGAGTCCAAGGTATTCGTTCATGCCACCATCCTAACCGGTTCGGCGGGCACCCCGGGCCTTTCATGACATCGGCCGTGGCGGTGGCCCGCCGGCCCCCGGGGGCTAGACCAACAGCAACATGACGTACCAGGTCACCGATCCGCAGACCAGCAACGGGGCCAGTGCGGCGGCGGCCATCTGCGCCGGCCCCTTGGGACCGCCCAGGGAAACGAGCATGGCCCGCGTGCCCACGACGACCAGGCCGCAGGCCGCGCCCAGGACCAGGCCCGGAACCACGCTGAGATCGGGGTGCAGCAGGCTGGCGGCACCGCCGAAGAGCACTGCCAGCACAAAGCCCAGCGGGAAGACGACGCGGTCAGGCAGCCGCGAGACCCCGGGCACCGCTGCGCCCAGGATGGCGATCCCTGCCATCAGGGCCACGGCACGGCCGTCGGAATCGGTCCCCAGCACCGCCCAGCCGGAACCGAATGCGGCTATGAGCATGCCGCAGATGCCGGTGGCCACCGAATCCAGTCGCTTTTGCGCGTCGGTGCCGCGCACCAGCTGGGTCAAGAACATCAGGATGAGGCCGGCGGCCAGCGACGGTGCCACCCACCCCAGCCCCGGGCCCGGCCGCGCCCAGAGGCCCAGCACCGCCGCCGCCGCGCCGACCAGGAAGATCACCAGGGACACCGGATTCGGCGCTGGCACCTTCATCAGGCGCGGCCAGCCGAGCGCGAACGCGGCCAGCAACGCCAGGGTGACGCCGAGCGCCGGCCAGCCCGTGGCACCGGGCACAAAGTTCGCCCCGACGACCAGTGCAAGGGCAAGTGTTCCTGTGGCCAAAACTTTGAGTCTCACAGGTTACATCCTGCCTTATCCCGCCCTTCACACCCCGTTTGGACGCCGGGCGGCGGTGCGTGTTACAAGCGTCGGAAACGTAATGGAAACGCACGGCAATCTATACTTCATGATGTAAACACCGATGGTTCGGGTCTGGGCGGCATGTGCTGCCCGCGCCGGGAAATCGGCAACCCAAACATGTGGGAGGGATCGCATCGATGGCCGTCATCGCGCTATTGACCAACGCCCCCGGGCCCTCGTCCGACATCCTTCCGTCCCTGGGACTGCTCTCCCACACGCTGCGCGTCATGCCCGCCCAGGGCGCGGCGCTGCTGACCACCGAGGGCGCCGAGGTGGTGCTGGTCGACGGCCGCAAGGACCTGGCAGCCTCCCGCACGCTGTGCCAGTTGCTGCGCACCACCGGCATCGCCTGCCCGCTGCTGCTGGTGCTGACCGAGGGCGGAATGGCGGCGATCTCCGCATCCTGGCAGGTCGACGACGTGATCCTTGACACCGCCGGGCCCGCCGAGGTCGAGGCACGGCTGCGCCTGGCCATCGCCCGCTCGGCCCCCGACGGGGAAACCGCCGGCGCGCCGATCCGCGCCGCGGGCGTGTTGATCGACGAGGCCAGCTACACCGCCAAGGTCCACGGATCCCCGCTGAACCTGACCTACAAGGAATTCGAGCTGCTCAAGTACCTGGTCCAGCACCCCGGGCGGGTGTTCACCCGCGAGCAGCTGCTGCACGAGGTCTGGGGCTACGACTACTACGGAGGCACCCGGACAGTGGACGTGCACGTGCGCCGGCTGCGCGCCAAGCTGGGCACCGACCACGAACAACTCATCGGCACGGTGCGCAACGTGGGCTACCGTTTCGCCTCGCAACGCCACGAAAACCCCGAGGTCATCGACGCCTAGGCGCCGCTGCGGCTATCTTAGGGATATGAACGCTGCGACGAATCCCGAAGTCACCATCGACATGCTTGCCGGCGCCCCGGACCCGGGCGTGCTCTCCGCGCTGCACCTGCTGGTGGCCGCCGGGGAGGAAGCCGACGGCAACCCGCCGCTGAGCGAACAGACCCTCCTCGAATTGCGCAGCGCCCCCGAATCGGCGTCCCTGCTGGGGGCTTACGCCTACCTCCAGGACGGCTCCGACACGTCCTCCAGCGAACTGGTGGGGGCCGCCGTCGCGGTGCTCGGCGATGCCGGCGCGCCGGGAACCCTGGAAATGGTGGTGCACCCCGCGTTCCGCGACTCGGGCATCGCCGGCGCGCTGCTCACGGCCCTGGCCGGCAAGACCGAGCTGGGCAGGCTGCGCGCCTGGGCCCACGGGAACCACGAGGCCGCGGCCAAGCTGGCCGAGCGCTTTGGCTTTATTCCGGTCCGCGAGCTGTGGCGCATGCGCATGGTCACCGGCACCCAGGTACCGGCCCTGGTGGTCCCGGCCGGCATTTCGATCCGCGCCTTCGACCCGGAGACCGACGCCGAGGGCTGGGTTGCAGCGAATGCAGCGGCCTTCGCGCACCACGCCGAACAGGGTGCGATGACCCGCCACGACCTGGCCGCGCGCATGGAGGAGGACTGGTTCGATCCGGCCGGCTTCCTGCTGGCCGTCGATGCCACCGGCAGGATCCTGGGCTTCCACTGGACCAAGGTGCACCCAGCGGTGTCCTCCCCCACCACCGGGAAGCACCAGGCCATCGGCGAGATCTACGTCGTGGGCGTGATCCCCGAGGCGCAGGGCACCGGCCTGGGCAAGGTGCTCACCCTGGCAGGCATCGACCACCTCAATTCCCTGGGCCTGGATGCGCTGATGCTCTACGTGGATGCCGACAACACCGCTGCCGTCTCGCTCTACCGGAAACTGGGCTTCACCAAGTGGGATGTCGACGTCATGTACGCACCGGTTTCGGTAAGGTAGACAGTGACGCAAGGCCGCGTGCCCATCCGGCTCGCCGTGGGCACGCGACATCTCCACCCTCATCCACGCTAGGGGCAACAGCCATGGATCCGTACCCAGTCACCTCCGCATTGGGCATCACCGATGTCCCGGCGGCCCGGGCCACCCAGGACCGGATCGAGCTGCCCGACTTCGAGCCCTCTCCGATCCCCGAGGGCGACTTCGCCCACGACAGGTTCCTTGACCGCGAGCTGAGCTGGCTGCACTTCAACGCCCGCGTGCTGGAGTTGGCCGAGGATCCCGAAATGCAGCTGCTGGAACGGGTAAACTTCCTCTCGATCTTCTCCTCGAACCTCGACGAGTTCTTCATGGTGCGCGTCGCGGGCCTCAAGCGCCGCATCGCCACCGGCCTTGCCGTGCCCTCCGCCACGGGAACCAGCCCCATCGACCAGTTGGAGCTGCTGCTGAACGACGCGCACGCCCTGCAGCTGCGCCACGCCCAGGTCTTCGCCGAGCAGGTCCGCCCCGCCCTGGAAAAGGAGCAGATCCTGCTGGTGGGCTGGAAGGACCTTGACGAACGCGCCCGCGAGGAGTTGCGCCGCTGGTTCATCGATCAGGTCTTCCCGATCCTCACCCCGCTAGCCGTCGACCCGGCGCACCCCTTCCCCTACATTTCCGGGCTCTCGCTGAACCTGGCAGTGGTGGTCCGCAACCCGGTCTCCGGCAAGGAGCTCTTTGCCAGGCTGAAGGTGCCCGACGTGATGCCGCGGCTGATTTCGGTGGATGGCCCGCGCGCCGGCAACTCCGCGGGCAGGGTCGCGCGCTTCATCTCGCTCGAGAACGTGATCGCCGTGCACCTGGACTACCTGTTCCCGGGCATGGACATCGTCGAGCACCATTTCTTCCGCGTCACCCGCAACGAGGACCTCGAGGTCGAGGAGGACGACGCGGAGAACCTGCTCCAGGCCCTGGAGAAGGAGCTGCTGCGCCGCCGCTTCGGTCCCCCGGTGCGCCTGGAGGTCGTGGAGGACATTTCCCCGAACATCCGCGCCCTGCTGGTGCGCGAGCTGGGCATCGAGGAGGACGAGGTCTTCGCGCTGCCCGCCCCGCTGGATTTGCGCGGGCTGGGCGTGATCGCGAACATCGACCGCTCCGACCTGCACTACCCCAAGCAGTTGGCCCACACCTCGCGCTTCCTCAACGAGTCCGAGACCTCCAAGGCAGCCAACGTGTTTGCCGCGATGCGCCGCCGCGACATCCTGCTGCACCACCCCTACGACTCCTTCTCCACCTCGGTGCAGGCCTTCCTGGAGCAGGCCGCCGCCGACCCCAAGGTCATGGCGATCAAGCAGACGCTGTACCGCACCAGTGGCGATTCGCCGATCGTGGATGCGCTCATCGACGCAGCGGAGGCCGGCAAGCAGGTCCTGGCGCTGGTGGAGATCAAGGCCAGGTTCGACGAACAGGCCAACATCTCCTGGGCGCGGAAGCTCGAGCAGGCCGGCGTGCACGTGGTCTACGGGATCGTGGGCCTGAAGACCCACTCCAAGCTCTCCCTGGTGATCCGCCGCGAGGGCGACAAGCTGCGCCGCTACTGCCACATCGGCACCGGCAACTACCACCCGCGCACCGCCCGCTACTACGAGGACCTGGGCCTGCTCACCTCCGACGACGCAGTCGGCGAGGACCTCTCGCGCCTGTTCAACCAGCTCTCGGGCTACGCCCCGCGCTCGACGTTCCGGCGCCTGTTGGTGGCCCCGCGTTCGCTGCGCAGCGGGTTGATCGACAAGATCGAGGCGGAGATCGCCAACCGCAAGGCCGGGCTGGCCGCGCGCGTGGTGATCAAGGTGAACTCGATGGTCGACGAGGCCATCATCGACGCGCTCTACCGCGCCTCCCAGGCCGGGGTGCAGGTGGACGTGATCGTCCGCGGGATCTGCGCCTTGCGCCCGGGGGTTCCGGGGCTGAGCGAAAACATCCGCGTACGCTCGATCCTGGGCCGGTTCCTGGAGCACAGCCGCGTGTTCATGTTCTCCAACGCCGGGGAACCGATCATCTACATCGGCTCCGCGGACATGATGCACCGCAATCTGGACCGCCGCGTCGAGGCGCTGGTTTCGCTGAGCAGCCGCGAGGACATCAGCGACCTGGTGCGGCTCCTTGACCGCTACATGGATCCACGCACCGCCAGCTGGCACCTGGACTCCGACGGCGAATGGACCAGGCACCACAAGGACGAGGACGGGGCCCCGCTGGCCGACATCCAGTCCTGGCTCATTGAATCGCGTGCCCGCCAGCGCACCGTGGTCAGGCGCTAAGGGCGTGCAATTCGTGCGTTCAAGCGATGCGGCCGAAATCCGCGAAGGTCAATTTGCGGTGCGTGCCGCCGGGGCCCTGGTCTGGCGCGTCGTTGCCGGCGAGCTCGAGGTCCTGATGATCCACCGCGACCGTTACGACGACTGGTCCTGGCCCAAGGGCAAGCTCGACGACGGGGAGACCATGCCCGAGTGCGCCACCCGGGAGGTCTTCGAGGAGGTCGGCCTGGAGGTCCAACTGGGCATTCCGCTGCCCGCCATGACCTACCCGGTCGGTGCCGGAAACAAGGTGGTCTACTACTGGGCGGCGAAGTCCCCGGGCACCCGGCCGATCCCGGACGGGAAGGAAACCGATGCGGTGCGCTGGGCCACGCCCAAGGTTGCGCGGCAGTGGATCACCAACCCCGGGGACCTGGGTCCGCTCGAGGGCCTGGTCCAGGCCCACGACAACGGCACGCTGGAAACCCGCCCGTTCGTGGTGGTGCGGCATGCCAAGGCGAAGCCTCGCTCCAACTGGACCCGCGAGGAAGGCAAGCGCCCGCTGGCGGCCACCGGCCGGCGGCAGGCACTGGCCGTGGCCAGACTGCTGGATTCCTGGCGTCCGGCCAAGGTGGCCTCGAGCCCCTGGACACGCTGCGTGCAGACGGTTGCCCCCTACCTGCAGCAGCACCGGTTCACCGTCAAGCTGCTGGCATCGGTCACCGAGCACGAGGCCACGCGTCGCCCGGCCAAGGCGCAGCGCACCGTGGCCAAGTTGCTGGACAAGCGCCGGTCCCAGGCACTGTGCACGCACCGCCCGGTGCTGCCGCTGGTGCTCACCGAATTGCGGGCCCGGATGGATGGGGCGCTGGCCGGATTCCTTCCCGCCCACGACCCGTACCTTCGTCCCGGCGCCGTCATCGTGGTCCACCAACCGGCTTCTGGCAAGGGGAAACTTGTCTCCGTGGAAGTTTACGACGCGTTTGACGACTAGAGCCCACCCCTTCACGGTAGTCTCATAACCAGGCGCCCGTTTGGCGCGGCGCCGGTACGGTTTTCGAGCTTTGCTAAGGAGCGCATCATGGCCCAACAGGATCACGGCACCACCCAGGAAAAGATCGTGCACCAGGGGCTGCGGCTGGACCACGATGCGGACCGCGGACGCTACGGGCTCTGGCACGGAGCCACCTTCGTGGGCTTTCTGGGGTACCGGCTGGAGGACGGCGTCGCGACGTTGCAGCACACCATCATCAACGAGGAATACGGCCGCCGCGGCTATGCCCGGGCCCTGGTCACGTTGGTGCTGGAGCAGATGCGCGAACGCGGGCTGAAGATCGTTCCCGAGTGCACTTACGTGCAGGACTACCTGCGGCGCTATCCGGAGTACAACGACCTGCTCGCCTGATCCCGAGGTGGCCACTCGGTAACGATTCGACCGGCATCGGGCCATTGTGGCTCCGGGGACGCGAACTTTGTCTCAATGACTTGATACATTGAGACAAAGTTTGATCCTCCCAAGGAGACCCGGATGAGCGACGCGTTGACCTCCATCGGCTTCGGCCTGGCCGGCTCGGCCGCACTGATCTACGTGCTGCTGCGCTTCTTTGTGGCGAGCCCAAACGCCACAAACACCACCGAGGCCATCTCGCGCCACGCGTTCTGGACGGCACTGATCGCCTTCCTGGCTTCGGGGACATCTGGCCTGGCCAACCTCTGGGCAAACCCGTCCCCCGGCACGCCCACAGACCCAGCGGCTCCCACCATGCTCATGCACGCCGCCGCCCCCGGGCTATGGCTCGGGCTGGTGTACATCCTGGGGCAATTCACCTGGCCCAGGCACCTGCGGCCGGTGCGCTCGGCATCGCTGGAGGTGCGCCGCGTCAGGGACGTCTTCCCACGCTTCCTGGCAGGATTCCTGCTACTGTGCGCCATCATCAGCACTGCGCTTCTCATCGTGGCCTGGAACGATCCCGGGGCCCCGAGCCGCACCGGCAGCGACTCGGGCAGCGAGGAGATCCACCAGGGCCCTGTCTACGACGGAGCGGAGGACAGATATGGAAACCCGGTGGACGAGTTCGGGCACGTTGTTGACCTGGACAACCTGGAGGACTATTCCACCGGGGACGAGGCGGGGCCCGCGCAGCCCCATGTCTCGGGCGTTGCCGGGGTTCGGCCCGGTTCCGAGGTGGGACCCTACCTGCTCGGTGGGCTCGGACTGGTGCTCCTGGGCGCCCTTGGCGCCGCCGCCGTCGTGGTGCGTCGCCCGCCGATGGATTCCCTGGACGCGCATGACAATGCGGTCCTGCGCTCCATCTGGATCAACCGGTTGCTGCGGACCGCCATCCTCGTCGTCTCCGGATTCGGTGCGGCGGCCCTGAACTACCTGGCCGACGGAATCAGGGCACGCGGCGAGTTGGCCATGCCACTCGGGGATCCCGGCGCCGGATTCGACTCGACCGCCCAGGACCGGGCCAACGTCCTGTCCGGAGCCGGTTCCCTGTGCATGTTGCTGGTCGTCGTGGTGATTCTGGCCTGGGCTCCGCCGCGACTCGCCGAACCCTCCGCATCCGTCCGCGCGGTGGCCGGAACACCCTCGGGCACCTTCGCCAAGGCCCGTGACTTCCTGCTGTTAACCCAACTCTTTTCCCTTGTCCCGGTGTTGGCCATTGTGCTGTTCGCCGGATTGGGCGCCAGCCCCCTTGTCACCACGGCGGAAGACGGGATGCGGACCTATTCGTTCACGGCCCTCGCACCCACCAGACTGGAGGCGCTAGGTTCCCTGGCGCTGGCCTTGCTGGCGGCTTCCGCCATCCACCTCATCTTGAACCTCACAGCCTCGAGGATCATCATCTGCCGACTGGGGCAGGGTCCCGTCCACGCCGAACGACGACGACATCTGTTGCCGGTATGGTTCCTGGTGGTGGTTTCCATGTCGGTGACAGCGGCCATCGCAACCATCACGACCTTTGTTCTCGCCGCTCCGGCGGCAACACGGGTCGCCGCGTGGTGGATGGTCGGCATTCTGGCCGTGGTGGCCGCCCTGGCCTGGGCGCTTCACGGCACTGCAACCCGCCGCCGCCCGCTGCACGGGGCCAGCACCATCGAGGACACCAAGATCCGCATCATCCTGGCCCATCGCGGGATGCGGCTACTCGGAGGCGTGTCGCTGCTGGTTGCCTCCATCCTGGGCGACCCCACCTATTGGACCCCTAGCGGCACCGGTTATGGAGAGTCAATGTACGTGTCCCAAGAACCATCGGGCTTCCAACTTTCCACCTTGGTCTTGGGCCTTCTGCTATGCCTGTTGCCGGCCGCCACGGCCTACCCGGCGCGGCGGCACAGCCCACAAATCCCTAGCATGAGCAGCCATTGAGCACGCTGATCACCGTCGACCTTCGCGATGCCACTCCCCCTTTTGAACAGATCCGCGCCCAAATCGCCTCGCTGATTGCCGTTGGCCACCTGTCCGACGGGACACGGCTGCCGACGGTGCGTGCCCTGGCCGGCGACCTGGGCGTGGCCACCGGAACCGTGGCACGGGCCTACAAGGAGCTTGAGGCCCGCGGCCTTGTCGAGAGCCGGCGGCGACTGGGGACCGTGGTGACCAGCCCCGCCGCGCGCCCGGCCACCGTGCCCGTGCAGCGTGTGCATTCCCTGATGGACGAGCTCATCGCCACCGCCCGGCATAGCGGGATCGACGACGCCGCCCTGCTTTCCCTGTTCCAGGGCAAGCTGCGCTCCGGCGAATAGGACCGGCGCGACCGTTGGTTGTGCTGCACAGTCCGAAAAAGCCGGTGCCAACCGGGCGTCAAGGGCGTTGCGAACTGCGACTTCCACATGCAAAATCTGCGTGGGTTACTTTCCGAATGCAACGTCCAGGACGATTGGGTCGATTCAGGTGTCGGACTTTTTCAGTTCCTCGGCAAGCATCACGAGGATTCCGCTGGGGCCACGGAGGTACGTGAGCTTGTACACGTCCTGATAGGTCGCCACTCCGCGTAGCGGATGGCACCCGTGCTTTGCTGCCACCTCGAGGGCCTTGTCCATGTTGTCCACCGAGAAGGCCACGCGGTGCATGCCGATGTCGTTGGGACGTGTCGGGTCCGACTCTATCGCCTTGGGATGGATGTATTCGAAGAGTTCGAGACGACCATGACCGTCCGGGGTCTGGAGCATCGCGATGTTGGCGTGGTTACCGTCAAGGCCGACGGCGGTGTCGGTCCATTCGCCGCTGACTGTGTCGCGTCCGATGACCGTCAGGCCGAGATCGGTGAAAAAGGCGATGGCCTCTTCGAGGTCGCGAACGGCGATTCCGACGTTCTCAAGTTTGATGGCCATGCGTTGAAAGCTACCAAGGCGGCGGGAGTAACACCAGTGTCGAGGCTCCACCGACTGTCCGTCGGCATATCGCCTGAGGGGGCCGTGAAATGGTGGCCAGTCATCATAGGGGGGTGTGCCATGTGAAGTGTGGATGGGCCGAGCCTGGATGGGACGGGGCGCCCACCCACGCCGACGCGCCCGCGCGCCGGGAATCACATCAAGGCTCAGGCCCGCGGGCCGACGCCGGTTCAAACCGGCCCCGGCACGTGCCGAGCCCCCGTGGGCGCCTATCGGATACCGGCTTCCGCGGCAGTGGTCCCGTCACCGTCTAGACTGAACCAGTGAAGATTCAAACCCCCTACGAAGATTTGCTCCGGGACGTCCTGGCCAACGGCACCCCCAAGGGCGACCGCACCGGCACCGGAACCTCCAGCGTCTTTGGCCGCCAGATGCGTTTTGACCTCGCCGAATCCTTTCCGTTGATCACCACCAAGCGCGTCCACTTCAAGTCCGTGGCAGTGGAGCTTTTGTGGTTCCTGCGCGGGGACTCGAACACGTCATACCTGCGCGAGAACGGCGTGAAGATCTGGGACGAGTGGGCCGACGAAAACGGCGAGCTGGGTCCGGTCTACGGCGTCCAGTGGCGCTCCTGGCCCACGGCCGACGGAGGCCACATCGACCAGATCTCCCAGGTCATGGACTCGCTGCGCGCCAACCCGGATTCGCGCCGGCATATCGTCTCGGCCTGGAACGTCGCCGAGATCGAGAACATGGCGCTGCCGCCCTGCCACGCGTTCTTCCAGTTCTACGTGGCCGACGGCAAGCTCTCCTGCCAGCTCTACCAGCGCAGCGCCGACATGTTCCTGGGCGTTCCCTTCAACATCGCCTCCTACGCGCTGCTGACCTGCATGATGGCCGACCAGCTTGGACTGGAACCCGGCGAGTTCGTCTGGACCGGCGGGGACACCCACATCTACGACAACCACGTCGAACAGGTCACCGAGCAGCTGACCCGCGAGCCCTACCCATACCCGCGCCTGCGCATCACGCGCACCCCCGATTCGATCTTCGACTACGGACTGGACGACTTCGTGATCGAGGACTACCAACACCACCCGACGATTAAGGCCCCCATCGCCGTATGAGCAACACGAACCAGAGCGCCGGACACCGCGCCGAAACCACCACAAGCGAGCGCATCGGCATGATCTGGGCCGAGGCCGCTGACGGCGTCATCGGTGCCGGCGGCACCATGCCGTGGTCCCTGCCCGAGGACCTGGCGCACTTCAAGCGCACCACCATCGGCCACCCGGTGATCATGGGCCGCAAGACCTGGGAATCCTTCCCGGAGAAGTTCCGCCCGTTGCCCGGGCGCACCAACATCGTGATCACCCGTGATGCATCCCTCCATGGCGCACTGCGCGCCGCCGGCGCGGTTCCCGTTGGCTCCACCGACCAGGCACTGAAGGCAGCGCGGGCAGCCGAAGGCGCGGAGGAAATCTGGGTCATCGGCGGCGGAGAGATCTACGCCGCGCTCACCGATGGCGCCCACCTGGCCATCAAGACCGTGATCAATGCCAGCCCCAAGGGCGATACCAAGGCCCCGGCCCTGGACTCGGCATGGACGAAGTTGCTTTCGGATCCCGATACCGGATGGCTGACGGCTGCCAACGGCACCGAGTACCGCGTCGAGGCGTGGGAGCGGAAGTCATGAAGGAAGCCCTCAAGGCACTGAAGACCAACCCCGAGGCGCTCTTTGTCATCGGGTACATGCTCTTCCCACTCTTCGCCCTCATTTTTGCCGGGCTGGGCCTTTTCCTGGTCCTCACGGGATCCAAGATCATGGGCCTGATCCTGCTGCTGGTCTTCACCCAGGTCTTTGCCTTCGGCTCCCTCAAATTGGTGGGCATGCGCAAGGCCCTGCTGGCGGGCGGCAACAAATAGCGGCATCACGCGACCGGCCCGCCGGTTGATGCGCTGAGCGGGCACCCTTCCCGGAGTAGTTCCGGAAGGGGTGCCCCTTTTGCGTTCCCGGGCCTCGGCACGTCATCGAATCCCCATAGAGGCCCTGCACCCCTTAAGCTGGAACCATGACTTCATCCGTTGGCTTTGTCGGTTACCGCGGCATGGTTGGCTCTGTCCTGATGCAACGCATGCAGGACGAGGGCGACTTCGCGAATCTCGACCCCGTATTCTTTTCCACGTCCAACGCGGGCGGTGCAGCCCCGGCTTTTGCCGACGGCGCACCCGCGCTGCAGGATGCCTTTGACATCGACACCCTGGCCAAGTTGCCAATCATCGTCACCGCCCAGGGCGGGGACTACACCCAGAAGGTGCACGCTTCGCTGCGCTCGCGCGGCTGGGACGGGCTGTGGATCGACGCCGCCTCCACGCTGCGCATGAACGACGATTCGGTGATCGTGCTTGATCCGATCAACCGCAACGTCATCGACGCGTCGCTGGCCTCTGGCACCAAGGACTTTGTGGGCGGCAACTGCACCGTCTCCTGCATGCTGATGGGCCTGGGTGGACTGTTCAAGAACGGTCTGGTCGAGTGGAGCACCTCGATGACCTACCAGGCTGCTTCCGGCGGCGGCGCCCGCCACATGCGCGAACTGCTGACCCAGTTCGGCGACATCAACAGCCACGTGGCCTCCGAACTCGACGACCCGGCCTCCGCAATCCTGGAGATCGACAGGAAGGTCCTCGCAGCCCAGCGCGGCGGCCTGGACGCCACCCAGTTCGGTGTGCCGCTGGCAGGCTCGCTGATCCCGTGGATCGACGCGGACCTGGGCAATGGCCAGTCCAAGGAAGAGTGGAAGGCCGGGGTCGAAACCAACAAGATCCTGGGCAACACCGAGGCCAACAAGGTCGTCGTGGACGGCTTGTGCGTCCGCATCGGCGCCATGCGCTCGCACTCACAGGCACTGACCCTCAAACTCACCGAGGATCTGTCGGTCGCCGAGATCGAGAAGCTGCTGTCCGAGGACAACGAGTGGGCCACGGTCGTGCCCAACACCAAGGAAGCCACCGTTGACGCGCTGACCCCCGTCGCCGCTTCCGGCACGCTGGACATCCCGGTGGGCCGCATCCGCAAGCTGGAAATGGGCCCGGAGTACATCTCGGCCTTCACCGTGGGTGACCAGTTGCTCTGGGGCGCCGCGGAACCGCTGCGCCGTATGTTGGCCATCGCGCAGGGCCGCCTCTAACCCTGCTCCAAGTCACTGCCGACCGCAGCGACGAGAATTCAAGACGGCCGCTGGCCACCCCGTATTTTGGGAGTGGCCAGCGGCCGTCTTCTTTTTTGCAGGGCCAATGTTCCGTGGCCCGACACGATCCACCGCAACGGACACGACATCATGGCAGCCACAACAAGCCCTCCCAGGCCAAGCAGCAAAGAAATTGAGGGGCCTGCTAGATGATTAAGTCCTAATCATTTCAGTGGTCGTAGGCGGTTAGGGAGCGTTTGCGGGGTGCGTTGGTTTTCCAGTTGTGCCAGATTCCTGCCGCGAGGGCCAGGAGCTTTGACGCGA
>NZ_JAOYTG010000014.1:0-121981 GCF_025847175.2 Paeniglutamicibacter sp. ZC-3 | reverse complement strand
TTGGCCAATACGACAAATAGCTCGACGCACTACCACTTCGCCGGAAACGCGCTAACAACTGCCCAGAGGGGACACTACCAAGTCGCCAGAACATCACTACCAAGAGACGCTATTTAGCAGCCTCGATAAAATTCGCGGTTTTCATGATGTCATCGTCATGCCAATCGAGCGAATCGACGAGTTGGAGGTGCAGAAGAAGGTTCGCGACTTGGAAATGTGCGGCTGCTTGAATTGGTCCCGTCTTCGACACGTCGCTCTACTCGAAGCAGGTTAGCTCCATGCCGAGTGAACTAATTCGTGGGATTGAAATTGCTCGCCGGCGATTCGAGATCTTGAGTCCAATCGGATTGGCCTGATGATCCACGGGAGTTGTCGAGATTCTGCCGTAGTATTGATCAGTTGCGTTGCGCACTATTGGTTCAAATCACGAAGGCGACTCGGTACGCTCGACTAAGATAGATGCAGGCGTTCAATGCCCTGGTGAGGGCAAAAAGATTTTAGTGTGGGCTTCCGTGAGATGCGGAGGTCCACTGGTTCATGCGTGGGGTCCAAAACTGAAGACCCTTTTGAGAGGAACACATCTAGTGTCAAACGAAAACAAGGGCTTCGGGTCAAAGGACAACCGCGACCGAAATGGTTCTAAGCCGAACAACAGCGACGGCTTCCGCCGGGGTGGCGATGACCGCCGTGAAGGTGGCTTCAAGCCTCGCGAAGACCGTGGTGGATTCCGTGGCGGCGATGACCGCCGTGAAGGTGGTTTCAAGCCCCGTGAAGATCGTGGTGGCTTCAAGCCCCGCGAAGACCGTGGTGGATTCCGTGGCGGCGACGATCGCCGTGAAGGTGGCTTCAAGCCCCGTGAAGACCGTGGCGGCTTCAAGCCCCGCGAAGATCGCGGTGGCTTCAAGCCCCGCGAAGACCGTGGCGGCTTCAAGCCCCGCGAAGATCGCGGTGGATTCCGTGGCGGCGATGACCGTCGTGAAGGCGGTTTCAAGCCTCGCGAAGATCGCGGTGGATTCCGTGGCGGCGATGACCGTCGTGAAGGCGGCTTCAAGCCCCGCGAAGACCGCGGTGGATTCCGTGGCGGCGACGATCGCCGTGAAGGTGGCTTCAAGCCCCGTGAAGATCGCGGTGGCTTCAAGCCCCGCGAAGACCGTGGTGGATTCCGTGGCGGCGACGATCGCCGTGAAGGTGGCTTCAAGCCCCGTGAAGACCGTGGTGGATTCCGTGGCGGCGATGACCGTCGCGAAGGCGGTTTCAAGCCCCGTGAAGACCGTGGTGGATTCCGTGGCGGCGATGACCGTCGCGAAGGCGGTTTCAAGCCCCGTGAAGACCGCGGTGGATTCCGTGGCGGCGATGACCGTCGCGAAGGTGGCTTCAAGCCCCGCGAAGACCGCGGTGGATTCCGTGGCGGCGACGATCGCCGTGAAGGTGGCTTCAAGCCCCGTGAAGATCGCGGTGGCTTCAAGCCCCGCGAAGACCGTCGTGAAGGCGGTTTCAAGCCCCGTGAAGATCGCGGTGGATTCAAGCCTCGCGAAGACCGTGGTGGATTCAAGCCCCGCAACGAAGCCAGCACTGCTGACCTCGAAGCGCTGCGCGACGAAGAGAACCGCCGCGCCCACAACCCGGCCGACCTTCGCAGCTCCAACAGCCCGGAACGCGGACGCTCACCGGAAATTGATGACGATGTAACCGGCAAGGAACTGGACCGCATTACCCGCGCGGAACTGCGTTACCTTGACGACGTCAACAACGAATGGGTATCCAAGCACCTGGTCATGGCCGGTCGCTTGATCGATATCGATCCGCAGTTGGCGTATGAGCACACCATCGCAGCTTCCCGTCGTGGCGGCCGCGTTGCCGTTGTTCGTGAAGCAGTTGGTCTGGCCGCTTACGCTGCCGGTGAGTTTGCCGAAGCATTGCGTGAATTCCGTACCCACCGTCGCATCAGCGGCAACAACCTGCACCTGCCCCTGATCGCCGATTCCGAACGTGGAATTGGTCGTCCGGAAAAGGCGCTGGAAATTGCCCACAGCGAGGTCATCGAGACACTGGATACCAACGGCAAGGTCGAAATGGCCATGGTCGCTTCCGGTGCCCAGAACGACTTGGGTAACCTCGACGCAGCCTTGGCTGAACTTGAGATCCCGCAGCTGGACATGAACCGCGCGTTTAGCTACAGCCCGCGCCTCTTCTCGGCCTACGCAGACGCCTTGGAAAACCTGGGCCGCATCGAAGAAGCGTCGACCTGGCGCAAGCAGATCTCCGTGGCCGAGGAAGCCCTGGGCACCGGCGAGTTCGCCGAACCGGATATCATCGACCTCGGCGAAGACGACGAAACCGATGCACGCCGCCCGCGCGCCCGCGATCTCGTCGAGTCGGAGACCCCTTCCTCGGAAGACGGCGACGAATCCTCGGAAGAAGCCGTAGAAGAAGGTCTCTCTGACGAAGACGCCGTCGACGTTGTCGATGCGTCCTCGCTGGAGGAAGTGGCCGAGGAATCGAACCCGGAACTCGATGACGAGGCCCCGGCCGTCACCGAGGCCAACGGAACGTCCCCGGTTATCGACCAGGACGAAAACGACGAAAAGTAGGAATTCGATCCATCCATGCTGATTACAGGTTTTGACGCGCTGCTCGCCGATCTCGACGGCGTCGTCTATGCCGGCAACGGTGCAATTCCCAAGGCCATTGAGGCCCTGAATCGATTGCAGGAACATTCGGTGGTCCTGGCGTATGTCACGAACAACGCTTCAAGGTCCCCGGGTGCCGTTGCCGCACACCTGAATCAACTTGGCGCTCCCGCGTCGGCCGAGCAAGTCTTTGGCTCGGCCGACGCGGGGGCTGAACTCCTGGCCAAGGAACTTCCCCGGGGCGCCAAGGTCCTGGTGGTGGGCAGCGCCCACCTGCGCGATTGCGTCAGCTCCTTCGGAATGGAAATCGTCTCCAGCCACCACGATGGCCCCCAGGGTGTCATCCAGGGCTTCGACCCCGCCGTCGGCTGGAAGGACCTGGCCGAAGCTGCATTCGCGATTAATGGCGGTGCCATTTGGGTCGCCACGAATACCGACCTGACCATACCGCGGGCCGAGGGCATAGCCCCGGGCAACGGTGCCCTGGTCGAGGCCGTCGCAGCCGCCACCAAGACCAAGCCGCTGGTGGCGGGCAAGCCCGAGCCACTGCTCTTCCGCCGCGCGGCCGAAACTTTCCAGGCCACCCGACCGCTGGTGGTGGGTGACCGGCTCGATACGGACATCCTGGGCGGAAACAACGCCGCATTCAACACCGCGCTGGTGCTTACCGGAGTCGACACGGTGCGCACGGCCCTGGCCGCCCGCACTGCCGAACGCCCCGATTATCTCCTGGCCGACCTCTCCGGGCTCTACGAGCCTTACCCGGTTGTCGAGGTCACCGGGTTCGGCGTCCGTTGCGGATCCGCCATGGCCTCGGTCAACGGCGACACGATCACCATCGACGGCGATGAAGCCGACCTGGATTCCTGGCGTGCGGCATGCGCGGCCTGGTGGCTAGCCCACCCGCGGCAGGAACACGCCGTGGAACCTAGGCTGAGCTTTTCCCAAATCGTCGGCATCAAGCCATAGGCTCGATGGTGATGATGAGCAGCAACCACACCCCACTTCCCAACATCGGCCCCGGCGCAGCGGTCCCCGGGCCACGCCCGGGCGCCCCCTCGGATTCACGCGCATCGACGACAGACCTCGAAGTCCTGGAAACCCTGGCATCCACCCCCGTTGCCGAACACCTGGCCATCTTCGAGGACCTGCTGGCCTCGTTGACCGCCGACCTGGATGCCACCTCGCAGGAGCAGGCATGAGCCGCCTCGACCAGGAACTGGTCACCCGGTCCCTGGCCCGTTCGCGCACCGACGCCGCCCGGCTGATCGCCGACCAGCGCGTGCGTGTCGACGGCATGATTGCCACGAAGGCCGCCAAGAACGTTGCCGAGACCTCGGCCATCACCGTCCAGGCCGCCGCGGGCGAGGAATTCGTGAGTCGCGCCGGGCACAAGCTGGCCGGTGCACTGGCTGAGTTTTCACACATCGAGGTCGCCGGGAAACGTTGCCTTGACGCCGGGGCTTCGACCGGCGGATTCACCGACGTGCTGCTGCGCCGCGGTGCTGACCATGTCGAGGCCGTCGACGTGGGACACGGCCAGCTCGTCCCCGAGCTGCGGACGGACGCCCGCGTCCACGTCCACGAGGGCATGAACGTCCGCTACCTGGATCCCGCGGACATCGGCGGAACCGTGTCCCTGGTCGTGGCCGACCTGTCCTTTATCTCGCTGACCATGGTCTTGAATGCCCTGGCCAGGGCCACGGAGCCCGACGGCGACCTGGTCCTCATGGTCAAGCCGCAATTCGAGATCGGCCGCGAGCAGCTGTCCCGCACCGGGGTGGTCAGCAGCCCGACCCAGCGGCGCAAGGCGGTGGACGCCGTGATGTCCTGCGCGCACGACTCCGGACTGGCCGTGAAGGGGCTGGCCCGCAGCCCGCTCCCGGGCCAGGACGGCAACGTCGAATTCTTTCTGTGGCTGCGCAAGGACTCCGGACACAATCCGGAGGCTTTTGCACATCCCCGCGTCGGGACCGACGCCTGGCCGGACGTTGACTATTCTTAGACTGGCGGCATCTGAATCGATGTCCTAACCTTCGGTCCGCCGAGGAAGGAACTCATGCGCAGGATTTTGGTCCTCACCCACACCGGACGAAACGATGCCCTGTTAGCAGCCGTGGACACCTGTTCCCGGCTGCGGGATGCCGGACTCATCCCGGTGATGCGGCGCCTGGAAATGCAGGCAGTGCGCAACACCGCGGAGGGCGAGGACCTCGAGGTTGAGATCCTCGACGAAGACACCAGCCTCGAGAACATCGACCTGGGCGTTGTGCTGGGCGGCGACGGCAGCGTGCTGCGGGCCGCCGAACTGGTCCGCAACGCCGGGGTCCCGCTGCTCGGGGTCAACCTGGGGCACGTAGGGTTCCTGGCGGAAAGCGAACGCACAGCCCTGCAGGAAACCGTGCAGTGGATCGTGGAGAGCCGCTTCACCGTCGAGGAACGCATGACCATCGACGTGCAGGTCTGGCTGGACAACCGCCGGATCGCGCACACTTGGGCGTTGAACGAGGCAGCCATCGAAAAGGCAAACCGCGAACGCATGATCGAAGTGGTCATGGAGGTCGACGGCCGCCCGCTAAGCACCTTCGGCTGTGACGGCGTGGTCATGGCCACCCCCACGGGTTCCACCGCCTATGCGTTTTCCGCCGGGGGACCGGTGGTCTGGCCCGAGGTCGAGGCGCTGGTGATGGTGCCGATCAGTGCCCACGCGCTCTTCGCCAAGCCGCTGGTCGTGGCCCCCACCTCCGTCCTGGCCATTGAGATCCTGACCCGCACCGATGCCGGGGCCGTGCTCTGGTGCGACGGCCGGCGCTCCATCGAGCTGCCGCCGGGCGCCCGAATCGAAGTCACCCGCTCCACCAAGCCGGTGCGCCTGGCGCGGGTGAACCAGACCCCGTTCTCCGAGCGGCTGGTCAACAAGTTCGAACTACCCATCCACGGCTGGCGGGGTCCGGTGGAACCCGGCGAACGCGAGACCGCCACGACCGCGCTGCCCGTCATCACCCCGGCGATGCAGGTCATCGAGCCGCGCCACCACGCGCCCAAGCCCGAACCGGAAACCCTCGCGGACAAAGACCATCGGAGGCAACTGTGATACAGGAAATACGCATCAGCGACCTGGGTGTCATCTCCCAGGCAACCTTGCCGCTGGGCCCGGGATTCAGCGTCGTCACCGGCGAAACCGGTGCCGGCAAGACCATGGTCATCACCGCGCTCGGGCTGCTGCTCGGACGCCGCGCCGACGCCGGGGCCGTGCGCCACGGCGCCAAGCAGGCAGTGGCGGATGCGACGCTTGTGCTGCCCGCCGCCAGCAAGGTCCTTGACCGTGCCGAGGAAGCAGGTGCCCTGGTCGAACGCTATGAGGACCAGGCCGAACTGATCATCACCCGCACCCTGTCCGCCGAGGGACGCAGCCGCGCCTCCGTGGGCGGACGTGCGGCCCCGGTGGGAGTACTCGTGGAACTGGGCGAGGACCTGATCGCCATCCACGGACAGACCGACCAGCTGCGGCTCAAGGGAGCCGCGGCGCAGCGCGCCTCGCTGGACAAGTTTGCCGGCGCCCCGCTGGCCAAGCTGTTGGCCACCTACCAGGAGACCTTCGACAAGTGGGGCGGTGCCACCGCAGAGCTTGAGGAGCTCGTAGCGGCATCCCGCGAACGCATCCGCGAGGCCGAGTCGCTGCAGTCGGCCCTGGAGGAAATCGACGCCGTCGACCCGCAGCCCGCCGAAGACGTGGACCTGAAGCACCAGTCGCTGAAGCTTTCAAACATTGAGGCGTTGCGTTCCAACGCCAACCTCGCCCACGAGTCGCTCAACAGCGAGGACTATGAGGCTCCCAGCGTCATCTCCCTGGTGGAGATCGCCAGGCATGCCCTGGAGCAGGTCGCCGCCGACGACGCGGACATCAAGTCCCTCTCCGAGCGACTCAACGAGATCGGCATCCTTGCGGCAGAGGTGTCGACCGACCTGGCCGCCTACCTCTCCGACCTGGACACTGAGGGTCCAGAGCAGCTTGCTGCGCTCGAGGAACGCCGCGCCGACCTGAACCGGCTGATCCGCAAGTATGCGCCCGACATCGACGAGGTAATCGCCTGGGCCAACAACTCTCGCGCGCGTCTGGCCGAGATCCAGGGTGACGACGGCCGCATCGAGGAGCTGCGTGCCGAAACCGAGGCGCTGCGCCTTGAGGTCGCCGACCTGGCTGCCAAGCTCTCGAAGCTGCGTGCCAAGGCGGCCAAGGACCTGGCAGCCCGGGTCACCGCCGAGCTCGCGGCCCTCGCCATGCCCGACGCGAAGTTCGTGGTCGAGCTTGAGAAGCTCGCCGAACCCAACCGCTTCGGCATCGATGCGATCACCATGCTGCTGCAGCCCCACGCCGGGTCCTCCCCGCGGCCGCTGGGCAAGGGGGCCTCGGGCGGCGAGCTCTCCCGGGTGATGCTGGCCATCGAGGTGGTGTTGGCAGCCGTGGACCCCGTTCCGACGTTCGTCTTCGACGAGGTGGACGCCGGTGTCGGCGGCAAGGCGGCCGTCGAGATCGGCAAGCGCCTGGCCATGCTGGCCAAGCACGTCCAGGTGATAGTTGTCACCCACCTGCCGCAGGTGGCAGCCTACGCGGACCGCCACGTGCGCGTGATCAAGTCCTCGAATGCCAAGGCCGCCGACGGTGCGGGATTCACCGCCAGCGACGTGGTGCTCCTGGACGAAGCCGAGCGCGTGCGCGAATTGGCGCGGATGCTGGCCGGCCAGGAAGACTCCAGCACAGCCCAGGCCCATGCCGAGGAACTGCTCGGCGAGGCGCAGCTGCTTGTGAGTTCGCTTTCCTGAACCCCGGATTCCGCCTGCCGCTTCCGGCAAGGCTGTAGAGTCTTTCCCAACCGTCCAACAACGAAAAGGTGATAGGGTAGAACCCCGTGGTGCAACGTAATCTTTCTCGTGATTCCCGGTCGTCTGAAACGACAAAGCATATCTTCGTCACTGGTGGCGTGGCCTCGTCCCTCGGAAAGGGATTGACGGCTTCCAGCCTCGGTCACCTTCTTCGCGCACGTGGTCTCTCCGTCACCATGCAGAAGCTAGACCCGTATCTCAATGTGGATCCGGGCACAATGAACCCCTTCCAGCACGGTGAAGTCTTTGTCACCGATGACGGCGCAGAAACCGATCTTGACATCGGACACTACGAGCGCTTCCTGGACGAAAACCTCACCGGCATGGCCAACGTGACAACCGGCCAGGTCTACTCCGAGGTCATCGAGAAGGAACGCCGCGGCGACTATCTCGGCGACACGGTGCAGGTCATCCCGCACATCACCGACGAAATCAAGCGCCGCATGCGCCTGCCGGCCACCGAGCCGGGCAAGGGCAAGAAGGCCCCGGACGTGATCATCACCGAAATCGGCGGCACCGTTGGCGACATCGAGTCCCAGCCGTTCCTCGAATCGGCGCGCCAGGTCCGCCAGGACATAGGCCGCGGCAACGTCTTCTTCGTCCACGTCTCCCTGGTGCCCTACATCGGCCCCAGCCAGGAACTGAAGACCAAGCCGACCCAGCACTCGGTGGCGGCGCTGCGCTCCATCGGCATCCAGCCCGACGCCCTGGTGATCCGCTCCGACCGGGATATCCCGGACGAGATGCGCGTGAAGATCGGCCGCACCTGCGACGTCGATCCGGAAGCAGTGATCAACTGCGCCGACGCTCCGAGCATCTACGACATCCCCGTCGTGCTGCATGCACAGGGCCTGGACGCGTACATCGTCCAGCACCTGGGCATGAAGTTCAAGGACGTGAACTGGTCCAAGTGGAACAGGCTCCTTGACGCCGTCCACAACCCCAAGCACCACCTGGAAATTGCGCTGGTGGGCAAGTACATCGACCTGCCCGACGCCTACCTCTCGGTCACCGAGGCGCTGCGCGCCGGCGGCTTCGCCAACAAGGCCAAGGTCCAGATCCGCTGGGTTCCCTCCGACGACTGCTCCACCACCGAAGGCGCCAAGAAGGCCCTGGCCGGCGTTGACGCGATCTGTGTTCCCGGAGGCTTCGGCATCCGCGGGCTCGAGGGCAAGCTCGGCGCGCTGAAGTTTGCCCGCGAAACCGGTCTGCCGACCCTGGGCCTGTGCCTGGGCCTGCAGTCGATGGTCATCGAGTACGCACGGAACGTCGTGGGACTCGCAGACGCCTCGTCCACCGAGTTCGAACCGAATTCCACGCACCCGGTCATCGCGACGATGGCTGAGCAGCTGCACATTGTCGACGGCAAGGGCGACCTGGGCGGCACCATGCGCCTGGGCCTCTACGACGCGACCCTCACCGAGGGTTCCGTGATCGCCGAGACCTACGGCAAGACCTCCGTCGCCGAACGCCACCGCCACCGCTACGAGGTCAACAACGCCTACCGCGCCCAGATCGCGGAGGCTGGCTTGGTCTTCTCCGGCACTTCGCCGGACGGCAAGCTGGTCGAGTTCGTGGAATTGCCCAAGGCCGTGCACCCGTACTACGTCTCCACGCAGGCCCACCCGGAGCTCTCCAGCCGTCCCACCCGCCCGCACCCGCTCTTTGCAGGGCTGGTCAAGGCCGGGTTGGCACACCAGAAGGCCGGCAAGTAACACCATGGGAACAACAGACGGCGAGGCGCTGGGCGATTCGTTCAGCCCTCGCCGCCTGCTTAAGTCCGAGACCGTCTACGACGGGCGCATCTGGGACGTAGTGCAGGACACCTTTGAATTCGCGCCCGATGCCGCACCGCTGGTCCGGGACTACATCGACCACCCTGGGGCCGTTGCGGTGCTGGTGCTCAACGATGCCGACGAGGTGCTGATGATCAACCAGTACCGCCACCCGGTGCGCATGAACCTGTGGGAAATCCCCGCCGGGCTCATGGACATCGAGGACGAGGCGCCGCACCTTGCCGCCGCACGCGAACTTGCCGAGGAAGCCGACCTGGTCGCCGAGGACTGGGCCGTGCTGGTCGACCTGTTCCTTTCCCCCGGATCATCCTCGGAGGCGATCCGCATCTATCTGGCCCGCAGTGCCCACCCGGTCCCCGAGCACGAACGCCACGAACGCACCGACGAGGAAGCCGACATGGAACTTGCCTGGGTTCCCCTGGACGAAGCCGTTGCCGGCGTCCTGGGCGGGCGGATCCACAACCCTTCCGCAGTTGCAGGCCTATTGGCGGCCGTCGCGGCACGCGCGGACGGATACACATCGCTGCGCCCGGTTGACACCTCGTTCGAAGCCCACCCGCGACTGCGCTCCAACGAGCCAAGGCTCTAGGGGAGCGGCGAAATGTCTTCCGACACGATTGGGCCGGCCACGATCCGGTTGACCCCTGTCGGTTCGGTCCCGGCCACCATCCGGCTGACACCCGTCGAGCCGGCACCTGCAGCTCCGCCGGCACCTGCCGGACCAGACCCGGCAACCTTGCCCATGGGCAAGCACCTGGCGACCTACCTGCAGCATCTGGCCGTGGAACGCGGCATGGCCAAGAACACCGTCAGCGCCTATCGCCGGGACCTGTACCGCTACGTTTCCTTTCTGCACACCCAGGATGTGCACGAACCGTCCCGGGTGACCCTGGGTCACCTGACCTCCTTCGCGCAGGCCGTGCGCGACGGTGCCGACGGAGCTGCGCCCCTGAGCGCACGCTCGGCGGCGCGTACCATCGTCGCGGTGCGCGGAGTGCACAAGTTCTGGGAACTTGAGGGGCTGGCACCCACCAACCCCGCCGTCGACCTGCACCCGCCGGCACCCGGGCGCCGCCTGCCCAAGGCCATCAGCGTCGAACAGGTGACCGCGATCCTGGATTCGGTCTCCATCGAGACTTCCGCGGGCCTGCGCGACAAGGCCATCCTCGAATTCCTATACTCCACCGGCGCCCGCATCTCGGAGGCAGTGGGCCTGGATGTCGATGACCTGCACCTGGAACGCCCGGCCAGCGGGCCGGCGGTGGTGCGGCTCTTCGGCAAGGGTTCGAAGGAACGCATCGTACCGCTGGGCTCCTACGCCATTGACGCACTGAACGCATACCTGGTCCGGGGGCGCCCCGAGCTCGTGGCCAAGGGCAAGGGCACTGCCGCCCTCTTCCTGAACCAGCGCGGCGGACGGCTCTCGCGCCAATCCGCCTGGTCGGTGCTCACCAAGGCAGCAGAACGGGCGGGCATCGAACAAGACGTCTCCCCGCACACCCTGCGCCATTCCTTCGCCACCCACCTGCTCGAGGGCGGGGCCGACGTTCGCGTGGTCCAGGAGCTGCTGGGCCACGCCTCGGTGACCACGACCCAGGTCTACACGCTGGTCACGGCCGATACGCTGCGTGAAATCTACGCGGCAGCCCACCCGCGGGCCCACAACTAGGGAAAAGAGCTGCCAGCCATGGAGCACGCATCGACGCAAACCCCCACCCGGGTCGTGTTGTGCCTGCCCGTGGAGCACGGGGCAAACGGCACCGAGGTGCTGCTGGGGCTGAAACAGCGCGGGTTCGGTGCCGGACGGGTGGTTGCCCCGGGCGGAAAGATCGAGCCGGGGGAGAGCCCCGAGGCCGCCGCGGTGCGCGAACTGCTCGAGGAAACCTCGCTGGTCGCCGACATTGCATCGCTGCTGCCCGCAGCCCGGGTCTACTTCCGCTTCCCCGCGAACCCCGCCGCTGACATGGACTGCACCATCTACCTCACTTCGGCTTTCACCGGCATGGCCCGGCCCTCGGCGGAGCTTGCCCCGGAATGGCATCGGGTGGAGAACCTGCCGTTGGATCGGATGTGGGACGATTCGGCTCTGTGGCTGGGGCGGATCCTGTCGGGTGAACGTTTCGACGCCCTGGTGCGCCTTGCCGCCGACAACGAATCGGTGGACGGCTTTTCCACCGTCAACTGGCCGGGACATGGAATTCCCGCCGCTGATGCAACCGAAGCCGACTTCCCGGACATTACCCAGGCATAGTGGAGCATCCGACATCGGGTGCCGTGAAGGGGGAGAACCCGTGGAAGCGAGAACCGCGTTGCACGTGGAAGAACTGCACCGGCAGTACTCCCAGCGCGTTTACGGATACGTGTACCGGCGCACCAGCGATGTGCAGTCCGCCCAGCAGATCACCAACGACGTTTTCCGCATCGCCTGGCAGCACCAGAAGGAGCCGTCGGAAGATGTGTTGCCGTGGCTGCTGGTGACAGCGCGGAACCTGGTCGCCAATGAGCACAGGGCCGGACGCCGCCAACGCAGCCTCGTCGAGAAGCTGGGCAGCAGTGAACTGGCCCGCCGCCCGCAGGATAACGACCCCGGTGCCGCGGTCCGCGAAGTCCTGAACACCTTGCGCCCGCAGGAACGCGAAATCCTGATGCTCGCCTATTGGGATTCACTGAGCCTGGCCGAAATCGCGGCCATTCTCGATTGCTCGCCCGACTCGGCCAAGTCCCGGCTTTTCAGGGCGCGCAAGGCCTTCTCGAAGAAGGCACCGAACCAGATGTTGAAGGGTGGAACCTCAAATGGACAACATTGAACAGCTCCTGCGAGACGCCGACCCGCGCATGCGCCGGGACTCCGCCGGGCCCCTTCCCCTGGACCTGGAAGAACCACGCCCGGTCTTTACCCAGCAAAAGGTGCGCGCAACACCCAAGCAGCGGCGCTCCTGGCGCCCCGTGGCAGTGGGGGGGATGCTCACCGCCGCAGCGGTGGCCGCGGTGATCGTCTGGTCACCGTGGAACGCCCCGCTTCCGGACCCGCTACCGGCCATAACACCCACGCCAAGCCCCACGGCCCCCGTGCCGTCGGAAACCGGCGCGGCCGATCCGACCTCACAACCGGAATCATTGCAGTTGCCCAACGAACTGTTCCCCGCCTACGACGGCGCGCACTTCGCCGACGACGAGGCCTGCAGTGCCCTGTCGCTGCCCGAGATGCAGTTCGCCGACGGCAACGGCAAGCTCAGCAATCCGGGACTGGATGCCGAATCCTTCTCGCTCATTGGTTGCCTGGAGGGATTCGCGGCCTTCACGCCATCGGATCGGTATCGCACCGAGCTTAACGTCGACGACGTTTCCGGTGGCATGCTAATAGCCAAGTGGGATCCCGACGCGGGACGCTGGGTGAGTTCGCCCCTGAAGATCGCCGAGGACGGCGTGGAGGTGCACCAAGAACACCTCAGCTGGCCCCTGCTGCGTGGGTACACCTACGAAGCGGATGAAACGCCCGAGAAACGCATGGACCGGGCCATCAAGGACCAGGAAATACCCCGGCAGGTCGCCGCGACGCTCTTCGGGCCGAACGTGCCTTCGTGGATGGAAGCCGAGAACGGGGCCGAACGCGTCGCCTACGGCAACTCCGTCCTGGAAGTCACCCACCCGTCATGGAGCATGTACGAAAACATGCGCGACGAGGACGGCAAGGCCATGGATCCCGCCACGGCGGATCCACGGGACGCGGCAACCTACCAGTTGATGTTCTTCGATGCGCACGGCAAGGCCGTCTTCAACCTCGGCCTCTTCCCCGACGACCGTCCCGGCCAGGACGGTTCCGAAAGCTGCGGCGACCCGGAGGGGACCTACACGCTGCATGGCTTGAACCCCACCTCCGTGGAGGTCGACGAGGGGAAGCTGGGCCTGGGTCTGGTCACCCAGACCGACGTCTTCGGGATCGAGCGATCCGTGGTCTCGCTGGTCCCGGTCGACAGCGCCACGGAGGGCAAGCTCTGCGACCTGGCCACCGCCTTCCACTACCAAGGCAAGATGGTCCAATCGGACGCCTGGACCGGACCCATGGGGTTCAAGAACGCGGCCGAGCGCGACGCTTACCTGGAATCCAGCGAGTACCTGCGGGCCATCGAGGTTGCCGAGTCGTTGAGACTCACGTAGGCACAGGCACGAACAAGAAAGCGAGGGAGATGGCCGGCACCCATTTTGGGTCCCGGCCAACTCCCTCGCAACGTGCTGAGGTCCCGAATGATTACAGCGCGCGCTGCTCCGGGCCGTTGTATTCGGACAGCGGGCGGATCAGCGCGTTGGACGCGCGCTGTTCCATGATGTGTGCTGTCCAACCCGTGATGCGCGAGGCAATGAAGATCGGGGTGAACATCTCGGTGTCGAAGCCCATCAGGTGGTACGTTGGGCCGGCCGGGTAGTCGAGGTTCGGCTTGATGGCCTTGGCCTCGTCCATGGCCGCTTCGAGTCCGTCATACAGCCCGAGCATTTCACTACGGCCGTAGTAGGCGATCATCTTGTCCAGCGCAGCCTTCATGGTCGGAACGCGGGAATCGCCGTGCTTGTAGACACGGTGGCCGAAGCCCATGACCTTTTTCTTTGCGGCCAGGGCCTCCTCCATCCACGCCTTGGCGCGGGCCGCGGCATCCTGGCGGGATTCGTTCTTGTCGATGCCGATCTCGTGGAAGGTGTGCATCACTGCCTCGTTGGCGCCGCCGTGCAGCGGCCCCTTCAACGCCCCGATGGCCGCGGTGACGGCCGAGTGCAGGTCCGAGAGGGTGGAGGTGACCACACGGGCGGTGAACGTCGAGGCATTGAACGAGTGCTCCGCGTAGAGGACCATCGAAACGCGGAACGCGTCGACCACCTCCGGTGCGGCTTCCTCGCCGAAGGTCATCCACAGGAAGTTCTGGGAGTAGTCCAGGTCCTCGCGTGGCTCGATGACACCCAGGCCGCGGCGGCGGCGCTGGTCGTACGCGACAACTGCAGGGAACGCGGCAAAGAGTTCCTTGGCCTTGATGAGTTCGGCCTCGGGGGAGGAATCGTCGGCCAGTGCGTGGTTGGCGCCGATGACCGAGACCGCCGTGCGGCCCACGTCCATCGGGTGGCAATCGAGCGGCAGCAGGTCGATGGCGGCCTTGACGTTGGCGGCCAGGGCGCGCCCTGCCCGCTCGGCGGCGACGAAGTCGGTGAGCTCGATTTCAGTGGGCAGCTCTCCGGTCCACAGCAGCAGGGCCACTTCCTCGAAGCTCTTCCTGGCGGCCAGGTCCTGGACCGGGTATCCACGGTATAGCAGCGAATTCGTCTCCGGATTAACCTTGGAGACCGCCGTGTAGTCGACGACGACGCCGGCGAGGCCCTTCTTGATCTCAGTTTCAGTCATCACTTCGCTCCTGATTCCTACAAATTCGCGTTGTTTGAATGGATATCCAGATCAGGGACCTGGAAATTGAAGATCCCGGTGTCGAAGCGGTTGTACGCCTCGTAGTCAACCAGCTCGTAGAGACGCGCACGCGTCAACATTGAATCTACCCGAGACTCCTGGGTTCCGTCGGCTGCAAGCGCATCCAGGACGCGTTCGGCCTCTCCCATGGCGCTGCGCAGCAGCGTCACGGGGTAGATGACCATGGCCACTCCGACATCCGCCAGTTGCTGGCGGGTGAACAGGTCGGACTTGCCGAACTCCGTCATGTTCGCCAACACCGGCACGTCAACCGCCTTGCAGACTGCCTCGAACTCGGAAAGGTCCTTCATGGCCTCCGGGAAGATGGCATCCGCGCCGGCATCCACCAGGGCCTTGGCCCGGTTGATGGCTGCATCGAGCCCCTCCACGGCGCGCACGTCGGTGCGGGCCATGATCAGGAAGTTCGAATCCCGCCGGGCATCCGCCGCCGCGGCGATGCGTTTGACCATGGTGTCCAGGTCCACGACGTTCTTGCCGTCGAGGTGGCCGCAGCGCTTGGGGTTGAACTGGTCTTCGATGTGGCAGCCGGCCAACCCCGCATGCTCGAGTTCCTGGATGCTGCGGGCCACGTTCATTGGCTCGCCGAATCCGGTGTCCGCGTCAACCAACGAGGGCAGGTCGGTCATCCGGGCGATCTGCCCGGCACGGGTGGCCACCTCGGTGAGCGTGGTCAGCCCGATGTCCGGCAGTCCAAGGTCATTGGCCAGCACGGCACCGGAGATGTAGACGCCGTCGAAGCCCTTTTCCTCGATCAACCGGGCCGAGAGCGGGTTGAAGGCCCCGGGGAACTGGCGTGCGGTTCCCGGCACGAGCATATCGCGCAGTGCCGCGCGCTTCTGCTCCGGGGTGGTGGTGGAGTACAACATGTTAGAACAGTCCCTTCGGGGCTGCCGCGAGGTCGATGACGCCCGGGGCGGCAACGATGTTCAGCTGGTCAAGCTCGCCGGCACCCAGTTTCTCCAGGTTTTCGGCAGCTGCGATGAACCTGTCGATTTCGTCTTCCTCGACCAGGCCGGCAGCCAGGGTGCGGAACTTGTTGATGTACTGCTCGCGGGCGAACGGCCGGGCTCCCAACGGGTGGGCGTCGGCCACGGCGATCTCGTCGGTGATGACGGTGCCGTCGGCCAAGGTGATGACCACCGAGCCGCCGAAGGCCTTCTCGTTGATGTCCAGCGAGTGGTAGCGGCGGGTCCACTCCTTGTCTTCCTCAGTGGTGACCTTGTTCCACAGTTCCACGGTGTCGGCACGTCCCGCACGCTCCGGGGAGTAGGAATCCACGTGGTGCCAGGCGCCGTCCTGCAGGGCGACGGTAAAGATGTACGGGATCGAGTGGTCAAGGGTCTCGCGCGAGGCGGTCGGATCGTACTTCTGCGGGTCGTTGGCGCCGGAGCCGATCACGTAGTGCGTGTGGTGGGAAGTCTTGATCAGGACCGAGGCGACGTTCTTGGCGTCGGCGGCTTCCGGGTGTTCACGGTTGAGCTTGCGGGCCAGGTCGATCCAGGCCTGTGCCTGGTATTCGGCCGAGTGCTCCTTGGTGTAGGTGTCCAGGATGGCGCGCTTGGCTTCGCCGGCCTCCGGAAGCGGAACCTCGTAGGCTGCGTCC
Source organism: Paeniglutamicibacter sp. ZC-3 (assembly GCF_025847175.2). Classification (NCBI taxonomy): domain Bacteria; kingdom Bacillati; phylum Actinomycetota; class Actinomycetes; order Micrococcales; family Micrococcaceae; genus Paeniglutamicibacter; species Paeniglutamicibacter sp. ZC-3. The sequence continues at coordinate 105,601 of NZ_JAOYTG010000014.1, read as the reverse complement.
GGCCCGTCCAGCAGCCAGGCGATGACGCCGTCTTCGCCTTCGTAGATCGGCACCGGCGAGGTCTGGCCGCGCATGGCGCGGTCCGCTGCCTCGACGGCCATCTTGCCGGCGAAGGCAGGTGCGTGGGCCTTCCAGGTGGAGATCTCGCCCTTGCGCGACTGGCGGGTGGCGGTGGTGGTGTGCAGGCCCTGGCCCACGGCCTGGAAAATGGTTTCGACATCCAGGCCGAGCAGGGTGCCGATGCCGGCGGAGGCCGACGGGCCCAGGTGTGCCACGTGGTCGATCTTGTGCTTGTGCAGGCAGATCGCCTTGACCAGGTCGACCTGGATCTCGTAGCCGGTGGCGATGCCGCGGATCAGGTCCTTGCCCGAAGCCCCGGTGTGCTGTGCCACCGACAGGATCGGCGGGATGTTGTCGCCCGGGTGGGAGTACTCGGCGGCCAGGAAGGTGTCGTGGTAGTCGAGCTCGCGCACCGCCACGCCGTTGGCCCAGGCTGCCCATTCGGGGGAGACCTTCTCGGTGATGCCGAAGACCGAGGCACCCTTGCCGCCGGTGGACGGGGCGTGGGTCAGGGCCTGGGCACGTGCTGCAACGATCGGACCGCGGTTCAGCGAGGCAATGGCAACGGAGGCGTTGTCGATGATGCGGTTGATGATCATCTCGGTGACCTCTGCGGTGACCTCTACCGGGTCGGCTGCAACGGTAGCGATCTTGTGCGCGAGCTGATCCTCGCGGGCAAGGTTTTCTTCACTGCGGTACACGCGTACGGGGTGGTTGATCATGGGGTGTCCTCTCGGGGTCCAGCATGGGTTTTGATGTGTTCAAGACTGTGGTGCAGGTGCAATTGGGTGGCCGCCGCGGCGACCTCCGGATTTCGGGCCGCGATGGCCTCGGCGATCGCCGCGTGTTCAAGCGCGGACCTCGCCAGTCTTTCGGGGTCGTCCTGTGCCAGGCGGCGGACCCGGGCCAGATGGACCCGCAGTGAGCGCAGGGCCTGTTCGATGTAGGGGTTGTCCACCGCGGCATCGATGCAGCTGTCGAGTTCCCCGGCCAACAGGTAGTAGGCCTCGCGGGTTTCGGGGCCGGTGCAGCGTCCCGCCTCCAGGAAGCGGAAGCGCAGCGACGCAAAGGTGGCCGGCTCGGCTTTTCGCGCCGCAATGCGGGCGGATTCGACCTCGAGGGCGCGACGCAGGTCAAAAAGGTCGTCAACGTGCTCGCTCGAGACGTCGGAGACCACGGCACCGCGGCCGCGCTGCTGAACTGCCAGCCCGTCGGCGACCAGCCGGGCCAGGGCCTCACGCAGCGGGGTGCGTGAAACACCTAGGCGTTCGGCCTGTTCAACCTCGCCCAGCACGGCACCGGGACGCAACCGCCATTCGACGATGTCCGTTCGCAGTGCCTCATAAGCCTTGTCGCTTGCCCTCATGCCGTTAATTGTATACAGAAAAGCCACAAAGTCACGCGAAGCATGAGACTTTATTCCAAAATAGTCCGTTCGTGTATACATTCATCTTGAAATTGTGTGGCGGGAGTCATATGCTCAGTGGGACCCGATCAAGTACCTGATACGAATGGATGGACGGTTCGCATGGCACCGACCTACGCGCAGACCTTTGCCGAAGCCAAGACCGACCCCGCAGCCTTTTGGCTCAATGCGGCCGCATCAATCGATTGGGAGCAGAAGCCCACCGCCGGACTGGATGAGAGCCGCGCGCCGATCTATGCGTGGTACCCCGACGGGGTCCTCAACGTTTGCCACAACGCCCTGGACCGCCACGTTGCGGCGGGTCGCGGGGAGAACACCGCACTGATCTACGACTCCGCGGTCCTGGGCATCCAGGAACGCTTCAGCTACGCCGAGCTGCTGGCCAAGGTCGAGAAGTTCGCCGGTGTCCTGCGGGATGCGGGGATCGGGATCGGCGACCGGGTGCTGATCTATCTGCCGATGATTCCGCAGGCACACATCGCCATGCTTGCCTGCGCCCGCATCGGCGCTGTGCACTCGGTGGTCTTCGGCGGATTCGCCCCCAAGGAACTGGCCGCACGCATCGACGACGCCACCCCTGCCGCCATCGTCACCGCGACCGGCGGCATCGAGCCCTCGCGCCGCATCGAATACCTGCCCGCCGTCGCCGAGGCCATGGGGATGGCCGGCCACAAGGTTTCCACCGTCATCGTCCACCACCGTGACGGCTTCGCGCACCAGCGCTCCGAGTTCGCCGGCACCGACGCCACCTGGCACGACTGGGACGACTTGGCCGCGCTCGCCGAACCCGCCGCCGCGGTTCCGGTGCCCGCCACCCACCCCCTCTACATCCTCTACACCTCCGGGACCACCGGCGCCCCCAAGGGCGTGGTGCGCGATTCGGGCGGCTACACGGTGGCCATGGACTTCTCGATGCGCAACATCTACGGCGTTGGACCGGGCTCCACCATGCTCACCGCCTCCGACGTCGGCTGGGTGGTCGGGCACTCCTACATCGTCTACGGCCCGCTGATCGCCGGTGCCACCACGGTCCTCTACGAAGGCAAGCCCGTGGGCACCCCCGACGCAGGGGCCTTCTGGCGGCTCATTCAGGACCACAAGGTGGACACCTTCTTCACCGCTCCCACCGCGCTGCGCGCCATCCGCAAGGCCGACCCCGCCGCCGAGCTGATGGCCGGCTACGACCTGTCCAGCCTCAGGAACTTCTTCGTGGCGGGGGAGCGACTGGACCCCGACACCTACGCCTGGGCCGGGGAAAAGCTCGGGGTGCCGGTGGTGGACAACTGGTGGCAAACCGAGACCGGCTGGCCCATTGCCTCGAACCCCGTGGGCCTTGAGGTGCTGGAGCCCAAGGCCGGCTCTCCCACTGTCCCGGTGCCCGGGTACGACGTGCGGATCCTCGACGGGCTCGGTGCCGAGGTGGGGGCAGGCGAAGAGGGCAACATCGCCATCAAGCTCCCGCTGCCCCCGGGCACCCTGGCCACGCTGTGGGGAAACGACCAGCGCTTCATCGAAACCTATCTGGAGCAGTTCCCCGGCTATTACGCCACGGGGGACTCCGGCTATCTCGATGCCGACGGCTACCTCTTTGTCATGGGCCGCACCGACGACGTCATCAACGTCTCCGGGCACCGGCTCTCCACCGGCGCCATGGAACAGGTGCTTGGCTCCCATCCCGCGGTTGCGGAATGCGCGGTCATCGGGGTCGCCGATGAGCTCAAGGGCCAGCGCCCCAGCGGATACGTGGTGCTCAAGAGCGGGGCAGGGATCTCCGAGGAGGATCTGGCCGGGGAACTTGTCGCGATGGTGCGGGCCCACATCGGCCCGGTCGCGGACTTCCGCGAGGTCCGCATCGTGGCGGCGCTGCCCAAGACCCGCTCGGGCAAGATCCTGCGCAAGACCATGCGGCAGATCGCCGACGGCAAGCCCTACGCGGTGCCCTCCACCATCGAGGACCCGGCGGTCATCGATGAACTCATCCCGTTCCTGCGCCCGGCGGGCCGGTAGGCCAGGGGGCCTACGCCCTGGGGCGCCAGCTGTATTCGTACTCCGGGCGCCCCCGGGTCCCGTGCCGCGGGGCCTTGGCGGCCTGCCCGGTCTCTGCCAGGTGCTCCAGGTAGCGACGTGCGGTGACGCGGGAGAGGTCCAGCAATTCTGATACCTCGGTGGCCGAGAGTGCCGCGCTCGCCGAGCGAAGCGCCTCGGCGATGGCGCCCAGGGTCTCGGTGATCAGCCCCTTAGGCAGCGGGGCCGGGCCGACCGAACGCAGAGCGGCAAAGGCGTTGTCGATTGACTCCTGGGAGGCCGACTGGCCGGTGGTGCCCAGGTTGAAGCGGAACATCCGGTAGTTTTCGAGTTTCTCGGAAAACGCGGCAAAGCCGAAGGGCTTGATCAGGTATTGGGTCACGCCCGCGGAGATGGCGGTGCGCACCACGTTCAGGTCCCGGATCGCGGTGATCGCGATGATGTCCACGGTGTTGCCGCGCCCACGCACCCGCCGGGCCACGTCCAATCCGTGCAAGTCGGGCAGGTTCATGTCCAGCAGCACCAGGTCGATGGGCGTGCCGGCCTCCTGGGCCGCATCCAGGGCTGCGAAGGCCTCTTGGCCGCTGTGCGCAATGGCCTGCACCTCGAAGCCGGGGACGCGGGCGACGTACTTGGCGTGCGCAGCGGCGGTGGTGGCCTCGTCGTCAACCACGAGAACGCGGAGGTCTCTGTGCGGATCCATGTACCTGTGCTTCCTGGGGGGTCTTGGTGTGGGGCGGGTGCCGGCGGCCTAAGGCGCGGAACGCACCGGCCGGGAGAGCGGCAGCGTCACGGTGAAAATGGCCCCGGCATCATTATCCACTTCCAGGGACCCGCCCAGGCGTGCGACCGCCTGGCGCACCAGCGCCAGTCCCAGCCCGCGCGACCCGCTTCCCGCGGCCACCGGCTTGGAGGAAACACCCAGCCGAAAGTACTCGTCGAGCAAATCAGGGTCGACGCCTGGCCCGGAATCGGCGACCGAGACCACCACCGAGTCGTCGTCGGCGGCGAAGTCGGCCCAGACACGGCGCTGCTCCGACCCGGCCGCGGCATCGAAGGCGTTGTCCAAAAGGTTCCCGGTGATCGTCACCAGGTCCCTGGCATCCAGCGCGCCGGCGGGCAGGTGCCCCGAGGCGGAGAAGGTCAGCGTGATGCCGCGTTCGTGGGCCTGCGCGGCCTTGCCCACCAGCAGCGAAGTCAGGTAGGGCTCGTCGACTGCCTGCACGAACTCGTCGGTGAGCCGCTGGGACTCCTGACGGTCCGCCACCGCGAACTCCAGCGCCTCGCGCTCCCGGCCCAGCTCGATGAGCGTGGCCACGGTGTGCAGCCGGTTGGCGTGCTCGTGGGTCTGGGCGCGCAGCGCCTCGGTGAGCGTGGTGAGGGACTCGAGCTGCCCGGTCAGCGCCTGGACCTCGGTGTGGTCGCGCAGCGTCGCCACCGTGCCCAGCGAGCTCTCCACCTGCTTGCGGCGCAGCGTCCAGCGCACCCGCGCCCCGGGATCCGAATCGGGCTGCTCGGCGTTCTGCTGGGAAATCACCAGCACCCGGTTCTGGGTCAGGTGGATCTCGTCGGTGGCGCGCCGGCCCGAGGCAAAGAGTTCGGCAACCGTTTCCGGCAGCCCCACCTGCACGACCGGCAGCGGGCGCAGGGAACCGGCGGGCGGCAGGCCCAGCAGCTGGGCGGCCTGGTCGTTGTAGAGCACCAGCCGGCCTTTGGCATCCACCAGGACCAGTCCCTCGCGCAGCGAATGCAGCGCGGAAAAGTAATAGGCGTAGAGCCGGCGCAGCTCCTCCGGGCCGTAGCCCAGGGTGGCGCGGCGCAGGTAGCGGGACAGCGCATAGGTGAACACGCCCCCGAGGCCCACCGCCAGCAGCCCCACCAGCAGCGTGGCGGGAATGAGGGCTGCCTGGGTGACACTCAGGGACTGCAGGGTCACGCCCACCGAGACCATCGCGATCACGTTTCCGCCGGGATCGCGGATCGGGGCGATGGCTCGCACCGAGGGGCCCAAAGTGCCGGGATAGTCCTCCACCTGGCTGTCCCCGGCCAGGGCCCGCTCGACGCTGCCTACGTACTTGCGCCCGATCTCGCTTGGAGTGGGGTGGGTGTAGCGGGTGCGGTCGGTGTCCATGATGGTCACGAAATCCACCTGGGCGTGTTCCAGGATTTGCGCCGCAAAGGGTTGCAGCGCCACCGACGGGTCGGGAAGCTGCACCCCGTCGATCACGAACGGATCGTGCGAGAGCGTCTCGGCGACGGATAGCACCCGCTTGGCGGCGAAATCGTGTGCCTGGGCGCGGGCATTGAGGTAGCCCGCGGCGCTGACCACCGACACCACCAGCGCCACCAGCGCCAGCTGCGCGACGAAGATGCGGGCGGCCAGCGAATACGGGCCGCGGCCGCGCGGATGCGCGGCGGGGGAGCGGCGATCGGCTGCTGGCATGGGCGGTTTCCCCCCTTCGTGTGGTTCCTCGGTGGCGCGCAACGCGCACCTCAAGGGTGGCACGTCAACAAACCCGCCATGACCATTATGAACACAAGAGAGATCTCGATCACTCCGGGCCCCACCATGGATGAAGAGCTCACGGCGCATCCAATCGCCGCCACCCCACACCGAAGCAACATTTTCCAGAAGGAGCCATCATGGCAACGACGCCGGCATCGAGCGGAGTCCTGGACCGGGACCCCATCGGGAACCAGGAACCACCTCTCAAGAAGGACCGCACCCACTGGCTGTACATCATGGTGATCGTAGCCGTGGTCGCCGGCGCCACCATCGGCTTGGTGGCCCCGGACCTCGGCAAGGCGCTCAAGCCGCTGGGCACCGGTTTCGTCGCCCTGATCAAGATGATCATCGCACCTGTCATCTTCTGCACCATCGTGCTGGGCATCGGCTCGATCGCCAAGGCCGCCACGGTCGGCAAGGTCGGCGGGCTCGCGCTGCTCTACTTCATCACCATGTCCACCTTCGCCCTGGCCATCGGCCTGTTCGTCGGCAACCTGGTCCACCCGGGCTCCGGCCTGCAGCTGCAGCCCTATGAGGGTGCCGCCGGCGGAGCCGAAAACGCCACCGTCAAGTTCCTGCTCGAGCTGATCCCGGGCGACATCCCGGTGCTGCCCACCTTGGTCCTGGCGCTCTTCGTGGGCTTCGCCCTGCAGTCCATGGGCAAGAGCGGCGAGCCGGTGCTCGGTGCCATCAAGAACATCCAGGCCGTGGTCTTCCGCCTGATGATGATGATCATGTGGGCCGCCCCGATCGGTGCCTTCGGCGCCATCGCCGCGGTCGTCGGCGCCACCGGTTGGGCAGCCATCGGCTCCATGGCCATCCTCATGGGCGCCTTCTACGTCACCTGTGCCCTGTTCATCATCGTGATCCTCGGCTCGCTGCTGCGCGCCGTGACCGGCCTGAACATCTTCGCGCTGATGAAGTACCTGGCCCGCGAATACCTGCTGATCTTCTCCACCTCCTCCTCCGAGTCCGCCCTGCCGCGCCTGATCGCCAAGATGGAACACGTGGGCGTCTCCAAGCCGGTCGTGGGCATCACGGTTCCCACCGGCTACTCCTTCAACCTCGACGGCACCGCGATCTACCTGACCATGAGCGCATTGTTCGTTTCCACCGCCATGGGCATGCCGATGAACATCGGCGAGCAGATCTCCCTGCTGGTCTTCATGATCGTCGCCTCCAAGGGCGCCGCCGGGGTCACCGGCGCCGGCCTGGCAACGCTGGCGGCCGGACTGCAGTCGCACCGCCCGGAACTGCTTGACGGCATGGGCGTGATCGTGGGCATCGACAAGTTCATGTCCGAGGCCCGCGCACTGACAAACTTCACCGGCAACGCTGTCGCCACGCTGCTGATCGGCAAGTGGACCAAGGAGATCGACATGGAGCAGGCCCGCTCGGTGCTTGCCGGGGACCGTCCCTTCGACGAGCTCTCGCTGACCGCCAACGAGCACTAACACCGGCGCCGCTTCCGCGGCACCCGGTACCAGCGCCAGGGACCCCCGCATCCGGGGCCCTGGCGTTGGTGCGTCCGGCACCAAACCAACGTTGGACTTCAACTTCAAGGTAAAGGCTCGCCGTGACGCTGGTTGGGCAAAGGCCGGTGCACAACCTATACCCTTGAAACAAGTAGTCAACCAGATCGCACAACGAACGGAAGCGTGGTTCATACCGTGAGCGAGGAACAGGGCAGCAAGGCGCGAGGCGTGGGGTTGCTCAAGGAGCCCACCCCCATGGGGCCCACCGGGCGCCCGATGACGATTTTCCCCGAACCGCAGCCACTGGAATCCCACGGCCCGGCCCGCGTGATCGCCATGGTCAACCAAAAGGGCGGCGTCGGCAAGACGACCTCCACCATCAACCTCGCGGCGGCCCTGGCCGAATACGGGCGCAAGGTGCTGCTGGTCGACTTCGACCCACAGGGCGCCCTGTCCGCTGGCTTTGGCACCAACCCGCACGAACTCGACGTCACCGTCTACAACGTGCTGATGGACCGCAAGACCGAGATCCGCGACGCCATCCTGGGCACGGATGTCGAGAACGTCGACCTGCTGCCGGCCAACATCGACCTCTCCGCCGCCGAGGTGCAGCTGGTCAACGAAGTCGCCCGCGAACAGGTCCTGGAACGTGCCCTGCGCTCGGTGACCGATGACTACGACATCGTGCTCATCGACTGCCAGCCCTCGCTGGGCCTGCTGACCGTCAACGCGCTGACGGCCGCCCACGGCGTGATCATCCCGCTGACCGCCGAGTTCTTCGCACTGCGTGCCGTGGCCCTGTTGGTGGAGACCATCGAGAAGGTCCAGGACCGGCTGAACCCCGCCCTGGCCATCGACGGCGTGCTGGCCACCATGTACGACCCGCGCACGCTGCACGGCCGCGAGGTCGTCGGCCGGCTGGTCGAGGCCTTCGGGGACACCGTCTTCGAGACGGTCATCCGCCGGACCATCAAGTTCGCCGACGCCAACGTTGCTGCCGAACCCATCACCAGCTACGCCACCACGCACCCGGGTGCCGAGGCCTACCGCCAGCTCGCCAGGGAACTGATCTCCCGCGGCGGCGCCCCGTAATGACGGCACCCGCCGCCGAAACCACCGCCACCGGCAGAGTCGTCCCAGACGATTCGGCCGGTGGTTTTCGGGTTTCGCTGGAAAACTTTTCCGGCCCCTTCGACCTGCTGCTCTCGCTGATAGCCAAGCGCGAAATGGATATCACCCAGATCGCCATGGCAGAGGTCACCGACGAATTCATCGCCTACCTGAAGCTGCTCCAGGCCCGGCCGGGGTCCAAGGCGCTGGATGAGACCACCGAGTTCCTGGTCATCGCCTCCACGCTGCTTGACCTGAAGGCGGCACGCCTGCTGCCGGGCAGCGAGACGGAAAACGACGAGGACATGGCCCTGCTTGAGGCCCGCGACCTGCTCTTCGCCCGGCTGCTGCAGTACAAGGCGTTCAAGCACGCCGCCGGCTGGATCGCCGGGAAGCTGCACGAGGAAGCCACCAGCTTCCCGCGGCAGGCGGGCCTGGAGGCGCACTTCGCCGCGCTGCTTCCCGAACTGGTCTTCAAGACCAGCCCCGAGGCGCTGGCGCAGCTGGCCGCCGCAGCCCTGGCACCCAAGGCACCGGCACCCACCGAGGTCGGGACCGGGCACCTGCACGGCGGCACCGTGTCGGTGCGCGAGCAGGCAGGCATCCTGGCAGCACTGCTGAAGGAACACCGCTCGCTGAGCTTCACCGCGCTGGTCGCCGACGCGGCAAGCCACCTGGAGGTCGTGGCCCGCTTCCTGGCGCTGCTGGAAATGTATCGCGAACGGGTGATCGCCTTTTCCCAGGATGCGCCGCTGGATGCGCTGAACGTGCGCTGGCTTGAACCCGATGCGGACTGGGACCCTGCCGCGCTGAAAGAGGAATACGAACCCGTGGCCGCTGAACCGTCCGAGACATCCACCACGTTGGCACCAGACCCGCAGGGGGGAAATCCATGAACCACACCGCCACACCTGCCGCCGGGGGGCTTCCCGAAGCCGCCGGGTCGGCAATAGACGCACTGCCCGGGGGGCTGGAAGCCGGCATCGAGGCGGTGCTGATGGTGATCGACGAGCCCATCGCCGCCGGCCACCTCGCGCAGGTGCTTGAGGTCAGTGAGGAACGCGTCACAGCGGCCCTTGAAAAGCTGCGGGCACAGTATGATGGTGGGGATACACCACGCGGTTTTGAGCTGCGTGAATTGGCCGGCGGCTGGCGCATCTTCTCCCGACGTGATTTTGCTCCCTTCGTTTCACGCTTCGTCATCGACGGCCAAACGGCAAGACTTACCCAGGCAGCGCTGGAGACTTTGGCAGTGATCGCCTACCGGCAACCGGTTTCCCGCGGCAGGATCGCGGCGATTCGCGGGGTCAACGTCGATTCGGTGGTGCGCACACTCCTGACGCGCGGGCTGATCCACGAAGCACTCGACGACGGTGAAAGTGGTGCCACGTTGTATCAGACCACCTCGTACTTTCTGGAAAGATTGGGATTGGGCAGCGTTTCCGAGCTGCCCAGGCTCTCCCCGCATCTTCCCGGAGTGGGTGACATCGACGACTATGACGTTGATTCGCCCTGGCAATAGGCGAACCACGAAACAACATAAGGACAGATCATGAACCAGGGATCCCGCCCAGGCCGCGGCAACCAGCGCCCACAAGGCTCCGGCTCCGGCAACGGCCGCGGCCGAGGAGCAACCGGTGCTGGCCGTTCCAACCAAAATCCACGCTCGTCAAACCCGCGCCCGGGCTCCGAAGGCGGCAACGAGTCATCTGCCGGATCCTGGTCCAAGGCACACGGCGGACCCAAGCAGTCCAAGAAGTCGGGTGCCCCGGGCAAGAAGAAGTACACCGGTCCCCAGGCCTTCGGCAAGGAACGCTTCGGCAAGAACCTCGGCCCGGTCAACACCGAGCGCACCAAGCCCACGCAGCGGGCCCAGGCAGCCGCCGCCCACTCCGATCTCGAGGGCGTGCGCCTGCAGAAGGTCATGGCCAACGCGGGTGTGGCCTCGCGCCGCGTCTGTGAGGAAATGATCGCCAACGGCCGCGTCGAGGTCAACGGCGTGCTGATCACCGAGGCGGGCATCCGCATCGACCCCGAGCGCGACACCGTGCACGTGGACGGCATGCGCCTGCAGCTGAACGCCGACATGCGCTACTTCGTCTTCAACAAGCCGCGCAACGTCGTCTCCACCATGGAGGACCCCGAGGGCCGCAAGTGCATCTCTGACTTCATCCGCAAGAAGGGCCAGGAGCGCCTCTTCCACGTCGGGCGCCTCGACTACCAAACCGAGGGCCTGCTGATCCTGACCAATGACGGCGAGGCCGCCAACCGGCTGGCCCACCCGTCCTACGAGGTCCCCAAGACCTACCTCGTGCAGGTCCGCGGACCGATGGCCGCCGGCATCGGCGCGCAGATGAAGAAGGGAATCAAGCTCGAGGACGGCTGGCAGTCGGTCGATTCCTTCAAGCTGGTCGACTCCACCCCGGGCCACGTGCTCGTGGAAGTCATCCTGCACTCGGGCCGCAACCGCATCGTCCGCCGCCTCTTCGAAGAGGTAGGACACCCGGTGACCCGCCTGGTCCGCGTCCAGGTCGGCCCGATCCGCCTGGGCGACCAGAAGCAGGGCACCATCCGCCCGCTGGGCAACCAGGAAGTCGGGCACCTGCTGGCAATGGTGGGGATGTAGCCACATGCCCACCACGCACCTGGCCGGACCGATTCTGGTCATCGGCACCGGGCTGCTGGGCACCAGCGTCGGGCTGGGGTTGAGCCAGCGCGGACTGAACGTCTGGCTTGCCGACCCCTCGCCCAGCGCACAAATCGTCGCGCAGGACATCGGCGCGGGCACCATTCACGTCCCCGGGCGCCCGCTGGCACCCGAGCTGGTCGTCGTCGGCGCCCCGCCGGACGTCACCGCCGCGGTCGTGGCGCAGGCCCTTCTCGACTTCCCGATGTCAACCGTGGTGGACATCGCCTCAGTCAAGGGCTCGATCCTCGAGGCCGTGCGGGCGGATCCGCGCATCGGCGAGGAACACCTGAGCCGCTACGTGGGCACGCACCCGATGTCGGGGCGCGAGCGCTCCGGCCCGGCCGCTGCCCGCGGCGAACTGTTCACCTCCATGCCGTGGGTGATCTGTGCCCATGCCGGATCGCGCGGCGACTCGGTGAAGACCGCCGAGGCGCTGGCCATCGACCTGGGGGCCACGGTCGCCCGGATGAATGCCGCCGACCACGACGCGGCCGTCGCACTGATCTCGCACTTCCCGCAGGTGGCCTCCTCGCTGATTGCCTCCCGGTTGCTGAACGCGCCGGGGCATTCGCTGGCGCTTGCCGGGAACGGGCTGCGCGACACCACGCGGATCGCGGCCTCGGACCCGAAGCTGTGGATCCAGATCCTCAGCCACAATGCCGGCGCTCTGGTGCCGATCCTGCGCGGCATGCAAGAGGACCTGCAGCGGCTTGTCGCTACGCTCGAGGATCCCTCGGCCCCCGGTGCGCTGCTTGATCTCGCCCAGCTGATGGGGGAGGGCAACGCCGGGCAGGCCAGGATCCCTGGCAAGCACGGCGCGCCGCCGCAGGCCTTCGCCCTGGTCACCGTCGCGGTCAAGGACAAGCCGGGGCAGGTGGCCAGGTTGCTGGCCGACGTCGGGAACGCCGGGATCAACATGGAAGACCTGCGGATGGAACACTCCGCCGGGCACCAGGTCGGGCTGGTAGACATCTCCGTCATCCCCGGACGCCGGGAAGAATTGATCACGGTGCTCAGCGCACTTGGATGGAAGGTAGTGCAGTAATGCGGAAAATCACGGTTGCAGTCGACGGCCCCTCGGGCAGCGGAAAGTCCTCGGTATCCAAGGAAACGGCGCGCCGTCTGGGTGCCGCCTACCTCGACACCGGCGCCATGTACCGCGCGGTGACCTGGCACGCGCTGGATGCCGGCACCGACCTGTCCGACGCCGAGGCGGTTGCCGCCGCAGTCAAGGCGGCCGACCTGTTCATCTCCACCGATCCGGACGTGGAACGCATCACCATCCACGGCACCGACGTGACCGAGGCGATCCGCGAACCGTTTGTCTCCGAGGCCGTATCTGCGGTGGCCACCAACCTTGCCGCCCGGGCCGAGCTGGTCGCACGGCAGCGGGCCATCATTGCCGCGCACGAACGCATCGTTGCCGAGGGCCGGGACATCACCACCGTGGTGGCCCCGGACGCCGACGCCCGCATCCTGCTCACCGCCTCCGAGGAGGCGCGCCTGCGCCGCCGCGGCCTGCAGCTCGGCGGAACCCAGTCGGACGCCGAATTGCAGGCCCAGGTGCTCGTCCGCGACGCCAAGGACTCGACGGTGGTGGACTTCCACGTCGCCGCCGACGGGGTGGCCACCGTGGACTCCTCGGAGATGGACTTCGAGCAAACGGTGACAGCCGTGCTCGAGGCCATCAAGGCCCAGGCCGACTAATAGAACCTCCCGATCCGCCGCCGGCGGATCACCATCCCCGCCCCGGTGCGCAGCGAATGCTGCGCGCCAAGGCGGGGTACATGCTTGAATTGATACCGGCTTCCGCGTTTGGTGGAGGCACGCAACGCAAAGGAACCACACCATGAGTGAGAGCCTGCTTCCGGACGAGGGCGCCGAGTACGTCCCGTTCAACAACGAGGACCACATCGCCGACCGCCTGGCCGAAATCAGCGACGAGGATGCCGACGCACGCGCCACCGCGCTGCTGGCCGGCCTCGATGACTACGACCTGGACCCGGAAGACGCCGAGCTGCTCGCGCACCTGGGCGATGACTTCGACGACGACGCCGACGAGGTCATCCCGCCGGTCCTGGCCATCATCGGGCGCCCCAACGTGGGCAAGTCCACGCTGGTCAACCGCATCCTGGGCCGCCGCGAGGCAGTCGTGGAGGATGTCCCGGGCGTGACCCGCGACCGCGTGTCCTACCAGGCCGAATGGGCGGGCCGCAACTTCACCGTGGTTGACACCGGCGGCTGGGAGCACGACGCCAAGGGCATCCACGCCCGAGTGGCAGAGCAGGCCGAGGTTGCCGCTGACATCGCCGACGTCATCCTCTTCGTCGTTGACTCCCGCGTTGGCGCAACCGCCACCGACGAGGCAGTGGTGAAGATGCTGCGCCGGAAGAAGAAGCCGGTGCTGCTGGTCGCCAACAAGGTCGATGACGCCAATCAGGAAGCCGACGCCTCCTTCCTCTGGGGCCTTGGCTTCGGCCAGCCTTGGCCGGTCTCGGCCCTGCACGGCCGCGGCGCAGCGGACCTGCTGGATGCCGTTGTGGCCAAGCTCCCCGAGTACTCTGCCTTCGGTGGGATCATCCCGCGCGGCGGCCCGCGCCGCATTGCGCTGGTCGGCCGCCCGAACGTGGGCAAGTCCTCGCTGCTGAACAAGATGGCCGGCTCCGAGCGCGTGGTCGTTGACACCCTCGCCGGCACCACCCGCGACCCCGTCGACGAGCTCGTAGAACTGGGCGACGAGGTCTGGCGCTTCGTTGACACCGCTGGAATCCGCCGCCGCCAGCACATGGCACAGGGCTCTGACTACTACGCCTCGCTGCGCACCCAGGCCGCCTTGGAAAAGGCCGAGGTTGCCGTCGTGCTGCTGGCAGTCGACGAGGTCCTTTCGGAGCAGGATGTCCGCATCCTGCAGATGACCATCGACTCGGGCCGTGCCCTGGTGCTCGCGTTCAACAAGTGGGACCTGATGGACGATGACCGCCGCCGTTACCTGGAGCGCGAGATCGAGACCGATCTGGCGCACGTGGAGTGGGCCCCGCGCGTGAACATCTCGGCCAAGACCGGCTGGCACAAGGACAAGCTCGTTCCCGCCCTGCACACGGCCCTGGAATCCTGGGACAAGCGCATCTCCACCGGCAAGCTCAACACCTTCCTGGGCGAGCTTGTGGCGGCGCACCCGCACCCCCTGCGCGGAGGCAAGCAGCCGCGTATTCTCTTCGGCACCCAGGCCTCTTCGCGTCCGCCGCGATTTGTGCTGTTCACCACAGGTTTCCTGGATCCCGGGTATCGCCGATTCATTACCCGCAGGCTTCGCGAGACCTTTGGCTTCGAGGGAACCCCCATTGAAGTGTCGATGCGAGTGCGCGAAAAGCGCCAGCGTTCGAAGTAGCCCAAAAAATAGGGTAGGGTAATCACGGAGCTTTTCGCAGACGGCACCTTCACGAGAGTGAGGGAGAACGGCTGCGAAAGCAACCGGGCTATGGCGCAGCTTGGTAGCGCGCCTGACTGGGGGTCAGGAGGCCGTGGGTTCGAATCCCGCTAGCCCGACCGGTTAAAACCCCGGCAGATCAACGAAGTAGCGTTGAACTGCCGGGGTTTTTCCATGTCCCGGTGACTCTCACCGTTCCCGCCGTCATGACTAGATTTCGATAATTGCCGGAGGTTTGGAGTCGGAAAGGTAAGTCGTTCAGGCGCTTGTGAAGCTGACAGCCAAAAGCCGAGGACACGCCGTCTTGCGAACCGGCTTTGGCCAGCTTATTGGCGGACGGGGGCGCAGGGCCCCAGCTAGACCCGGCTGAACGCACGAATGAGCCCCGCCGGAGACCGGCGGGGCTCATTTTCGATGTGGACCTTGGGGGAATCCGCATCGCGGACATGGGTACGTCCGGCGGCCATTGGAGATCCGCCAATAGCGTTCACTGAAAGCTATTCACCAAGACTAAGGTGAAGTCGTTGGCAATGTCTAGGGTCGCGACGAATTAGCCGGATCTTTTTCTCGGGTGGGTGCGGTTGTGGTTCATCTGTGAACTGCCCAGCCAGAAGTTGGCCAAACGCGAACGGCGCCCCGCCAAGACTCCCGCCGGATGGGCGGAGATGCTTGGAGAGGCGCCGCTAAATGCGTTCAGGCGGCACAGGGTGTCAGTTGGCGGATTTGGGATGCTCGGCGTTCTCCGTTGGCGACCAGGCCACGGGCCGGGAACCGTCCCTTCCCGATTCGGCGGTCGGGGCGGACGACTCGGCGTCCCGCAGTGCGGCCTGGGTCTTCATGTCTGATTTCATGGCCTTCAACTTCTTGCCACGCGAATGCCACAGGTGCCAGAACGCGGCAATGCCCACGAAGAGCACCAGGGCGGCTGCCGCACCGCCAATGGACCAGGACGGGAAATACGTGGCGCTGATGTCGATCATCGACCTGGCCTTGGCGGCAGCACTGGATGAGTTCGCATAGATGCTCAGGGTCAGCAAGTTCGGGATCGCCAGCAGGATAGCGACTATGACAATCACTGACTTCCACGGCCATGACACCTTTTTGTACCGGGCCTGCCAGATAATGAGCAGGGGAACGAAGGTGAAGACGAAGCCATACACGAGTCCAAGGATGATTCCGCTGCTCAGTGACCCCTGGGTTTGATTGCCGATATTCGTGGCCCACCAAACGGGCAGGAACAGGCGGACGATAAGGTAGACGATCGCCAGCAGCGCCACCGCTGCTATGCCCAGCCCAATCCGCAGGCCCCACCGGGGCTTGGGCTCGGCCTGCCGGGTGGCCACCGTGGGTGACTGGTCTTTTTTCTCGAAATCAGGCATGCCTGCATCCTCCCACGCCGACCGCGCAACTGTGGAGATTAACTGTCTCGTTATTCACGAAAACTGACCGGTGGCTAGTAGGCTAATCTGGTGATAGGACGATTGCCCCATTTTGGGGCCGGGCAACGTCCACAGGGAATTATGATAAAGATTTTTGGAGGACCGGAAATGGCTGAAGCTCAGGTGCCTAACCAGCAGCACGAGTCGTCTACCGAAACAACGGGAATTGCCTTGCCGCCGGTAACGCGTGAACCAGTTGTCTTCTACGGTCTGAGTGTTGAAGAACGCGCCGCCGTCTCCGCGCTGCCGGAAGGCTCCGCATTGTTGATCGCGCACTCCGGACCGAACCAGGGAGCACGCTTCCTGCTGGACCAGGATATGACCCAGGCAGGACGCCATCCGGACGCCGGTGTGTTCCTTGATGACGTCACTGTCTCGCGCAAGCATGCAAAATTCATTCGTGATGCTTCAGGGTTCAGCGTGGTCGACAGCGGTTCGTTGAACGGAACCTACGTCAACAACGACCGGGTGGATTCGGTGCGCCTTGCCAACGGCTCGGAGGTGCAGATCGGAAAATTCCGGCTGACCTTCTATAACGCACTGCCCAACAACCCGGCCAACGTCCGCGACTAAGCAGGACATGGTAGTGAACCAGGCAGCCCGAAACCCGCGACTGGCAGTTGTTGCCGGCGATACCCAGCGCGCCGTTGCGCTCAATATCGGCGAGGTCCTTTCGGAGCTTCATGATGAGTTTCCTCAGGTCACAGCGTCGAAAATCCGTTTTCTCGAGGAAAAGGGACTGCTGACCCCGCAACGCACCTCGGCGGGTTACCGCAAGTACCTGCCCGACGACGTGGGCCGACTGCGCTTCATCCTGGGCCTGCAACGCGACCAGTACCTGCCACTGAAGGTCATCAAGGACTACCTGGACGCGGTAGACCGAGGCGAACGGCCGGACCAGTTGCCCGGCGGGCACACACTGGCACCGCGAAGCATCAGCGAACAGATGACCCAGGACCTGGCTGCCCGCACCCGCCCGGTGACCAAGGCCGAATTGCAGGGGCTGTGTGGCGCCAGCCCGGAGCTGGTCAATGACCTCCTGGCCTTCGGCATGATCGCGTCGGAAAACGAGCGTTTCGATGAACATGCGCAGAAGATTGCCGCCGCTTCAGCTGCGCTTGCGGCGCACGGCATCGAGCCCCGCCACTTGCGGGCCTTCCGCGCAGCGGCCGATCGCGAAGTGGGTTTGGTGGAACGTGTCGTGGCTCCGCACATGAGCCGCGGAGATGTGGCGTCGCGTGCCAGGGCGGCGGAGACAGCCCGCGAAATAAGCGATGCCTGCATGGCATTGCATGGTGCCCTGGTCAACGGTGCCATCGCCAAGTTGGACCACTAGGCCGGACAAACGGTCACTGCAAGTTGCAGCGACCCGGGTAAAGGAGCGAACCATGCAGGAACTTGAAGTTGTGGGAGTTCGCATAGAGCTTCCCTCCAACCAGCCCCTTGTTCTGCTCAAGGAAGCCAATACCCAACGCCACCTGCCCATTTGGATTGGTGCCCCCGAGGCATCAGCCATCGCCATGTTCCAGCAAGGCATCATCCCGCCGCGTCCGCTGACCCACGACTTGATGATTTCGACCCTGCAGGCGCTGCACGCGCCGTTGGTGAGAGTGGAGATCGTATCGGTCCTCAACGCCGTATTCACCGCGGAGCTGGTCTTTGCCGACGACGTGCGCGTCGACGCCAGGTCCTCCGACGCCATTGCCCTGGCGCTCCGGGCGGAATGCCCGATACTGTGCGACGACCAGGTGCTAGACGAGGCCTCCGTCATGGTTTCGGAGGACGCCGAAGTCGCCGAGGGGGAGGAGGACCAGGTGCGTGAGTTCCGTGAATTCCTCAACGAGGTCGAGCCGGAAGATTTCGATAAATAGACGACCGTTCGCGACACGCCTCAAGTTAAGCTTGAAGGTCTTTGACGCAGCCCCAATGTAGTCGTACCGTCGAAGCATAAGTTCCCAAGGTTTGCCGCCCTCGGATTTCGGTTTCACTCGCAACGGAGTCGTTCCACACCCGGCAGCCCTCTTTCCCGCACGGGGATGCTTGAGCAAGGAGATTCCAATGAATCCCACGGACGACCAACACGCGGCCTCACCGGCGCACGCCGCGTCCCTTCGCAACACCCAGGGACTCCTCTTCACCGAGGACCTGCCGGTCCTCGACGAGGACGCCGGTTACCGGGGCCCCGTCGTCTGCAAGGCGGCAGGCATCACCTACCGCCAGCTCGACTACTGGGCCCGTACGGGTCTGGTGGAACCGGCCGTGCGCGGTGCCAAGGGCTCGGGATCCCAGCGCCTCTACGGCTTTCGCGACATCCTGGTGCTCAAGGTCGTCAAGCGGCTGCTGGACACCGGTGTATCCCTGCAACAGATCCGGACTGCCGTCGGTCACCTTCGCGAGCGCGGGGTGGAAGACCTTGCCCAGATCACCTTGATGAGTGACGGCGCCTCGGTATATGAGTGCACGTCCGCAGACGAAGTGATTGACTTGGTCCAGGGGGGACAAGGCGTCTTCGGCATTGCCGTCGGGCGAGTGTGGCGCGAGGTCGAGGGATCCCTGTCGCAGCTGCCCAGTGAGCGTGCCACGGACTTCCCGGAGGACGAACTGGCTCTGCGTCGCGCCGCGAAGCGCTCCGCCAGCTAGGCCCGCACCAAGACACGAATTCTTGCGGACGGGATCGGATGCCGCCGCTGCGCCCAGGCGCAGGCAGGCAGCGTCCGACCCCGTCCATTTTTATGCCCGCCTTCGGCTTGGGAGAGCTCTGGCATGGTCCAATCCGCCCATAAAAAACCGCCCTTCACCGACCGGACATTGGCCAGGCGATGAGCGGAGCGGTTTTGAGGATGGGGACAGTGGTTCGAGGATTCGGTGAAGCGAAGACTAGCTGCGTTCCGGCTTCACAGCGGTATCGGTGATGTTGCGCAGCAACTCGTCAAAGAGCACCGCCGTTTTCTGCGCGGGCCTGCCCGGCCACTGGTGCACCGAGTAGGCGGCTCCCTGGATCTGCTGCCAGTCCGCGAACTCGGGAAGCTCGGGGCTCAGCACGGAGGTGCCAAACATGGAACGCATTTCGGTCAGGCGGAAGCGGTGCTCGTCGGAATCCTTGCGCACCCGGTTGGCGACCACGTCGATGCGGCCGAGGTCCGGCGCGTACTCCTTGCGGAACATTTCCAAGGCACGCTGCGTGCGCTCGGTACCGGCCACGGAGAACAGCGACGGTTCGGCAACCAGCAAGATACGGTCACTGGCGCTCCATGCCATCCGCGTTAGGCCATTGAGCGATGGCGGGCAGTCGATGAGCACGAGCGCGTAACCGGAGGTCTTGGAAAGCAGCTGGGTCAGCCGGCGCAAATCGCGGGCTCGCAGGTCGGGCCGGTCGTAGATGCCGGTGTAGGCGTCGCCGACTGCCACATCCAGCACCGGGACTCGAGTCAGCGAACGCTTGGAGACGGCCTTGGACTGCCAGGAGCTGGAAACGATGTTTTCGGACAGATTCGCCTTGCGCGCGGCCTTCAGCATTCGGCCGATGGTCATCTTGCCGTCGGCGCGCACTCCCAGACCGGTGCTGGCGTCGGCGTGCGGGTCCAAGTCGATCACGAGTGTGGGGATACCAGCGGCTAGGGCGGCCGAAGCGAGCCCCAATGTAACGGAGGTCTTCCCTACGCCACCTTTAAGGCTGCTAATGCTCACTACCTGCACGGAACGGACCACGCCCTTTTCTACTGTTAGTTGCTCACGTCTTAACGATTGGTTCCCTCAACATCATAATCGGCTTCTGGTTCCTTTGCCGCCACGGGTTCAAACGACCACCTGACACCACTGTTTCGTGCCTGCCGCAATCTTTTGCGATACGTGCGCCCCGTCACGGTAGTGTGTGACGTTGGGCGCCGAAACACACGTTCTGCCCCGCAAACACGAACTCAGACCCTGATATTCGTGCGTGTCATTCATCCCTATGTCATTTCGCAGGAGCGCCATGTTTAAGAAGATCTTGGTAGCCAATCGCGGCGAGATCGCAATTCGCGCCTTCCGCGCCGGCTACGAGCTGGGTGCGAAGACTGTCGCCGTTTACCCCTACGAGGATCGCAACTCGATCCACCGCCAGAAATCCGATGAGGCCTACCGGATTGGCGAAGAGGGCCACCCGGTCCGTGCCTACCTGGACGTTGAAGAGGTGATCCGCGTCGCCAAGGAAGCCGGCGCGGATGCCATTTACCCGGGCTACGGATTCCTTTCCGAGAATCCCGACCTGTCGCGGGCTGCCGCCGAAGCAGGCATCAAGTTCATCGGCCCGGCCGCCGAGGTCCTCGAACTGGCAGGCAACAAGGTTGCAGCGCTGCGCGCGGCACGCGCTGCGGGTATTCCGGTACTTGAGTCCTCGGAACCCAGTGACGACCTTGAGTACCTGACCGCCGAGGCCGACAAGATCGGGTTCCCGATCTTCGTCAAGGCAGTGGCAGGTGGCGGCGGCCGCGGCATGCGCCGCGTCGACACCCGTGACCAGCTGGCCGAATCGCTCTCGGCTGCTATGCGCGAGGCAGGGAGCGCCTTCGGCGACCCGACGGTGTTCCTGGAGCAGGCCGTGCTGCGCCCGCGCCACATCGAGGTCCAGATCCTGGCCGATGAGCACGGCAACATCGTGCACCTCTTTGAGCGGGACTGCTCGCTGCAGCGCCGCCACCAGAAGGTCATCGAAATTGCCCCGGCACCGAACCTGGACGAGAACATCCGCCAGGCGCTCTACGCCGACGCGGTGAAGTTCGCCAAGGCGCTGAACTACCAGAACGCCGGAACCGTGGAGTTCCTGGTCGACACCGTGGGCGAGCGCGCTGGACAGCACGTGTTCATCGAGATGAACCCGCGCATCCAGGTCGAGCACACGGTCACCGAGGAAATCACCGACGTCGACCTGGTGCAGGCGCAGATGCGCATTGCCGCCGGCGAGACCCTGGAAGACCTGGGCATCCGCCAGGACGAGCTGCAGATCCGCGGCGTTGCCCTGCAATCGCGCATCACCACCGAGGACCCGGCCAACGGCTTCCGCCCGGACGTGGGAACCATCACGGTTTACCGCTCCGCCGGCGGCTCGGGCGTGCGCCTGGACGGCGGCACCATCTACACCGGCGCCGAGGTCTCCCCGCACTTCGACTCGATGCTGGTCAAGCTCACCTGCCGCGGTCGCGACTTCGCCACCGCGGTGGCCAGGGCCCGCCGTGCGTTGGCCGAGTTCCGTGTCCGCGGCGTGACCACCAACATCCCGTTCCTGATGAACGTGCTCGACGACCCGGCCTTCCTGGCCGGGGAAGCAGCCACAGACTTCATCGACAAGCACCCGGAGCTCTTGGCCGGGAAGAAGTCCCAGGACCGCGGCACCAAGGCACTGGCGTTCCTGGCCGATGTCACCGTCAACCAGCCCAACGGCGCCCGCGTCGAGGGCATCGACCCGCGCAAGAAGCTTCCGGCATTCCCGGGGGACAAGTCCACCGAGCCGGAGCGCAGCCCGTTCGACGGTCCCTCGGACCAGGCACCGCCCGCCGGCTGGCGCCAGCGCCTGCTGGAACTTGGCCCGGAGGGCTTCGCCAAGGCGTTGCGCGACTCGACGGCGGTGGCCGTCACGGACACCACCTTCCGCGACGCCCACCAGTCGTTGCTGGCCACCCGCGTGCGCACCCGTGACCTGCTGGCCGCGGCACCCGCCTACGCGCACGTGATGCCACAGCTCTTCTCCATGGAGGTCTGGGGAGGCGCGACCTACGATGTGTCGCTGCGCTTCCTGGGCGAGGACCCGTGGGAGCGCCTGGCGCTGCTGCGCGCCGAGCTGCCGAACATCCCGCTGCAGATGCTGCTGCGCGGACGCAACACCGTGGGCTACACCCCGTACCCGACCGAGGTCACCGACGCCTTCGTGAAGGAAGCGGCGGCCACCGGCATCGACATCTTCCGCATCTTCGATGCGCTGAACGACGTCTCGCAGATGGCCCCGGCCATCAAGGCGGTCCGGGAGACCGGCACCGCGGTGGCCGAGGTGGCCCTGTGCTACACCGGCAACCTGCTGGACCCGGCCGAAGACCTGTACACGCTGGATTACTACCTGAACCTGGCTCAGCAGATCGTGGACGCCGGGGCGCACATCCTGGCGATCAAGGACATGGCCGGCCTGTTGCGCCCTGCCGCGGCGGCGAAGCTTGTCACCGCCCTGCGCGAGCGCTTCGACCTGCCGGTGCACCTGCACACCCACGACACCGCCGGAGGCCAGTCGGCCACGTTGCTGGCGGCCATCAACGCCGGGGTCGACGCCGTGGACGTCGCCGCTGCATCGATGTCGGGGACCACCTCCCAGCCATCGGCCTCCGCGCTGATCGCGGCGCTGGAGAACACCGAGCGCGACACGGGCATCTCCCTGGAGGCCGCAGCTTCGCTGGAACCCTACTGGGAATCGGTGCGCTCCATGTACTCCCCGTTCGAATCCGGGCTTGCCGCCCCGACCGGCCGCGTCTATCGCCACGAGATCCCCGGGGGCCAGCTCTCCAACCTGCGCCAGCAGGCCATCGCGCTGGGCCTGGGCGAGCGCTTCGAGGCCATCGAGGACATGTACACCGCGGCCAACGCCATCCTGGGCCGCCTGGTCAAGGTGACCCCGTCCTCCAAGGTGGTCGGCGACCTCGCCCTGCAGCTGGTGGGCATGGGCGTGGACCCGGCCGAGTTCGAGAAGGACCCGAAGTCCTTCGACATCCCGGACTCGGTCATCCAGTTCCTCTCCGGGGAACTGGGCGATCCTCCGGGAGGCTGGCCGGAGCCGTTCCGTTCCAAGGCCCTGGAGGGCCGCGTCGTGCGCCCGCACGTCGAGGAGCTTTCGGCCGAGGACTCGGACGCGCTGAACGCAGATTCGGCCACCCGCCGCGCCACGCTGAACCGCCTGCTCTTTGCCGGCCCGACCCGCGACTTTGCCGCGAGCGTGGAGAACTACGGGGACCTGTCGGTCCTGCACACCCGCGACTACCTCTACGGCCTGGTCAAGGGCCGCGAGCATGTGGTGTCCCTGGGCAAGGGCGTGCGCCTGCTGGTCATCCTGCAGTCGATTTCCGAGCCCGACGAGAAGGGCCTGCGCACCGTGACGGTGACGCTCAACGGCCAGTCCCGCCAGCTGATGGTGCGCGACGAATCGGTGGAATCCACGGTGGTTGCCGCGGAGAAGGCCGACTCGGCGAACCCCGGGCATGTTGCGGCTCCGTTCGCCGGCGCCGTCACCGCCCAGGTGGCCGTGGGCGACCGCATCGAAGTCGGCGGCACCGTCGCCACCATCGAGGCCATGAAGATGGAGGCCGGGATCACCTCCACGGTCGCCGGCACCGTGGCCCGCCTCGCGATCGCCGGCACCGCCCAGGTGCAGGGCGGGGACCTACTGGTGGTCATCGACCCGGCATAGCCACACGGTGCCGGCCATCCCTTGGGGGCCGGCACCGCAAACAAGCATGCAACGCGCGCGAGGATGGACCCGCCCGCCCCGATTCCGAGGGCCTGGGACGGGTCCATCCTCACTTGCGTGTTAGGGTGCCAATTGCCAGTGGATGCACCAGCGGCAACGAACAGGCGGCGAACCAAACCCGGAACGCCGTTGGAAGGAGTGGGATCCATGGCCATCAAACGTGCAGGCTTTATTTCACGGATATTCGCGCGGCTGTCACGGTCGGCGCGGACGGAATCCGGATCCGCCGGCGACGTTGCGCCGGCCAAACCCGCCCCTGTCGACACCCCCGGACCGACACCCCCGGATACCACCGGGAGCCAGTCGCCGTCACCTGCCGGTGAACCCGCAGCCACTCACGCAGAAGCCCGGCCCGCGGCCAAAACGGGGGATGGATCCGCACAGGAAGCCCCGGCGACCGAGGCACCGGCGACCGAAGCACCGGCAGTCGAAGCCCCGGCGCTCCCGACAGCGCAGTCCGACGAACCTGCCGATGCTGACATGACCCTCCCCGCATCCGGAGATCTTCCGGAGAACGACGCCGACATCCACGCCGACACCCACGTTGACACCCAGGCGGACACGGTGCCGGAGCAAGGAACGCCGGAGCCATCCGCTTCCGCAGCATCCGAGGCCCCCGAACCCACAGCAGCCCCGGCACCGATTTCCCGCGACCACAAGGTCATCACGGTGCTCTCGCTGGTCGAGCATGCCGGCGCCGCGACGCTGGCCGCAGCCCTCGAGCGCCGGACCGACGGCAAGGAATGGCGGTTCCGGACTGCAGGCCCCGGCCTGGCCCGCGCCGCTTTTGCCGGAATGCTGGGTGACACAGATGCGCTGGTGCTCGTCTGCCCGCCGGACCCGGGCATGACCGCGGAGCTGGGGGAGAAGCTGCGCTGGCTTGAAGCCAACGGCAGGCCGGACCTGCCGGCGCGCACGCTCTTCGCGATCAACATCGGAGCGGCGGAGAGGGGGGAGCTGCAGCTCCCGGCGGACCTTGACCGGCCGGTGATCCTGTTGCCCTTTGACCCGGCGCTGTCCCTCCCCGCGACGGTGTCAAGGGCTCCGCGCCGGGCGGCACGTCAGGCAATCGACCAACTTGTCCACGAAATTTCCACCATCTTTCAGGAGCACTAGGCACCCACCATGACACATTACGACCTGGCAATCATCGGATCCGGATCCGGCAACTCGTTGATCACCGAGCACTGGGACGGCAAGAAGGTGGCGATCATCGATGCCGGCACCTTCGGCGGCACCTGCCTGAACGTCGGCTGCATCCCCACCAAGATGTTCGTCTACCCGGCACAGCTGGCGGCTTCCGTCGCCGAGGCCAAGCGCCTGGGCGTGTCGATGACGTTCGAGGGGGCCGACTGGGCCGGCCTGCGGGATCGGATCTTCGGACGCATCGACTCCATTTCCGAATCCGGCAAGAACTACCGGGCCCACGAGCTGGAGAACGTCACGCTCTACACCGAGCACGTTTCCTTCATCTCGCGCACCGAGTTGAACACGGCCGGCGGTCAGAGCATCACTGCGGACAACATCGTCATCGCCACCGGATCGCGCGCGGTCCTGCCCGAGGTCCCCGGCATCGACCTGCCCGGCGTGCACACCTCAGACACCGTCATGCGCCTGGACGAGCTGCCTCGGCGCATGGTGATCCTGGGCGGCGGCTACATTGCCAGCGAATTCGCAGCGGTCTTCTCCGCGTTGGGCAGCGAGGTCATCCAGGTGAATCGCTCCGGCGCCCTGATGCGCCAACAGGACGCCGACATTTCAGCTGCCTTCACCCAGGCCGCCACCAAGCGCTGGGGCGTGGAGCTCAATGCGGCGGTGCAGGGCATCGAGAAGCACGGGGACGGGCTGCTGGTCCGCCTCGAGCGTGACGGGAAGCCGCTGGAGATGGCAGCCGACGTGGTGCTGGTGGCCACCGGCCGGACGCCGAACACCGACCGGCTTGGCGTGGCCGACCTCGGGTTCGACCTGCGGGATGACGGCTCGCTGGTCGTTGACGAATACCAGCGCGTGCTGGCTTCTGGAGAGCCCGTGCAGGGCATCTTCGGACTGGGCGACGCGGCGAATATCGAGCAGCTCAAGCACGTGGCAAACCGCGAGGCGCGCGTGGTGGCCCACAACCTGGAGAACCCCGACGCCATGCGCCCCATGGACCGCCGGGCAGTGCCAGCGGCGGTGTTCAGCAACCCGCAGATCGCCTCCGTCGGTGCCACCGAGGCCCAGGCCCGGGCCGAGCACGGGGACGAGGCCGTGCTCTCGGTCATCCAGCCCTACGGCTCCACCGCCTACGGCTGGGCCATGGAGGACGAAGAGGGCATCGTGAAGCTGCTGGCCTGCAAGGACACCGGACTCCTGCTGGGAGCGCACATCATGGGCCATGAGGCCTCGCTGCTGATCCAGCCGCTCATCCAGGCGATGGTCAGTGGAATGTCGGTCAACACCATGGCACGCGAGCCGTTCTGGATCCACCCGGCGCTGAGCGAGGTCGTGGAAAACGCCCTGCTGGGCCTCGGCGTGCCGGTCGGCGACTCCGACCCGTTGTAGGAGCAACCGGGCAAGGGCAAAAGACGCGCGGCTTGGAGCCCGCGTAGATGTCCTCGAGCACCGCCTCGTAGTCCTTGAGCACCTGGGCGCGCTTGATCTTCAGCGACGGGGTCAGGTGCCCCGAGTCCTCGGTGAAGTCGGTGGGCACGATGCGGAACTCCTTGATGGCCTCGGCGCGCGAGACCGCGCCGTTGGCCTTCTCCACCAGCGCGGCAATCGCGTCGCGGACCTGCGGCAGCTCTGCGGCCTGGGCCACCGTCGTCTCGGCCGGAAGGTGGTGGCGCTGCAGCCAGCCCGGAAGCGCATCCGCGTCCAGGGTGATGAGCGCGGCGATGAACGGGCGGGCATCGCCGACCACGACGCACTGGGAGACCAGGGCGTCGGCACGGATCTGGTCCTCCAGCAGTGCCGGGATCACGTTCTTGCCGCTGGCGGTGACGATGATTTCCTTCTTGCGTCCGGTGATGCGCAGGAAGCCGTCGGCGTCCAGCTCGCCGATGTCCCCGGTACGGAACCAGCCATCGGAGAAGGTCTCCGCCTCGAGGTCCGGGCGGTTGTAGTACCCGCGCATCACGCAGAAGCCCTTGGCCAGGATCTCGCCGTCCTGGGCGATCCGCACGGCGTTGCCGGGCAGCGGGCGCCCCACGGTGCCGATCTTCAAGTTCTTGGGGGTGTTCACCGTGATCGGGGCGGTGGTCTCGGTCAGGCCGTAACCCTCAAGCACCGTGAGTCCGATGCCGTGGAAGAAGTGCCCCAGTCGTTCGCCCAGCGGGGCGCCGCCGGAGACCGCGTGCACGACCTTCCCGCCCATCGCGGCGCGGATCTTGCCGTACAGCAGCACGTCGAAGAGCTTGTGCTTGAGCTTGAGGCCCAGCGGGACCTTGCCCTCCTGCTCGGCGCGGGAGAAGGCAATGGCGGTGTCGGCGCCGGCGTGGAAGATCTTGCCCTTGCCGGCGTCCTCGGCCTTGAGCATCGAGGAGTTGTAGACCTTCTCGAACACGCGCGGCACCGCGAGGATGAAGTTGGGCTGGAAGGACTGCAGGTCGGGCAGCAGGTTCTTCACGTCGGCGGTGTGGGCCACCTTGACCCCGCCGGCTACGGCGAGCACCGAGATGTAGCGGGCGAAGACGTGGGCCAGCGGCAGGAACATGATGGTTGCGGCGCCCGGGTAGACGACCTCGGGAAGCTCGGCGGCGGCGTTGTCGCTGAGCTCGACGAAGTTCGAGTGGGTCAGCTCGCAGCCCTTGGGCCGCCCGGTGGTGCCGGAGGTGTAGATGATGGTGGCCAGCGAGTCCAGCCCGGCGGCCGAGCGACGCTCCTCCAAGACCGCGTCGTCAACGTCCTTGCCGGCCTCGCGCAGGGCATCGAGCCCGTTGCCGTCCATCTGCCACACATGTTCCAGCTTCTCCAGGCCTTCCTGGTGGGCGGCCTGGCGCACGACGGTCTCATGGCGCGGGGCCTCCACGACGGCGGCAACGGCGTGGGAATCGCCCAGGATCCAGGCGACCTGGCTGGGGGAGGAGGTCTCGTAGACCGGAACCGTGACGCAGCCGGCGAACCAGATGGCGAAGTCGACGAGCGTCCACTCGTAGCGGGTGCGGGCCATCAGGCCGATGCGTGCCCCCGGTGCGATGCCGGAGGCGATGAACCCCTTGGCCAGGGCGGAGGCCTCCGCCGCGAACTCCGAGGCCGGCATGTCGATCCAGGTCCCGTTCGGGCCCGGCTTGGACAGCAGCGCCGGGTCGGCGGCGGACCGGGCATGGCGCAGGAGCAGGTCGGTGATGTTGGTCTGCGGCGGGTTCTCCACCAGCGGAGGGACGGCTAATTCCTGCATTTGGAGCTCCTTCGGTTCCGGGGCGGTGTTGGGCGTGCCCGCCAACCCCTCTTCCCCCATGTCACCCATCATAGTGGTTCGGGTCACACATTGTTTACTGACAGGTAACTTACGGGTATTTGCCACG
This sequence comes from Paeniglutamicibacter sp. ZC-3, assembly GCF_025847175.2. Taxonomy (NCBI): domain Bacteria; kingdom Bacillati; phylum Actinomycetota; class Actinomycetes; order Micrococcales; family Micrococcaceae; genus Paeniglutamicibacter; species Paeniglutamicibacter sp. ZC-3. The sequence goes on along the minus strand of NZ_JAOYTG010000014.1, from coordinate 77,459 downwards.
CTTCGCAACAAATTCCCGCGCGGCTACACGCGGGCACCGTCGTCGCCGTCCTGCCGGTGGCGCGGCAAGCGGGCGAAGAGGAACACCGCGGCGGCCACCGCCACCACGACCAGCCCGATCCACAGCGGCATGGGTGCCCGTCGCCAGAAGATGGCCAACAGCAGCAGTGCGATCGGGGCGCCCGCGGCGCAGGACCAGGCCAGGGTCAACAGCGGGTTTCCCGACCCCAGGGCCGGTGGATCCTCCGGGACAAAGGAGCCTTCGTCCTCGTCGGGCAGGTCGTGGTCGCGCGGACCGGACAGCGCCGGGTGCATGCTGAAGAGCCCCGGGTCCACACCGCGCGGGGCGACGGAGCCCGGCACCGGGGGCGCGGGGGAGTCGCCGGAAACGGGTTCCGTGGGATCGCCGGGCGTCGCCTCCAGCCGGCGGACCAGGTCTTCCCACACCGAATCGTCGGAATCGCCGGATTCGGCCGGCTCGTGCATGGGGTTGGTCATGGCTTGCTGTCTTCAACTTCCTGGAAGAACGCGATGGAACGGGCGAAGATCGACTCCGCCTCATAGTCAAGCGTGGCCACGTGGCGGCTGCGAGTCAACCGGTTCACCTCAAGGTGGACACCGGCATCGAGCCGGGCGCACAACACGTCCAGGCTGGATTCGGGCACCACGTTGTCGGTGTTTGAGCGGAACACGAGGACCGGGGCCTTGACCTGCGGCAACCGACTGATGGTCTCCCTGAAGAGCTTGCGCAGCTCATGCACCCCCGCGACCGGGGTGCGGGCGTAGGCGTGCTCGTCTCCACCTGGCTTGGCGATGTCGTTGGCGATCCCCGCGACGGTCGGGGACAGATGGCGCAGCACCCCGGTGAAGGGCGCCAACGGGGAGGCCAGGGTCAGCCCGGGGTTCACCAGCGCGAGTCCTGCCACCGCATGGGTCGATGCCAGGTGCAGGGCCAGGGCGCCGCCCATGGAAAGCCCGGCGACGTACACGCGCCGGTGCGTGGCGGCCAGCGTCGCAAATTCCTGTCGCACGGCATCGATGATCGCGGTGTGCTTCACGGCGGCCAGATCCTGCCAACGCGTGCCGTGACCGGGCAGCAGCGGCAGGCTGACGGTGTATCCGGCATCCGCGAAGGCCCCGGCCCAGGGCAGCAGTCCCGCCGGGCCGGCCGTGAATCCGTGGAGCACCAGGACGGCCGCGCCGTTTGTCCCGGTGTGGTGGAACGGAGCGTTGGGGCCGGGGGCCGCTGGCGTCTCTGGCATGGGGAGCGTGCTCCTGCGAGGATCGGAGGGGTCTGGGACACCTGCTTCGGACGTCACCGCGTCGTGCCAAGTGTGACCCATGGCGTAGTTTTGCCTACAGTTAGAGCCTAACCGAGAACCACGTGATCAACACCAGGTCTCCGGGCATGTCCCGGGGCTCCGCGCGCACGGTTTCTCGGTGGAGTCCCGCACCACTCTCGGCCCGGAAGGCGTTCCAAGCATGTTCTACCAATTTATGAAGCGGTTCATCGTGGGGCCGCTCGTAAACGTGTTCTTCCGCCCGTGGGTCAAGGGGCTGGAAAACATTCCTGCCTCCGGCGGCGCGATCCTGGCCAGCAACCACCTCTCGGTCTCCGACTCGATCTTCCTGCCCGTGGCCGTGAGCCGCCCGGTGATCTTCCTGGCGAAGATGGACTACTTCACCGGCAAGGGCCCCAAGGGACGGGTGACCGCCTGGTTCTTCCGGATGATCAACCAGCTGCCGATGGACCGCTCCGGCGGGGCGGCAAGCGCAAACTCCCTGGGCGCCGGGGCCCAGGCGCTTGTCGACGGAAGCCTGCTGGGCATCTACCCCGAGGGCACCCGCAGCCCCGACGGGCGCCTGTACCGCGGCAAGCTCGGGGTCGCCAAGCTCGCCCTGGAAGCCGGGGTCCCTGTCATCCCGATCGCCATGATCGGCACCGACAAGGTCCAGCCCATCGGCAAGCGCGTCCCGAACATCCGGCGCGTCGGCATGATCATCGGCGAACCGCTGGATTTCTCCCGCTACGCAGGAATGAGCGAGGACCGCTTTGTCCAGCGCTCGGTGGTCGACGAGATCATGTACGCGATCATGCGACTCTCCGGACAGGAATACGCCGACACCTATGCCGCCACCGTCAAGGCGCAGCTGGATGCCGAACGTCGCGAGGCCGGCAAGAAGAAATAGCTTCCTCCCCCCGCAGGGCCCGGCACTGTGAACCCGTCGACTCCGAGGGTTACGCACTGAATGTCCCGCGGACCCGAAAGCGGTTTACCCTTAGAGGGTGACTCAGCTATCTTCGACTTCCTCAATGTCCGGACGATCCCCGGCCGGTCCCGCTGCCGACCCCGCACTGGACATCTGGCGCACCTTGCCCATCGCCCAGCAGCCGACCTGGAGCGAGCACCCGCACTATGCCAAGTCCGTGTCCGAACTCGGCTCACGTCCGCCGCTGGTTTTCGCCGGCGAAGTCGACGTGCTGCGCGAGCGCCTGGCCGAGGCCGCACAGGGACGGGCCTTCCTGCTCCAGGGCGGCGACTGCGCCGAGACCTTCGACGGTGCCACCGCCGACAAGATCTCCGCACGGGTGAAGACCATCCTGCAGATGGCAGTCGTGCTGACCTACGGCGCATCGATGCCGGTCATCAAGATGGGGCGCATGGCCGGGCAGTTCGCCAAGCCGCGTTCCTCCAACGACGAGACCCGCGACGGGGTGACCCTGCCGGCATTCCGCGGCGACATCGTCAACGGCTACGAGTTCACTCCCGAGTCCCGTGCCCACGACCCGCGGCGCATGGTGGAGGCCTACAACACCTCCTCGGCCACGCTGAACCTGATCCGCGCTTTCACCCAGGGCGGCTTTGCCGACCTGCGCTCCGTGCACTCCTGGAACGCGGGCTTCATGGCCAACCCGGCGCACACCGCCTACGAGCAGCTTGCCGGCGAGATCGACCGCGCGGTGCGCTTCATGGATGCGTGCGGCGCCGACTTCGAGGCACTGAAGCGCACCGAGTTCTTCGCTTCCCACGAGGCCCTGCTGCTTGACTACGAGCGTGCGCTGACCCGCACCGACTCGCGCACCGAGCTGCCCTACGACACCTCCGGCCACTTCCTGTGGATCGGTGAGCGCACCCGCCAGCTCGACGGCGCGCACGTCGACTTCCTCTCCCGCGTGCGCAACCCGATCGGCGTGAAGCTCGGCCCGACCACCTCGCCTGAAGACGCCCTGGCGCTCATCGACAAGCTGGACCCGAACCGCGAACCGGGGCGCCTGACCTTCATCACCCGCATGGGTGCGAAGAACATCCGCGAGAAGCTGCCGAACCTGGTCGAGAAGGTCACGGCCTCCGGAGCCCAGGTCCTTTGGGTCACCGACCCGATGCACGGCAACACCGTCACCAGTGAAAACGGCTACAAGACCCGCAAGTTCGACGACGTCATGGACGAGGTCCGCGGCTTCTTCGAGGTCCACGACTCGCTGGGCACCTACCCCGGCGGCCTGCACGTGGAAATGACCGGCGACGATGTGGCCGAGTGCCTCGGCGGTGCCGACCCGATCCGCCAGGAACAGTTCGACGATCTTTACGAGTCGGTCTGCGACCCGCGCCTGAACCACAAGCAGTCCCTGGAAATGGCCTTCCTGGTCTCCGGGGCACTGGCCAAGCGCGGGGTCCGCGGCTAGCCGCAACACGCACCGACCGCAAGACAATGGCCGGGTTCCTTCACCCTGATACACAGGGAAAGGAACCCGGCCATTGCTGTTTTCCGCGGGTGATGGATCGCTCTGAACTCCGGCAGTGCCGGACGCTGCGCGATCAGCGTCAGCGGGAGCCCGGGGCTGCCGCTGCTAGACCACGACCAGCTTGATGGTCGAGTCCTCCGGTGCCTTGCCATTGGCGGGACTTTGCGAACGAACAGTCCCAAAGAACCCACCCAGCAACTCCTCGACTTGGACCTTGAAGCCCAGGGACTCGAGCTCCCGGCGTGCCTCAGCGAGCTGCTTGCCCTGCATGTTGGGTACCTCGATCATCCGCGGCCCGCGGGAAACCACGTATTCGACGGTGGATCCGCGCTCGACCTGGCCGCCGGAAGGCTGCTGCGAAATGATTGCACCTTCCGGCACCGAGGTGCTGTATTCCTTTCCGGAGGATTTGCCCTTCAGCCCGGCCTGTTTCAGTTCGGAATCCGCCTGCTGGGGGGACATGCCGGCAAGCACCGGGACGTCCACCGGGGCCGGTCCACGGGACACTGTCAGCCCGACCTTGGTGCCGCGGCGCAGCTTTTCCCCTGTCTCCGGATCATGGCCGAGCACCACGCCCTCGGCGACTTCCTCGGAGTATTTCTTCGAGACCTTTCCGGCTGCCAGGTTTGCGGCCTTCAGGTCCTTCTCGGCCGCGGCCTGCGTGCGGCCGGTCAGGTTCGGGACGGAGAAAAGCTCGGGACCCTTGGAGACCAAGAGCTGGAGCCCTTGAAATCGGCGGATCGTTTCCCCTGCGGCGGGTTCACTTCCAACCACGAGGCCACGCTCAAGCTTGTCGTCGAATACCTCGCGGGTGCCGGCCTGGACGCCGGTGTCCGACAGGCGTTGCACCGCCTCGCTGCCGGTGACCCCGGTCAGTGTCGGGATCGTGAAGGGGGCCCCGGGGCCCATGCCAAAGAATAGGCCGACGGCGGCAACGATTGCTGCCAGGAGCGTCAGCAGGACCCCGAAGAGCCACTTGCGGCGCGTCGGGATCCGGGAATCCAGCTGGCGGGTGGGGATCTGCGCGTCTTTTCGCCACGCAATGTCGGCAGCCTTGTCGTTCCTCTTGGCCTGCCGCGCGGAAACCGGTCGCTGGAGCTGAGCCTGCAGCGCCTGGGTGTGGCCCTGGTCCACTTGCTGGGTGGAGGAGAATGAACCGGCCAGCACCTGCGTGTGGTCCGAACCGCTTGCCAGCACGGTGGTGTCGTCCGTAGAGGGAGTAGCCTCGTCGCCGGAAGCGGCTGACAATGCCATGGTGGCGGCATCGCCGGAAGCCCGGCCGGCGGCTGCGGAGTCACGGTATTCCTGGGCCAGTGCAAGGCGGTCGTGGACGGTGGTGTGGGCGGAAGTCGCCGGCGGAATCAGGTCCTTGAGCCCGCCAAGGGTTTCGGAGCCCAGGTCGAGCTGGTTCGGAGTGAGCGAATCATGGATCTGCTTGAGGTCGCTGAGCAGGAACGAAGCGTTCTGCGGCCGGTCCTCCGGGTCCTTGTTGGTGCAATAGGCCACCAACTCGTCGATCTCCGGGGAAAGTCCTGGCACGATCGCCGAGGGCGGCGGGACATCGTCGTTGATGTGCTTGAAGGCCAGCCCGTAGGCGCTTTCCGCGGTGAAGGGCTGGCGCCCGGTGAGCAGCTCATAGGCGATGATCCCGACGGCGTAGATGTCGCTGCGCTCGTCTGACGGTTCACCCTTGGCCAGCTCGGGGGAGATGTACGCGGCGGTGCCGAAGAAGTTGGTGGCATTGGTGTGGGCCGAGGCGGCGCGCGCCAGCCCGAAGTCGGCGACCTTGATGCGACCCTCGTCCGAAATCAACACGTTGGCCGGCTTCATATCGCGGTGCACGATGCCTTCCTCGTGCGCCACCGACAAGCCGGTGCAGATGGCCTGCAACACCACCAATGCCTGGCGCGGGGTGTAGCGCCCTCGGGAAGCGAGCGACTCGCGCAGATTCAGCCCGCGCACGTATTCCATGACCAGGTAGGCGGTGGTGCCCGAAACGTGGTGGTCGCGTATACCCACGATGTTGTCGTGGGTGAGACCGGCGGCAATGATCGCCTCCGAGGCGAATCGCTCAAGGACGACGGGGTCGGAAGCCAGATGCGCGTGCAGGATCTTCACGGCGACGGTGCGGTGCAGCCTCACGTCCATGGCGCGGTACACGGTGGACATTCCGCCGTCGGCGATGCGGGCATCGAGCCGATAGCGTTCATCAAGCGTCGTGCCTATGCGGGGGTCGGTGTGTGGCTCTGTCACTTATCGATGGTAACCAGTGCTAGGGGGTGGGTGGAGTCCGCAACACGGGAACGGCGAGGTTCTTGCGCTGCCCGTGTTGCCCGGCTTGAAGCCGAAATGCAGGTGAGGGGCCGGTTCCCGTGGAACCGACCCCTCACGTGAAGGTGCTGTGATGCACCGATCAGCCTAGGAGGCTCGACGAGCCCGTGCTGCCCGGCGTTTGAGCGCCCGGCGCTCGTCTTCGCTCATGCCGCCCCAAACACCTGCATCCTGGCCGGATTCGATGGCCCAGGCCAGGCAGGTGTCCACTACGGGACACCGTCGGCAGACACTCTTGGCTTCTTCAATCTGGAGCAGGGCCGGTCCGGTGTTTCCTACCGGGAAGAAAAGTTCCGGGTCCTTGTCCAGACAGGCCGCGCGGCTACGCCAATCCATGCTTGATGATGCTCCTTGTGTCTAGGAAAAGTGAGGGGATTGCCCAGCATAAAAAGCCGGGACAAAAGCAGCGCGGCGGGAAAAATGCCTTACCCGAACGACTGCCTAACAAGGTTTTCATGTTACGTTCACGTAAACAAGAGTCCTGTGTTGCAAATACCTCCACAACCTTGAGTGCTTGGTCACAAGCACCGGTTTTACGGGTCTGACTAACAGGTTTCCACCTCTGTGACAAGGGCATTTTTTGCCTCATTGTGTGGTCGTTTGTCACACCCGGGCAGGCTCCGGCTTTGGCCTCGGGAAGGCTGCGCATACTAGATTTGGGGAGTGATGAACCAGCCAGCGCCAAAGCCCGTCCGCCCCGCGATCCAACGCCGCCCGATCTCGGTGCTACTCGTTTCCGGGCTTTTGGTCCTCGAGGGCCTCGCCGTTCTCTTCTATGCTTTCACCTACGCCATGGCGCTGGGCCAGGCCGGTGCGTTGGGCATGGGAGCCCGCATCTTCATGCTCGTTTTGATCGCAGCAGCAGGCGTCTGGCAGTTGCTGGTGGCGCACCACTTCTTCCGGGCGCGGGCCTGGACGCGTGCGGCGGTCCTGATGTGGCAGGTCTTCCAGATCATCCTGGCGATTCCCTACTTCCAAACCGGAGATACGCTCATGGCTTGGCTGTGGCTGGTTCCCGCCGCCCTGATCATCGTCCTCATCTTCGACCCGCGCACCACCGCGTTCCTGGGCGATCGTCCCTCATTCGACGCCGAGCCCGAAAGCTGACCGTCGACACTTTCCGGGGCCGGTCCCGCTCGCATGGATCACGCTGCGCGGTTCACGCACTGGATCTGCCGAATCGTTCCGCGATCCATGGCGAAGGCACGTCCCGGCAAGCTCGTGGCCGCGGCTTGAAGCCGGAACCCGCTGGGGTCGGCGTCACCACCGAATTGCGGGTCAAGCACCAAAAATGAGCGTTGGTCCCGCACCACCGATGAAAGTCCCAGTTCGAAGAGCAAGCGAGCCGAGGGCTCGGCGCTAAGGATCACTTGGACGTGGGCTGCAAGTAACACCTCGGCGGCCCGGGAGGCCTGGGCCACGCGCAGGTCGGCACGGTCCACCAGCACGCGTTCGGCTAGTGGGTGCAAGTTGAGGAACTCTTCGACATGGGCGGGCAACTCGTCGTCCGGGCCAAAGTGCACGGTGTGCAGTTGACCCGAACCGGCCAATCCGGCGAGGTGTTCCAGCAGCGTCCGCTTGCCTGCCCCTTCGTGCCCAATGACCAGCCCGCAGGGGCCCGGGGACCAGATGAACGGCCGGTTGTCCGGACCGCAGACCCCCACGGACAACGACGACGGGGACTCAGCAGCACCACGACTTCCCTGGGTCTGTCCCCAGGCGGCGGTTTCCAGATCCGACGATGACAAGACCTCGGGCAGTGGAAGTGAACGGAGCCATGTTTCTGGCACCTGGCCCACGGGCATCGGCATGGAGGCGGCCCCGTCGAGCAGCTGGAATTCCGTCCCACGCGGTGGCCCCTCGGGGTCCAGCAACACGCCACGGCCCACGTGGGAGGCAACCTTGCGCAGTTGCGGCCATCCCATGAGTACCTCGGGGCCGGCACCGCGCGGAAAATACCAGCGGCTCTCGCAGAGCGATGCGGCCCGCGAACTTGTCAGGTCCCGGTCCCCGCACACGACCAGTGCACGTCCCAGTTCGGGTGCGGTGCGTGCAAAGCCTGCAAGCATCGCCTCAAGGGTCAGGAACGTACTGCCCTCCAGCGCCTGGGCCCAGCCGCCGAGTCCGCAAACGACCAGCAGCAACGGTTGGCCGCGCCCTGGGTCCCCGAGTTGCAGCAGCAGCTCGTTGATGCGCCAAGCGTCGCCGGGGCCGAGATAGCCCGACACCGCCGGATGGTCGCGCAGCGCGCCCAAGGTGCCGTTGCCGTCGAGTACGAAGGACGGCATTCCAAAGGACCCCCGGTTCACGGCATGGACCAGCAATTCCGGCACCCGCTCGATGCCGGAGCCCGGCAGGCCGCAGACCATGAGCCGGGACGTGGACTGAGGGGTGAAGACCAGGGGACCTGCCTGCGGTAAGTGGGGACGATCCAGCATCCCGACCACCCCCTGGTGCCCCGATACCTGCCGGAGCACCGAGCGGGGGATCGCGGGCAGGTGCCGGGGGAGCGCTGCGGAAAACGGGTTCGGGGCGGGCTCGACGTCGCGGTGCCTCTCACGGATGGATTCCACCTGCGCGGTCAACTCGGAACCGGGCACGGTCTGCCCGGGGGCTTCGTCCACCGCTGCCTTGGATGCGGCGCCGGGTCGGGCGGCGGGCACCTCCTCATCGAAGTGCACTTCGTCCAGGCAGGGGCCGAATCCCCGCAACCGCGCCGGGACGCTCGGACGGGCGTTGACGCGTGCCCGGAACTTCACAGGGGAGCCACCCCCGCGCCGGAAATATGCCAAACCGGGGGTCGACGCATCCAGCCGCGCCGCCGCGGCCGAGCCGATCAGGTCATTGGATTCGGATTCGCCGATGGTGCGCAGCGCGATGACCGAGCCGATATTGGCGCGCAATGGTGCACTGATGGTCCCGGCCGGCCGTTGGGTGCTGAGCACCAGGTGGATCCCCAGCGAGCGGCCGACAGTGGCGATGTGGACCACCCGTTCCAGTGCCTCGGGCAGCTCGGTGGCGAAAACGCGAAATTCGTCGATGAGCACCACGAGCTTGGGCAACGGCGGGTCGGTGGCGGTGCGCGATCGCAGGTAGTCCCGGTGGTCGGTGGCCGCATGCTGCGCCAGGAATGCCTCGCGCCGGCGAAGTTCGTGCCCCAGCAGTTCAAGGATCCGTTCCCCGGCGGCAGCATCCAGGTCGGATACGAAGTCCTGGACGTGCGGCAGCACGGACAGCGGGGCCAGCGTGGCACCTCCCTTGAAATCGACGAGCATGAATGCCAAAGCGTCTGGTCCGGTTCCCGTGGCCAGGCCCAGCACCAAGGAGCGAAGCAACTCGGATTTTCCCGAACCGGTGGTTCCGGCGACCAACAGGTGTGGCCCGTCGGCGTCGAGGTCCAGGTGCAGTGGCCCTTCGGCGGTGTCCCCGATGAGGGCTCCCGTGCGGTGGGTGACGCCCGTCGGGGTCGCAGAGGTGGCTTCGTTGACCGGATCCAACCCAGCCGCATCCAGCGGCACCAGCCGCCGGATGGCACGCGCGAGGGTGTCGAACCCGATCCCCTCCAACTCCACGGGCAGGGAGCTGTCCGTGAGATCGCCGTCTTGAACCGGTCCCGGTCCGGGGTTTTTCGCCGGTCCGGAACCACGAGGTGAAGCGTGTCCCGGCGATCCGGGCGCGCGACCCCCTGCTATCCCACGCGCCGGCGGTGCGGGCCACAGCCATGGATTGTGTTCCCGGCCCGAAGACTGCAGGACCAACCGACCGGACCGGCAGTCGATGTGCGCCTCGGCTCCGGCGACCGGTGCCGAACCGCCGCAGTGGAACCACACTGTCGGACCGGCATCGGTGGTTGCGGGGGGAACCGGTTGGGCATGTTGTGTACTCCGGACTCCGGTGCACAGCACGATCCTGGGGGTGTGGGTCGAGGGCAGCTTAGCATCCGCGGGGAGCACCCGGACACCGGGCAGCATTGCGAATTCAGCGGGCAGAAAACCAGCCGGGCCCAACACCACCACCTCCAGGGTGCCCGCGGCCAACAGCGGAAGCCACCGTACCAACACGCCGCGCAGCACCGGGCCCCAACCTGATTCCAACCCTGGGAACCACACCATCGCCCCTGCGTGCAGAAGCAGCGGGACGGGGGAATCTTGCAGTATGCCGAGGTTAGACGGATCCGCGTTTTCGGCGTCGGCTCGCGTGGCCCGGAAGTTGGCGAACGCGTTGGTGCGCCGGCGCCGTCGGCTCTGCGGTCCCGCTGTCGTTCGGGATTTTCCGCGTGCAAGCCGCGGGGCGGGCGGATCGGCGCCGGATCCGCTGCACAACCATGCGGCCAGGCGGCCGTGCCCGATGACCAGCGCCGGGAAACCGGCCCCGTCCACGATGCAGCCGCCGGCAAGTCCTGCCGCCACCGCACCCAAGAGAGGAGCCAAGTCCTCGCGCCGCTTCGCATCCGCCACCGTTGCCTGGGCCCAGGCCCGACGGAAGCGTGCCTTGGCCCGAAGCAGCAGCAACGCGGGCAACCCTCCGGTGAGCAGCGAAATGGCGGAGAAGGCCAGGAAGAACACGCTGCGTGTCATCAGGAACAATCCGAACCCGAGACCAAGCGGCGCAAGGGCCCCGATGAGCAACATCGCCAGCCTGCTGCCGGGCTCGTCCGCGGCGAGGGGGACTGGTTCCAACGGCCATTGCACCGGACCCGGTGAGAGCCCACGAGCCGGGAGCACCGCGAAGTCGCTCCCTCCGGCGGTGAATGAATCACCGATGAGCAGTCGCCGCTCAAGGATCGGCGTTTGGGCGAACCACACGCCGTTGGACGATGCTTCGTCACTGAGCACGATGGAAGTGTCGGTCACCCGTAACAGCGCGTGACGGCGCGAGAGCCTCAGATCGCCGATGGGCAGGTCGACTTCGCCGCGTCCCAGTGCATAGACCCCGCGACGAAGAGGCAGGGCTCCGCCGGGATCGGGACCCCGCATCACCACCAGCACGGCGGGATCATGCCCGTCCGAGCGAGGGTGCCGGTGGGGTTCGGGCCCCACCGGCGAGTCGGAGAGCAGGATCCTTCCCGACATCGGCAGCCGCGGGACGTCTGTGAGTGCTTTTCCCGCCCAATGCCAGATAATGCCGGGCCAGCGTGGGGCCAGGACACCGGCCAGCCGAAGGCCGCTGACGGGTTCTGCGGCCGCCAGTTCGAGCAGCACCGGCTGGCCCAATGCGGGGGAATTGAGCCGGATGTGGAGTTTCCCTGCCACGTGCACCGCCTTTCGCTGGTTTAGGCCCTTGTGCCTTTGACGGACTGTGCCGGAAGCCGTAGTCGGCAACGTTCTCGGCGCCGGGCGGCGCGCCCTCCCAATCTAGGGAATCCGGAGACTGGCAACCACCGAGACCTTGCCCGTCTGTGGACGGGGGACCGATACATAGTCATTTGTCCACAGATTTGGCAGGAGCCTTGAAGCTGGCCCGGCGCGCGGGATAGGGTCGCCATATTGCGTCTAGCAACTAACTGGATACCGTCGCTCACCAGCACAACACAAAGGGATGCCGAGCATGGCCACCGCCAGGCACCGCCTCCCCACGCGCTTCGGCGAACGGCGCCGCTCCCGGCAGTGTCCGGGACGGGTCACGGTAGGGAAGCACGATGGCTGACGGACTGGCGATAGTCGAGGATGAGGTACGCGAGCTCATCCGCAGGCATGGGCTCGACCCATCCACCCAGGTGGGCGAGGTCCGGCGTCTGGTTGACGAAGTGGTCCGCGACTACGACGAACGTTCCCTGCTCGGCGTGTTGCCGGCGCTGGGGGAATTGGGCATCGCCCGCCGACGGGTCATGGACGCTGTTGCCGGTCTCGGCGCCCTCCAGCCCCTGCTCGATGACCCGGACGTCGAGGAAATCTGGATCAACGGTCCGCACGAGGTCTTTGCCGCTCGCGGAGGCACCTCGGAGCTGACTTCGATCAGATTGCTCGAGGCCGAGATTCCGGCACTGGTCGAGCGCATGCTCAAGTCCTCCGGGCGCCGCCTGGATCTTTCCCAGCCCTTCGTTGACTGTCAGTTGCCAGACGGCTCACGACTCCACGTGGTCATCCCGGATATCACCAGAAGACACTGGGCCGTGAACATCCGCAAGTTCATCGCCAGGGCCAGCCGGCTTGACCACCTGGTGGAGCTCGGCTCGATGTCCCGGCAAGCGGCGTACTACTTGGATATCGCCGTCGGAGCTGGGTTGAACGTGCTGGTTTCAGGGGCCACACAGGCCGGGAAGACGACGATGCTCAACTGCCTTGCCTCCTCGATAGGCAGCCGAGAGCGCGTGGTGACGATTGAAGAGATTTTCGAACTCAAGATCAACCTGCGCGACGTGGTGGGACTGCAGACCCGGCAACAGAACCTCGAGGGCAACGGCGAAATCAACATGCGGCGGCTGGTCAAGGAAGCATTGCGCATGCGTCCTGACCGGTTGGTCATTGGCGAGGTCCGTGAGGCCGAGGCACTTGACATGCTGATCGCTCTCAACTCCGGGTTGCCAGGGCTCTCAACAATCCACGCGAATTCCGCGCATGACGCGTTGACCAAGATCTGCACCTTGCCGTTGCTGGCAGGAGAGAACATCTCGCCGAACTTCGTCATCCCGACGGTGGCGGCCTGCATCGACCTGGTGGTGCATTGCCGGCGCGACGCGGCGGGAAAGCGCTTCGTGGGGGAGATCATGGCGCTGGGCCGGCGCGTGGAAAATGGTGCGATCGAAACAACGACGCTGTTCGAGCACGTTGAAGGGGTGCTGGAACTGCAACCCGCAGCGGACCTTGCACACCCGAAATTGCTTGACGCCGGCATCGACGTCGCGGAACTGGGGAGGCTGGTGGCGTGAGTGTGTTCCTAGGACTCACCCTCGGCTTCGGGTTGCTGCTGGTTTATCGCTCTTTCACCTCTGTGGCGGGAACGGGATCGCGAGCCGGCAATGGACATATCGAAACCCTGCTGCTGCATGCCGGGCTGGACAAGGTGACCCGGGGCGGATTCATCTCCGCTTCGATCACCGCCGGGGTCATCGTCGGACTGGTAGTTCTCATCCTGACCGGAGCGCCGCTGATCGCCCTGACCTTCGCCGGGTTCGGCGCGGGTGCCCCGTGGGTGCTCGTGGCGCACCAGGCCACCAAGCGCGCCGCGAATCTCCGGGAACAATGGCCTGACGTTGTCGACCACCTGCGATCGGCAATCAGAGCCGGGATGTCGTTGCCCGAGGCGCTCACCCAGCTGGGGCAACAGGGGCCCGAGGCGCTGCGTCCGGCATTCACGGAATTCGGCCTGGACTACCGGGCGACGGCACGCTTCAACGATTCGCTCGAACGTCTGGCTGCACGCTTGGCCGATCCGGTCGCCGACAAGATTGTAGAGGCCCTTCGCATCACCCGCGAAGTCGGAGGCACCGACCTGGGAGAGATGCTCGGCACACTCAGCTCCTTCCTGCGCGATGCTGCCCGGACTCGCGGTGAGCTCGAGGCCCGGCAGTCCTGGACGGTGTCGGCGGCCCGGCTTGCCATCGCCGCCCCGTGGGTCATCCTGTTGCTGTTGGCCGGGCAGCCGGCGGCGGTCTACGCGTATTCCACGGTCACCGGGATGCTGGTGCTCGCCGGCGGCCTGGCGGTGTCCTTCCTTTGTTACCGGGCGATGATGCGCATCGGACGCCTGCCCGAGGAAGAACGGGTGTTTCGATGAGCACCACAACGATCCTGGCATTGGTGTTGGGTCTGTGTCTGGGCAGCGGACTATGGCTCGTGCTGGTCCGGATCCCGGCGATGCGCCCTGTGACTTTCTCCCAGCGTCTGGCTCCCCACCTTCGCGCCGGCAGGAGCGGTTCACGAATCCTCGTCGAACCGCTCGCCGCGCAAACCCCCTTTGGACCGCTCGGGCGCATCGTGGGTCCGGTCCTGGCCGATGTGGCACGAATGTCGCAGCGGCTGAATCCGAGCAACGAGGCCCTGGCACGGCGACTGGCGCGTGCAGGGCTGCGGATCGGCGTGTTGGATTTTCGCGCCCAACAGCTTCTGTGGTCGGCCGGGTTGACGTTGCTCGGCGCCGCCCTGATCGGCCTGAACATTGTGGCCGGTCGCTTCAACCCGATGCTGGCACTGGTGGTCCTCGTCTTTTGTGCGGTGGGCGGCTACCTGCTGCGCGACTGGTACCTCGGGGAGCAGACCACCCGCCGCAGCAAGCGAATCCTGAACCAATTCCCCACGATCGCCGAGCTCATGGCGCTGGCCGTGGCCGCGGGGGAAAGTACTGTGGGCTCGATTGAACGGGTGGCGCGCACATCCAGAGGTGCACTCAGCGAGGAATTTTCCCTCACCCTTGCCCATGTCCGCGCCGGCGCGACACTGGCCGGCGCCCTGTCCGACATGTCCGACCGCATTCAGCTCACGGCAATGACGCGTTTCGTCGACGCGATCATCGTGGCCAGTGAGCGCGGGACGCCAATCGCCGCGGTCATGCGGGCGCAGGCCCAAGACGTGCGTGACGCTGCCAAGCGGGAGCTGATGGAGACCGCGGGCAAGAAGGAAATCGGCATGATGGTACCCATAGTTTTCGGCATACTGCCCCTGACCATCGTTTTCGCGGTGTATCCGGGACTTTCGCTGATCGACATGAACTACTAACGAAAGGTGCAGAAGCAGGGCAAGCAGCGGAACCCGGACGGGATCCCGACGTGTCCGACTGTCGCGGGAACTCGGCAGGTACGGAGCGGCACCAAATTCATGGCTAGCAGCACCAGGCACTCGCGCCGGCGGACGGCGCGGCAACAAACCGGCAAGGAGAAATGACATGAGGATCGCACGGCAGTTTGGATTGTTGATGTTCGGCATGGGCATGTGGGCAGGTACCCGCGCCACGGAGTTGGCCGAACGCGTAAAGCGCAATGAACGTGGCGACGTGCCCGGATGGGTGATGATCACCTTGATGAGCGCGTTGTTGGTTGCAGCGCTGCTGGCTATCGCCGGTCCCCGGCTGGAAGAGCTGTTCAACCAGGCAATCAACCGGGTTTCGGGCCTGGGCTAAAGGGACGGGCATGCCAGGGTTCGCCGTGCCCTCAATGAAAGAAGTGCGGGGCGACCAGCGCGGATCGGCCGTTGCCGAATTTGTGATGGTCTCCGCGCTGCTCATCGCCGTGTTTCTGGCCATCCTGCAGCTCACTCTTGCGCTTCACGTCAGGAATACCTTGATGGATGCCGCAGCGGCCGGTGCCCGGTATGGCACGTTGGCAGACCGTGGTCCCGGTGACGGTGTGGGTCGCACGCAGGACATCATCCGCGGAGCACTGAGCGATCGCTTTGCTTCCAATGTGCAGGCCAACGCCATCAGCATCGGGGGAACTCCCGGCGTGCGGATCACCGTCCGGGCGGGAATTCCACTCATCGGCATGATCCCGTTCGCAGGTGAGTTCGTGGTGCACGGAGAGTCGGTGCGATATGGCTAGCCCGCCGCAGGACCATCGCGAGGCACCCGGGCCTCAGAGTGGTTCCTCCATCATCGAATTCATCTTCCTGGTGGTATTGCTTCTGGTGCCGCTGGTGTACCTCGTGGTGGGCGCCGCACAGGTCCAGGCGGCAAGCTACGCGGCGGTCGGCGCGGCTGACCACGCCGCCAAGGTCTTCGTCACGGCGCAAAGCGAGGGCCAGGGACGTGCCCGGGCGGCGGATGCCGTTCAGCGGGCAGCCGCCAACATGGAGATCGGGCCTGGACGCACCAATTTCAGTTACAGCTGCCAGGGGACATGTCTCTCACCCGGAAGCACCGTGACAATCAATGTGTCGGTCGAGACCGTCCTGCCGATGCTTCCCGATGGCTGGAACTGGCGCACGGGCAACGTGGGATCCAAGGCCACCCAGCGGGTCGATCGATATGGGTAGCAGCAGCGGGGCCGCTGGACGCGTCATTGACACCGCAACAATGCCCGCCACCCGGTCACCTTCCCCGTCCAGAGCGGAAAGCGGGCAGTCGATGATATTGATCATCGGCATGGTCGCAATCTCGCTGCTGGCCATTAGCGTGGTGCTTGCGGCCACGGCTGTTAACGTGCAGGCACACAAGCTCCTTTCGGTGGCAGACGGGGCTGTCGCCGCGGCCGCCGACAACTTTGAGCTCTCGGCAGGCGGCGGAGAGATCGCTTCGCTTCGGTTGCAGCCGTCCGAGGTCCGAAACGCAGCGGAAAAATACCTTGCGGACATTGACGCCCGGGCAGGGTTCTCGAACCTGCGAATCGTCAGCGCCGGCGTGGAACCCGACGGAGTTACGGCGCACGTGCGCCTGGGCGCGGTGGTGCATCCACCGATCATCGGCTGGGTGGTCCCGCGCGGGGTGTCTATCCACGTCGAATCCCACGCCCGCACGTTGCTCTCACGTTGAATAGCGGAATGCACCTGGCCAAGGCCGCCAGCGGGAACGGGTGGATCCGCCCTCGCCGTTGACTGGACCACGGCGTCCATCAGGATCACCGATGGGGCTTCATCTGTCATAACCAAGCCCCGAAGCAAATTGTGGCGCCTTATATGTCGTAGGCTGGAAACTACCATGGCTTCAACTGACTTTTCTGCCGAAATCAAATCACTGCGTTCCACCTACGCCTCCATCGAAGAGGTCTCCGATGTGCCGCGCATCCGCGCCGACATCGCGATGCTCTCCGAGGAAGCGGGTGTTCCCGATCTCTGGGACAACCCGGCCGCGGCGCAGGTGGTCACATCCAAGCTCTCGCACCGCCAGTCTGAGCTTGAGCGTCTGACGAGCATCCGCACCCGCATCGACGACTTGGAAGTGCTGGTGGAACTCGCCGAGATGGAGGCTGACGCCGATACCTTGCAGGAAGCGGAAACCGAGCTAAAGTCGGTGCGCAAGGCATTGGAGAACCTGGAAGTGGTGACGCTGCTCTCCGGTGAATTCGACGCACGCGAGGCGGTTGTGACAATTCGTGCCGGTGCCGGAGGCGTGGATGCCGCCGATTTCGCAGAAATGTTGATGCGGATGTACATGCGCTGGGCCGAAAAGCACGGCTACTCTACGCGGGTCATGGACACTTCCTACGCCGAAGAGGCTGGCTTGAAATCAGCCACCTTCGAAATCAACGCGCCCTACGCGTTTGGCACGCTATCGGTTGAGGCCGGAACCCATCGCCTGGTGCGCATCTCGCCCTTCGACAACCAGGGCCGACGCCAGACGTCATTTGCCGCTGTTGAGGTCATACCCCTGATTGAGCAAAACGATTCCATCGAGATCCCGGAAAACGAGATCCGCGTCGACGTATATCGTTCCTCGGGTCCGGGTGGACAGTCAGTGAACACCACCGACTCGGCGGTGCGCATGACGCACATCCCCACTGGCATTGTGGTGTCTATGCAGAACGAAAAGTCGCAGATCCAAAACCGTGCGGCGGCTCTGCGCGTGCTCCAGTCGCGATTGCTGCTGGTGAAAAAGGCCGAGCAGGACGCACAAAAGAAGCAGATGGCCGGCGACGTCAAAGCCTCGTGGGGCGACCAGATGCGCTCCTACGTGCTCAATCCCTACCAAATGGTCAAAGACCTGCGCACCGAACACGAGGTCGGAAACACTTCCGCCGTGTTCGATGGCGAGCTCGATGACTTCATCGACGCCGGGATACGTTGGAGGGCGGCACAGCGCCGTCCGCAGTCCTAGACATTCACTCCGGCCGAACACCGGCCCGGCACCGAGCCGCACAGCGGACGAAGACAAGGGAGGTTCCCCGGGCACGTTCATCGCGTGCCCGGGGGGCCTCCTTGTTAGTTTGGGGTACCTCCTGCAACGGCGCAAGGCACATCGCTCCAAGAACACGTTGCTGGAACGATTGTGTCCGGATGGGTGAATTCCGCCACTGGACGTCCTACGATGTGGCTACAGGGTAGTCGCAAGCCGGGGACCAATTCCGCCGCGCGATAAGCCTGGTGCAGACAGGCCCGTGGCCTATCGCACCGTCCACCCGCAATCCCAGGAGCGCAGGAATGCTAGACAAGACCTACGAATCAGCAAATGCAGCGGTGGCGGACATTCCGGAGTCCGCGTCCATCGCCGTGGGCGGTTTTGGGCTTTCGGGCAACCCAAATGTACTGATACAGGCGCTGCTAGAGACCGGGGTCGGCGACCTGAAGGTCGTCTCTAACAATTGTGGAACCGACGACCACGGGCTGGGCATCCTGCTACGTTCTGGCAGGATTTCGAAGATGACGTCTTCATACGTCGGCGAAAACAAGGAATTTGCGCGCCGTTATCTCAGCGGCGAATTGGAGCTGGAGTTGACCCCGCAGGGAACGCTTGCCGAGAAGCTGCGTGCCGGCGGTGCTGGCATCGCTGCCTTCTACACGCGCACCGGCGTAGGTACCCAGGTAGCCGATGGAGGACTGCCCCAGCGCTACGGTCCCGACGGCGCGATTGTCCAGGCTTCCGTGCCCAAGGACCAGCGTGACTTCGCGCCCGGCGGCGAGCCGGGGACCTTCGTATTGGAGGAAGCCATCGTTACCGACTACGCCCTGGTCCACGCCGCATACGGAGATCGCCATGGAAACCTGGTGTTCAACAAGGCTGCGAGGCAATTTTCTCCCGTGGCCGCAATGGCGGGAAGGATCTGCATTGCCCAGGTTGAGCACTTGGTAGAGCCCGGCGAGCTTGATCCCGATGCGATCCATTTACCCGGGGTTTTTGTGCACCGCGTGGTGGAGGTGGGGCCCGATATTGAGAAACCGATTGAAAAGCTGACGGTCCAGTCGGCCGGTGCCGCGTCCAACGACGCACCATTTGCAAAGGAGGGCTAACCAATGCCTTGGTCACGCAATGAAATGGCGGCCCGTGCGGCGCTTGAACTGCCAGACGGTGCCTATGTCAATCTCGGCATCGGCATGCCCACGCTGGTGCCGAACTATGTTCCCGCGGACCGCACGTTGGTGCTGCAATCGGAGAACGGGATCCTTGGGGTCGGCCCATATCCCTCGGAGGCAGATGTCGATCCCGATCTGATCAATGCGGGGAAGGAAACCGTGACGGTGCTTCCGGGCGCCAGCTACTTCGATTCCTCGACGAGCTTCGCGATGATCCGCGGCGGCAAGATCGATGCAGCGATCCTCGGTGCAATGCAGGTTTCCGCCGGCGGAGACCTCGCCAACTGGATGATCCCCGGCAAGATGGTCAAGGGCCCGGGCGGTGCCATGGATCTGGTCCAGGGAGCCAAGCGCGTCATCATCTTGATGGAGCATGTTGCGAAGGACGGAAGCGCGAAGATTCTCAAGGAATGCACCTTGCCTCTAACTGGCCGTGCGGTGGTGCAACGCATCATCACGGATCTCGCCGTAATAGACGTCACAGCCAGCGGCTTGCAGCTGGTCGAATGCGCCCCCGGTGTCACTCCTGAACAGATCAGGGCCGCAACCGACGCACCGTTGGCGCTACCGTAGGAGTTCCAACCGTGCGTTGGTGGTCGGAATAACCCGAGGCCAATCGGTGGTTGCGCCGTGGGTCGGTCGGCGGACGGTCCCACCGGGCTTGCTGACTGGCGGGTAATGCAGTTAGCCGGGAATCGGTCACGCAGGGTGCGTTCACCTGGCTCACAGATTCGTGACACACCCGCTTTTTGTGCCGACTGTGTGCCGCCGGGACGGATAGAGTGCAAGAGCTGGCTTTGCTACTTCCTTCAACAAAGTCCCGTGCCTGGATCATGCGCCGGCGATCCCGCGGGCAGAGTTGCGATGATTAGATTCGAAAACGTCACGATGGTCTATGACCAGAAGTCGCGCCTTGGTTCGGAGAATGCGCGCCCTGGCCTCGACGACGTAAGCATTGAAATTGACCGTGGTGACTTTGCGTTTCTTGTTGGTGCCTCCGGCTCCGGCAAATCCACCTTCCTCCGGCTCATCCTGCGTGAAATCGTCGCCACAGGTGGTTCCGTCCATGTCGCCGGACAAAATGTTGCACGCATTCCCTCATGGCGCGTGCCCAAGCTGCGTCGCGGCATCGGTGTCGTGTTCCAGGACTTCCGCCTGTTGCCGCAGAAGAACGTTTTCGAGAACGTCGCCTTTGCCATGCAGGTGGTGGGGGAGAGCCGAAGTGCAATCCGCGACCACGTGCCCGAGGTCTTAAAGCTCGTGGGTCTGGAGGGCAAGGAAAAGCGCCAGCCAGATGAACTTTCCGGCGGCGAACAGCAGCGTGTGGCCATTGCCCGCGCCATTGCCAACAAGCCGCAGATTTTGCTTGCCGACGAGCCGACCGGAAACTTGGACCCGGCTACGAGCGTCGGGATCATGAACGTCTTGGACCGCATCAACCAAAACGGCACTACGGTCCTTATGGCAACGCACGACGATGGAATCGTCAATTCCATGCGTCGACGCGTCGTTGAGCTTTCCTTGGGCAGGATCATGCGCGATGAGAGCTCTGGCGAGTACACCTCGATGATCCCGGTGATTAATCAGGACGGAACACGCGAATTGCGGCAGGCCGATCACAGTACGTGGCAGAAACCGTCGAATCGCAGCCAGGCCTTCGCGCCGTTTGACACTGAGGACGACTTGCCATGAAACTCGGATTTATTCTCGGCGAAGTAGGCACTGGCCTCCGCCGAAACCTCTCCATGGTGGTCTCCGTAGTCTTGGTCACCTTCATTTCGTTGACTTTCGTGGGTACCGCGGCGCTCATGCAGATGCAGATCTCGCAGATGAAGGGCTATTGGTACGACAAGGTCCAGGTGGCCATTTATCTGTGCGGTGAGCACAACGAAGGAACCAACTGCACCGAAGGTGCCGTAACCGAGGACCAACGCGGCGAAATTGATTCGATGTTGGGCTCCTCGGCGGTGAAGCCGTATGTTGACAGCTTCGAATACGAATCGAAGGAACAAGCCCTCACCCACTTCCGCGAACAGTTCGAAAACTCGTCCATGAGCGAAACCGTGACTGCCGACCAGCTTCCGGAGTCGTTCCGGGTTTCCTTGGTTGATCCTGAAAAATACCAGATCATCAAGGAACTCTTCTCTTCGATGGACGGAGTCGATGTGGTGGTCGACCAGCGGGAGCTGCTCGAGAAGATCTTCTCCATCATCAACATCGCATCCTTCGTTGCCATCGGCATTGCCGGCGTAATGATCCTTTGCGCGGTGTTGCTCGTTGGAACAACGATTCGCCTGTCCGCCTACTTACGTCGCCGCGAAACTGGCATCATGCGCCTGGTGGGGGCCTCGAAATCCTCGCTCCAGTTGCCCTTCATTTTGGAAGGCGTTATCTCGGCATTGATTGGCGCGTTGTTGGCCGGTGGCGTCTTGTGGGCGGCGGTAAGGTTCCTTATCGACGGGAAGCTTGCGCTCGACTACAAGGACACTGCCTTCATATCCACCGGCGAAGTTTTCCTGGTGGCACCGTGGTTGATCCTGCTGGGCGTGGTTTTGGCTGGTGTATCGTCGTTGGTAACCTTGCGGCGGTACTTGAAGGTTTAGGGCGCCGCCTACCTATGAATAATTCAGTTCACCGAGGACTCAAAGGACATTTATGTTAGCCAAAGCAGTATGGTGCCGTATGGCGCGTTCGGGAGCCGTGGGCGCATTGTCGATCGCCCTCTTGGTTTCCGGGGGCGTGGGTGCCCACGCGGATGAGCTAGATGACCAAAAGCGCCAAGTTGAACAGAACATCGATCACCTCTCCGAGGACTTGGAAGTCCTCGATGACGATATCAAGGTCACCGATGCGAAGCTTCGAGGACTGCAGGCTCAGCTTCCCGGGGCTGAACAGGCCCTGGCAGATGCACAGGGCCGGGTGCGAAGGGCCGCGGATGAAGCGGCCGATCTGGCCCGGAGGGTCCAAGCGGCTCGCGAAACACGCGATCAGCTGAACGTGAAAATCGCCGAGGGCAAGGCGAAGCTTGAGGATTCCAAGCAAATCATCGGACAGATTGCAACGGAAGCCTATAAGCGGGGCGGAGTCTCCTCGGACCTCTCACTGCTCATGAACGCCACTTCCGACGGCAATCTGGCCGCGGGCATGGATCTAGCAGACCAAGCCATGCGGTCGCAAAACGCCGCCCTCGATGCCTTGTCCGAACAGTCGGCGACCGACGCCAACGCGAAATTGCGTCTGGCTGCAGTGGAAGCTGAAATTACCGACCTCAAGTCCGCCGCCGATGCGGCGCTGGCGCGCGAGCAAGTCGCCCGTGACGATGCCGAGTCCAAGAAGCGTGAACTTGATGGGATCATCTCCCAGACGGACGCGCTGAGTGCCGAGCTCCTCGCCCAGCGTCCGCGCATTCAGCAGAAGCTGCGCGCCGAAGAGGCTGACCAGGTCAGGATCAACGGGGAAATCAAGGAGCGCCAGGAGCGCCTGATCCGTGAGGAAGCCGAGCGCAAGCGCAAGGCTGCCGAGGCTGAGCGCAAGCGCAAGGCTGAGGCCAAAGCGAAATGGGAACGTGAAGAGGCAGCTCGGGCCAAGGAGGCCAGGGAAGAAGCCGCTCGACAGAAGAAGAAGAACACGTACGTTAAACCCAAGTACGTTGCACCCGCTCCGCAAGCTGCTCCGCCAGAACGAAGCTCATGGGGCTTAATCAAGCCGGTGAGCGGCGGACGTCAGACCTCGGGCTTCGGTTGGCGGCCCACTCCTGCGGGAACCATCGACTACGGTGGACGAGGCGGTTACGTGCATGCCGGAGTGGACTGGGGCTTCGGCGGACAATGCGGCTCTCCAGTGCGCGCAGCTGCGGACGGAGAGGTCTGGATGGCCGGCTGGGGCGGAAGCTCCGGAAACAAGGTCACGATCAGCCACGGCGTGGTCAAGGGCCGGGCACTGGCAACGAACTACCATCACATGCAGCGGATTGTGGTCGGTGTCGGCCAGAACGTTCAGCAGGGCCAGCTCATCGGCTACGTAGGAACGACCGGCAACTCCACCGGCTGCCACATGCACTTCGAAACGATTCTTAATGGTGCGGCCGTAAACCCATTGGGACTTCTCTAGCGGTAAGCTATAAGCTCGCCAAGTGACGAAACCACTCGCGGAGAGGAGTTGCCAACGTGTCTAAGAAAGACTCGGAACAGCGGATTATTGCCAGCAACCGCAAGGCCAGACATGACTTCGAGATTCTCGATACCTACGAAGCCGGAATGGTGCTCAGCGGAACTGAAGTGAAATCCCTGCGCGAGGGCAAGGCTTCGCTGGTTGATGGATTCGGCCAGTTCTACCGCAATGAACTGTATGTGGAGAATGTCTACATCCCGGAGTACCTCAATGGCTCGTGGACGAACCATGCAGCCCGGCGGCGACGCAAGCTGCTCCTGCACCGCCAAGAGCTGCTGAAAATTGAACGCAAGATCAATGAATCCGGTCTGACGATCGTACCGCTGAGCCTGTATTTCAAGAACGGGCGTGCCAAGATCGAAATTGGCGTTGCGCGCGGTAAGAAGGAATACGACAAACGCCAGAGCCTGCGTGAAAAACAGGACAATCGCGAGGCGCTTCGCACGATGAGGGAACGTAATCGCGGAGCTCGTGAGTAGTTGCGCATCCTCGTCTCGGGAACCCACCGGTTCCCTCCACTCCTTTTGGCCGCGGTCCAACAGGGAATAGACGTGAGGCGATTGTGCGTTAGACTAGATATGCACGGTTGATGCGTGTGGTTGGGGTGGCGCAAGCTGCCCGTTGACAACAAAATACGGGGATGATCGGTTTCGACGGTGTGAGTCGCGACATGTGAAGCGGGCCGAGGATGCAAAGTTATCTCGTTAACGCTCTTTGCAAAACAATAAGTGCCGACTCAAAGCGCACTGACTTCGCTCTCGCTGCCTAAGCAGCCAGACAGTCCGTAAGCCAGGGGATGCTATCGCCCCTGTTCCTTACGTCATTTAGATAGCCACTGCGGGAAGTTATCGTTACCGGAACGACCTGCATAATTTAGGTAACTGTGCCCGGATCAGCCGCTTGTTTGCATGACGGCTGGGGCAGAGAAAATCCAACGCAAACTGCGCCCGGAGAAGACCTGGCAACACCACATCGGACGGGAGTTCAATTCTCCCCATCTCCACAATGAACGCCCTGCGGATCTTCGGATCCGCAGGGCGTTTCTTGCGTTAACGAGTAATCGTCTATTCAGGCCCCACCTGCTTAAAACATTGTTGGGTTGGTTATGCGTCGATGTTGCCAGTGGTCATTTCGGCGTGGAATCTGTTCCGGGTCCATGTACTTGGGCAGCAGGACTCCAGGCAAGCCGTTCATGTCCCGGACCAAGTTCAGTTTCCCAGGATGGAAGTCATGGTGGTGGGCACTGCAGCCCGGACCAGAATTCTCGGCGCTGGTCACGCCGCCGGGTGGGCGATCGCGGCGGAGAGCTGTTCGAGTGAGTCAAGCGACAACTCGTGGGCGAGGGTGCGTTGGGCGCCCTGTGCCGCGAGGATCTAGACGAAAGCAGTCCACGTCGTTCCGCGCGTTCCACGACCAGCGCCAGTGCGGCTGCTTCGGTGGGGGAGGTGGTCTGGATGGCCAGTTCGGTGGCGGTGGCGACGAAGAATTCCTCCGCGGCGAGCAATGAGAGCAGACGATCGACCCCGTCCACTGCGTGGCCGGGGCTGAAAGGGTCTCCGCCGTGTCCGGGGCCGTTCCTCCGGTTCCGGTCGAATTGCTCGATGTGCATGCCATTGAGCAGAGCTGATGTGTGGACCCCGTTTCCAGAGGCGGCGAAAATCTGTGGACAAGCCGCTGCCGAGCCATCGAGGTTGGCTTCCAGAAGCTCAGGAGAGCCCTCCCTTGTGCGGGGGAGCGCCCTGCCTCGTTCGCGGGATTCATGCGTCCGAACGAAGCTCGGCTCCCGTCACCGGACAGCCTAAAGGGGACGGACAGCGGCGGGGCACCGGATCGATTCCGGTGCGCTCCGCCGCCGTCCGCCCCCTCATTCGGCAGAGCGCGGGATGCCATGGCGGGTGGGGGTGAAGGCTACTCGCCGGCGCCCGTGGTGATCGACGGCGCGGACTTCGGTGCCTTCAGCGCCGCGAGACGTGCCTCAATCTCGGTCTGCTCGCCCAGGTCCTCCAGCGAGTTGAACTGGGCGTCCAACGACGAGGAGGCGAGTTCGGCGGCACCGCGCACTCTGGCTTCTTCGCGACGGATCTTTTCCTCGAAGCGGCTGACTTCGCTGGTGGGATCCATGATGTCAATGCTCTTCACGGCTTCCTGCACCTGGTTCTGCGCCTGGGCGGACTTGGCGCGGGCAACGAGTTCGTCGCGCTTGGAAAGGAGCTGCTGGCGCTTGGACTTCATGGCGTCCAGGCCCGACTTGAGCTTGTCAACGATGTCCCGCTGCGAGGTGATGGTTGGCTCGGCGGACTTCGCCTCCGACTCGGACTGCATCTGGCGCTGGATGGCGACCTTGGCCAGCGAATCGAATTTGTCGGCATTTGCGCCGTCGCCAGCGGAACGGAACTCATCGGCCTTGCCGGAGGCGGCCAGTGCCTTGTTGCCCCAATCCGAGGCGGCCTGGACATCCTCGGTGTAGTCTTCCTCCATCATGCGCAGGTTGCCGATGGTCTGCGCCACGGCGGTTTCGGCCTCGGCGATGTTGTCGGTGTAGTCGCGCACCATTTGGTCGAGCATCTTCTGCGGATCTTCCGCGGAATCGAGCATGGCGTTGATATTGGCCTTGGCCAGCTGTGCGACACGACCAAAAATAGACTGCTTTACCACGGTGAGACCTTTCGTTGACTGTCTTGTTGAACTTTTCCCTGTCGCGCTTCCGTGTGCCGGAACTGCGTTACTGCAATCAAGGGGCGGGGCCGGCCGTGGCAGGTGGCCGTCAGGCCGGCCGGGGCGGCACCTGCCTAGAAGTTGCCCCCGTCGCCACCGCCGAAGCCGCCTCCGAAGCCGCCGCCTCCGCCGCCGCCGAATCCACCGAAACCGCCGCCGCCAAAGAGGCCGCCGCCGGAGTCGCCCGAGTGCGAACCGCCGCGCAGGATGGAATCAATAAGGATGCCGCCGAGGATGGCACCGCCAAGACCGCTGCCGCCTCCGCGCCCTCCGCCGAAACCGCCGCCGAAGCCATCGACATCGTTTTCCGCCTCGCGTGCTGCCTGGTCGGCCAGTGCGGAGGCATGCTCGGCATGGGACAGGGCGGTGGATGGATCCGAGGGGGCCAGACGCAGGGCCTCCTCAAAGTTGCGCTGGGCCTCGGCGAGACGGGTGCGCGCGGTGGCGCCGACGCCGCCGCGCCTGGCCCTGATGAAGTCGTCGGTGCCGCTGATCTTCATCTGTGCGGTGCGGATGGCGGACTGCAGGGACTCGGCCGCGCGGTTGGCGCGTTCCTGCGCATCGCGGATCTGGTTCAGTTGTTCATTGAGCGGGCGAAGACCGGCATCGACCTCCGAGACGAGCGCCACCGGGTCCACCAGGCCGCTGCCGACCTGGGACTGGACCGAGGACAGCGCTGCCTCAAGGCGGGCGACGGAACCGGCAAGCTCGGGGTTGGAACCGTTGGCGACAAGGGCGCGGCCCTGCGCAAGGTCCTTCGCGGCGGTGGAAACCAAGGATTCGAGGTCCGCCCGGGCCTTGTCCAGGTCGTCTCCGGCGTGGGCGATCGCTTCAAGCAGGACGGTTGCCTGGTGCACGGCGTCCTCGCCGGCCCGCACGGCCACGGCGGCCTCTGAGGTCTCGGACGAGGCGATCTTCGCCTCTGCGGTCAGCACCGCGGTGTTGGCGAAGTCGAGTCGGTCGGTGGCCTCGGCGATGTTGGTGTGGACCTGGTGCAGCGCGCCCTCGGTGTAGCGGGTGGCGAGTTCGGCGAGATGGTCCTTCACGGTGCCGACACGTTGGCGCATGGGCTCGATCTGCGCCTTGAGCGAGGCGACGGCCGCAGGTGCGTTCTGTTCGAGCTCGCGCAACGAGGTGAACTCCTCCGTGTGCAGCTCCAGTGTTTCGTTCACTGCCTCACAGCGGCGGATGATCTCCCCGAGCCAGGAACGCTGGTCGGCTTCGGTGTCGGGGATGTGGTCGTCCAGCTGCTGCTGCAACTTGAAGGACTCGGACATGTGCTCCTTGGCGGCAGCAATGTCCTCGGCGAAGGGCTTGATGGCGGCCTCGCCGAATTGGGCCTGCGCGAAGCCGACCTCCTGCTCGGAGGAGCGAATGGCGTCGTCGGCGGCAATCAGCAGGCTGCCGGCCTTGGTACGCAGGTCGGGGATGCTCAGCGATGCCAGCGGATCCAGCGGCTTGCCGTCGGGGCCCGTGGCCAGCGGCGGGGGACCTGCGGGAAGCTTCTTGCGGCGTGCCAGCGCCCAGGCGGTGGCACCGCCGACCACCGCGACGCCGCCGACAAGGATCCATCCGGCGCCGCCGCCGGAGCCGCCCGATTCGTTCGAAGCGGGCTCGCCGCCGGTAGGCGACAAGCCGTTGGCCACGTTCTCGATGCCCGTGACCGCTGCCAGCGCAGCGGCCGCCCAGTCTTGCTGGGACAACTGCGGGGCGACCATCCTGTTGTAGATGGTGCTGCTGTCTTCGGCGGAAATGTCACCGTCCTCGTGGGCGACGAACTTCGCGTTGCGCTGCTCCACGGCGATGGCCAGGACCGCGTCGCTGGTGCCCATCTGCTTGGACTCCGCAACGGCATTAACCCATTCGTCGGGGTCGGCCGGATCGGAGAAGGTATCCACGTAGATAACGAAGAGCGACTGCCCGGTGTCGAGGCGCAGCTGGTTTACGGCGTCGGTCACTTCGGTGGCGTCGGACCCCAGAACCCGGGCCTGGTCCACCACGAATTCGCCCGGGGGAATCTGCACGGGGGAATCGGCCGAGGCCGGCGGTGCAAGCATGAACAGGGACAAGATTCCTGCGGAGGCAACAAGTGCCATCCGCCGGGGGAGCGACTTCATATTATTCCTTCACCCTTGCATGGTCGGCCGCGGAAACGTCGGGTCGGATGCGTGGATACTCGCAACTTTCCGGTTTCTGCTGTCGATGTTGAGTCTATGGGGGGCGATGCACGCGAGTCCACAGAATCGCCGGATCATCCGGATGCTGATGGCGAACAACGCATTCTCACAGCTAACACTCAGGTGCCCCTTTTCGCCGCCACAGCCCAAAAGGGCATAGTTGTAACCAGGAAATGCAGGATTATCCACCTTCAGGATGGGAAGAAAGCCATGAGCGAGAACGAGTCACAGAACCCGGGGACCCCGGCCGACGGCCGGCCGCAGCCCGAAGCCGGCGCCGTGCCGCCGCGCCCCGTGGCACCGCCAACCACCCCTTCCAGCGGTCCGGACGCCGCGCAGCCGGTTGCCATGGAGCAGCCCGCCGCGGACGAAGGGCGGGCTCCGGTGGACAAGATCGAGGGCGCCGCGGACCAGACGCAGTCAATGCCGCGCCACACCGCCGCGCAGCAGGATGCCGCCGGCCCGCAGCAGCCGGTGCAGCAGCCTGCCTACGGACAAGCCTGGAACGCGCAGGGACAGCATTCGGCCTCGCCCTACGGGTCCCCGACCCCCGAGGACCACGCCGCGGCCTTCGCCGTGCCCCCTGCCCAGAACAATTCCCCGAAGAAGTTCACCTCCGGCGCCCTGATCGTGGGCATGGTTGCAGCAGCGCTCGTGGGTGCCGGCGGCGCGGTGGGCGCCAACTACGTGATGTCCTCCAACGGGACCACCGTCTCTTCGAGCACCCAGACGCCCCAGGGCGACGTGGTCATCAACAACCCGGAGAACGTCACCGCTGTCACCGCCGCTGCCGCCAAGGCCAGCCCCAGCGTCGTGACCATCGACGTCTCGGGCTCCGGCTCGGCCGGCTCGGGCTCCGGCATCATCCTGGACACCGCCGGACACATCCTCACCAACACGCACGTGGTGACCCTGGGCGGCACCACCGGCGACCCGTCGATCTCTGTGCGGACCTCGGACGGGAAGGTGCACAACGGCTCCCTGGTGGGAACCGACCCGCTCTCGGACCTGGCCGTGATCAAGATCGATGCACCGTCCCTGGTTCCGGCGACGCTGGGCGCCTCGTCCGAGCTGAACGTGGGTGACACGGCGGTAGCCATCGGTGCACCGCTGGGCCTGAGCGGCACCGTTACCGACGGCATCATCTCCACGCTGAACCGGACCATCTCCGTGGCCTCCTCGGCGGTGCCCGAACAGGACGAGAGCGCGGAGGGAGACGGGGACGGCAACCAGTTCAACTTCCAGTTCCCCGGTGTCCCGGAGCAGCAGTCCGGGTCCGCCGGCTCGATCTTCATCAACGTGATCCAGACCGATGCGGCCATCAACCACGGCAACTCCGGCGGCGCACTGGTGGACGTCAACGGGGACATCATCGGCGTGAACGTCGCGATCGCCTCCTCCGGGTCCGGTTCCGAGGGCTCCTCGGACGGCGGGTCGATCGGCGTCGGCTTCGCGATCCCGATCGATTACGCCAAGCGCATCGCCGACGACATCATCGCCGACGGCTCGGCCTCGCACGGCATGCTCGGGGTGGAGGTGCTGGCCAAGCCCGCATCCGTGGAGAACGGCGGATCGTCGTCCTTCAGCGTCGGCGCCGAGGTCAAGAAGGTCGTTGCCGACAGCCCGGCGGCCGCCGCCGGCCTGGAGGTCGGGGACGTGATCACCGGGGTGGATGCCCGCACCATCTCCGACAGCACCTCGCTGACCGCCGCGATCCGTGAGCTCCCTTCCGGTGGAAAAGCGGAAATCCACTACATCCGCGGAGGGAACGCTGCCACCGCGAATGTGACGGTCGGGGAATCCCCGGCCAGCTGACTCCGGGCCCGCCCGCAACACGCGGTAACACGGCCGGTCCCGCCGGCCGCAACGCGGCGCAACACGACGCAACCTTGCGAAATGTCACCGGACGCGGCGTGCCTGCAACAAGGACCACACCCCCTTCCTGCAGGCACGCCGCGTTTGGTGCGTCGGGGCCGGGAACGGGCAGCTCCCGGGGCCCGGGCAATGCCATCGGGCGGTGCCAGGCACCGATACGATATACGAGGGGAAGGGCCGGTCCCGCCCGCCTTTGGCGGAAGCCGGTGAGCACCGGCCGCCGTTCCCCCAGATCTGTCCACGTTTTCAGAAAGGCAGCAATGAGCCAGAACACCGGCACGCCCTTGAACATTCTCGTGTTGGTCAAACACGTGCCAGATGTCCAATTCGAGCGCCAGCTGACAGGTCCGGGCAACCGACTGGACCGCAAGGATTCCGTCCTGTCGGAACTCGACGAGTACGCCATCGAGGCCGCCCTGGCGCTGTCCGAGTCCCGCGGCGGGGAAAAGGCCGGCAACACCGTCACCGCGATGACGATGGGCCCGGACGCTGCGGCGAACGCCGTGAAGAAGTCCCTGCAGATGGGTGCCGCGAAGGGTGTGCACATTTCCGATCCAGCGCTGGCGGGCTCCGACGCCGGGGCCACGTCCCTGGTGCTGGCCACGGCCATCAAGCAGCTGGGCGGCTTCGACGTGGTGCTGACCGGCATGGCCTCCACCGACGCGGAAACCTCGCTCGTGCCGGCGCAACTGGCCGAACGCCTGGGCATTGCGCAGCTGACCAACCTGTCCAAGGTCGAGCTCGACCCCGGATCCAACACGGTTACTGCGGTGCGCGAGGGCGAGGACGGGGCACAGACCCTGGAAGCCGGGCTGCCGGTGCTGCTCTCGGTCACCGACCAGGCCAACGAGCCGCGCTACCCGAATTTCCGCGGGATCCTGGCAGCCAAGAAGAAGAAGGTCACCACGCTCACGCTCGCCGAGCTGGGCCTGGCCGAATCGGCAGTGGGCGCCGCCGGGTCCGCGACCCGCGTCCTGGGCGCCGATCCGCGCCCGCCGCGCGCCGCCGGCGAAATCATCACCGACTCCGGCCAGGCCGGCATCGCGCTGGTTGACTTCCTTGCCGACGCCAAGCTGATCTAGCACCTACCCAAGGGGATACACGCATGATGAAGATATTGGTTTACATCCACGCCCCCGCCGGCACGCCGTCCAAGGGCCAGCGCGAGCTGCTGGCGCTGGCGGCCCGGCTGGGCGATGCAAGCGCGGTGCTCGGCGGCCCGGCCGACGACGCGGCACTGGCGGGGCTTGGCGCAGCCGGCGCCACCGCTTTCTATGCCGCTGCCGGCGGCCTGGACGCCGACGGGCTCATCGCCCCCGCCGTTTCGCTGCTGGAGGCAGCGGTGCGCGCATCGGGCGCCTCGGCGGTGCTGTTGCCCAACAGCGTCGAGGGACGTGAAATCGCCGCACGGACTGCGGTGCGCCTGGACGCCGGAGTCATCACCGACGCCATCGACGTGGACGCCGAGCTGACCGTGACCAAGCCGGTGCTCGCCGGCAGCTGGACCGTGAAGGCACAGGCCACCCGCGGGCCGGCACTGATCACGCTGAAGGCCAACAGCGTCGAGGTGCCCGAGGCGACGCCCGCCGGCGGCACAACCGCGCCGGTGCACGAACTCGAAATCGGCGACACGGCCCCGGCTGCCCGCATCACCGCCAGCGCACCTCACACCGCCACCGGGCGCCCGGAGCTCTCCGAGGCCCGCTTCGTGGTGGCAGGGGGCCGCGGCGTCGACGGGGATTTCGGTCCCGTCGAGGACCTGGCCGATGCGCTGGGCGCGGCGGTCGGCGCCTCGCGCGCCGCCACCGACGCCGGCTGGATCGACCACTCGGCGCAGGTCGGGCAGACCGGCACCACTGTCTCCCCGCAGTTGTACATCTCCGCCGGGATCTCCGGGGCCATCCAGCAAAAGGCAGGCATGCAGACGGCCAAGACCATCATCGCGATCAACAAGGACCCCGACGCCCCGGTCTTCGAGATCGCGGACCTGGGAATCGTGGGGGACCTTGCCACGGTGCTGCCGCAGGCAGCCGCCGAGATCCGCCGGCGCAAGGGCTAGCGGGCGTGGGCATCTTTGACCCGGAGACCGAGCCGGTCAACCGGGTGCTGTGCTTCGGCGCGCACCCCGACGACCTGGACTTCGGGGCCTCGGGCACCGTGGCGGCCTGGACCGCTGCCGGCGTGCAGGTCGAATACTGCATCATGACCGACGGTGACGCCGGGGGATTCGATACGCGCACCGCGGCGGAGATCACCGCCACCCGGCACGCCGAGCAGCGCGCGGCCGCCGCGCTGGTGGGCGTGCAAACCGTGCATTTCCTGGGGGAGGCCGACGGCTTCCTGGAACCCAACCACCGGGTCATGCAACAGGTGGTCAAGCTGATCCGCACGCTGCGCCCCGACGTGGTGGTGGCCATGCACCCGGAACGCAACTGGGAGCGGATCCAGCGCTCGCACCCTGACCACCTGGCCTGCGGCGAGGCGGTGACCCGCGCGATCTACCCGGCGGTGGAGAACCCGTTCTCCTACCCGGAGCTGCTGGAGGCCGGGCTCGAGGCGTACAAGCTGCCGTGGCTCTGGCTCTACGGGGCGCCGGCGGAAAGGGAGAACCACCGGGTGGAGATCACCCAGGTGTTCGACCTCAAGCTCTCCGCGCTTCGCCAGCACCTGAGCCAGCACCCCGACGTGCCGGCCATGGAACGCTATGTGCGGGCCCAGAGCGCGGACCAGGGAGCCAAGGCGGGCCTGGCCCCCGGCGCCCTGGCGGAGGCCTTCCACGTGGTGGCGGTCAACGCGGCCGACACCATCGCCGGTTTCTAGCGTTCATCGGACCAGAGCACAGTGGGCCGTCTTCCCCGCGTAGGGGAAGACGGCCCACTGTCGTCTGCGGCGCGGGTGCGCCGATGAATCGCTACTTCGGCTCGGGAAGGTCAAGCACGGCAAGCGGCGCGGAGCTCGGTGCGGTGCTGCTGCCATCGGCGGGCTCCAGCGAGACCATGACGGAGGCGATCTTCTCGACGCCGTTGAATCCCTCCTGCGCCGGTTCCTCCCCGGGAACGACGTTGGCCAGCAGGGTGGGCCTGTCGGTGGAGGCCTCGATGAGCCACACCGAGTAGGTCTCGCTCGAGCCCACGTCCGGCAGGCCGGTGAGCTCGATCATGCCTGCATCGGCCTTCGCCGAGGTGGTGAGCACCGCGTTCCCGCCGCCTTCCAGCTCCGCCTGAACGACGACCTGGTCGGAGGCTCGCTCGACCTTGGAGACGTAGTTGGTCGGGACCAGGGTCGACAGGCCCGCGATGAGGCCGATCAGGAGCACTGCCAGGCCTGCAACCACGAGCACCCACCTCTTGAGCGGGCGTCGGGCCGGGCGCTCGGCGTCGGTGGACACCTGGTCCACCAGATCCATGCCGAGGTCCTCTTCGTTCTCGTCGCCGCGGTGCGCGGGGGTGGCGGGATCGGTGCCGGTCATGAGTTGCCGTCCTTCGGAAATCGAGTTGGGGTGGCCGGGGAATGCCACGTGTAAGCATAGGCGAGAAGCCTAGGTGTTTAGTGTGTGCCGGCCGGATACCGGCCGCATGCACCGGGCGCCTAGCGCGTGCCGGTGCCGGTGCCGGCGAAGCCGTGCTGTCGCCAGGCCTCGTACAGCGCGATCGAGGCGGAGTTGGCCAGGTTCAGCGAGCGGCGGGCCTCCAGCATGGGCAGGCGCACCGTGGCGGTCACATGCTCGTCCTGCTTCACCACGGTGGGCAGGCCGACGGATTCGGGGCCGAAGAGCAACACGTCGCCCGGCTCGTAGGCCACATCCGTGTACATGGTCTCTCCCTCGGAGGTGAAGGCGAAGACGCGTGTGGGGGCAAGCGCCGCCCACGCCGATTCGAGGTCCTTGTGGACGGTGACCACTGCCAGGTCGTGGTAATCGAGGCCCGCGCGGCGCAGCTTGGAGTCCTCGAAGTCGAAGCCCAACGGCTCGACGAGGTGCAGCTGCGCGCCGGTGACGGCGGCCAGGCGGATGGCATTGCCGGTATTGCCGGGAATTTCGGGAGTGTAAAAAAGGATTCGGAACACGCCCCCCAGTTTACGGTGCCGGGGCCTCGACGCCAGCAGGGGCCCGGTCCATGGCGCGGCCCGCGGTCCGCCCGGGCGGGCAGCCGTCCCGCGTGGTTAGTACATTCCGCCCAGCAGGCGCGCCAAAATGGTGCGATCCACCACATGCGGGGCGGGCCCGGTGCCCAGGAACATCTTCATTTCCCGCACCAGGTTGATGGCGTTGACGACATTCAGCGCGTTGATGGGGCCGGGTTCGGCGCCGCGGTCATAGTCGATGACAGGTTCGTGCAGGTTCCCGTCCGGGGACAGGATGACCGTCCAGCCGGTGACGTTCAGCTCGGGGAAGAGGCGCTGCATCTCGTGCACCAGCGGGGCAATGCGCGGCGGGTCGATGTGCTTGCCGTCGCGCAGCAGCGAGGCACCGTCCCAGCGGTAGACGCCCTTGGGCAACATCATGGAGTGGATCAGCGCCAGCCGGTAGCCGCCCAGCAGGACGTGGTCGATGTAGCCCCCGCCCGGGGCATGCAGCCCGTTGACCAGGCGCGTGGAGGGCAGCGACGGCAGCACCCTGCGGACCAGCAGTTGGACCGTGCGGTTCTCCCGCGCGAGCCGGGCCTGGGCGCCGAAGATCCCGCGCTTGCGCGGGGTGCCATGCACCTGGCGGACCGAGGTTTCCCGGTCAATGGCACCGGGGACATCGAGCGCCGGGAGGTAGGTCGTGGCGTCGGTGGCCGAGGGGCGGGCCGTGCCGGTCCCAAAACGCATCGATCCGCCGTCGGACGGGCTTCCGCCGGCCTCGGGGGCTGGCGCCTTGCCGCGCAGGTAGCTTGACTCGGTGCCGTAGCTGCGGTCATAGCGGGTGCGGGCAGCAGAGTCGATCAACGTTTCGTAGGCCAGCGTCACGGCGGCGAAGTCCCGGGCGTCTCCGCCGTGGTCCGGATGGGTCAGGCGGGCAGCCTTGCGGTAGGCGGACTTGATCTCGGTGGCGCTGGCGGTGGGGGCAACGCCCAGGACCTCGTAATGGGTTTTCCGCTGGGCCACGTGGCTGCCTTTCGGATCGGGAATGCAGGCATCGATGCGCGATGTTGCTCAAGCGATCTTACCGGTTGCCGATGGACGTTTGCCCTGCAGGACCGCTCCCGTGCGCCCGCCGGTATTCGGCCAGCAGGCCGCTATCCTCCTCGAGCAGAAGGTGCAGGGACATCTCGCGGGACACATCCGTGGGGGTGCCGCGGGCAATCCGGCGCGAGTCCCCGCCCACCAGCAGCGGGGAGAAGGTCACGCAGAGGCTGTCCACCGCATCGGCCCGCTGGAAGTCGCCAAGGAGCGTGGGCCCGCCCTCGGAATGGATCATGCGCAGGCCCTTGCCATGCAGCGTCCGGATGATCCACCGCGGGTCGATGGCAGGCCCCGGTTCCGCGGAAGCGATGACCTCCGCCACCGCGCCCAGGGCCGCCGCCCGCTCCGGATCCGCGGCGCCCGAGGTGAGGAGCAGGATCTTGCCGGGGTTCGTGGTGAACAGTTCGCTCCCGGGATCCAGGTCCAGGTGCCCGGAGACCACCGCCAGCAACGGGCGCTCGGGCATGCCGCGCGCCAGGCGCCAGGCGCGCGAGGGGGCATCGAGCAACTCGCCGTCGTAGCCCTCGGCCCGCACCGTCCCCGCACCCACCAGAATGACATCGGCCACCCGGCGCAGCAGCATGAACACGCGCTTGTCGGCAGCCGTGCCCAGGTCACCGGAAAGGCCGCCGAGTGTTGCCGCACCGTCGATCGAGGAGATGAAGTTGAAGCGGACGAAGGGATCCCCCGAGCCCGGCGGCGCGTAGGACTCGAGCAGGGCCGTGTCGTCGAGGTCCGGGGCGGGGTCGGGGAGCAGGCGCCGCATCAGGAACCTTCCCGGGCGGTTCTGCGGACGGAATGGTCATCATGGACCGGGGAACCGGACGGGGCACCGGGGTGCGCCGGGGGATTGACCTCGCCCATGTTGTGCAGCAGGTACGCCGGCTCGCGCCACCCCATGGCCGCCTCGAGCATCCGGATGGTGGAGACCGATTCGGGGATGTTGTGCATGCGGATGATCCGTGCCCCGTTCATGATGCACATGCTGGCTGCCGCCATCGAGCCGGCGGTGCGTTCGGACTTGGGTACATCCAGGGTTTCGCCGATGAAGTCCTTGTTGGAGACCGCAGCGAGGCTCGGGTAGCCCAGGGCGGCGATGGCCTCGAACCCGGCGGTGATGGCCAGGGTGTGGAGCGTGTTCTTGTTCAGGTCGTGGCCGGGATCCACGATGATCTTCTCCTCGGCGATCCCCAGGGAGAGTGCGAAGTCGACCTTCCGACGCAGGTACCCCGTGACCTCAGCGACCACGTCGTCGTAGGTGGGGCGCGGGTAGATGGTGCGCGGTGCGGCGAGCGAATGCGTGATGACCAGGTGCGCCCCGGCCTCGGCCACGACGCGCCCGAGCTGCGGGTCGCTCAGCCCGGTGGTGTCGTTGATGACGTCGGCTCCCGCGGCCATGGCGGCGGAAGCGACCTCGGGCAGGAACGTGTCGGCTGAGATGATCACGTCGCTTTGCGCCCGAACCGCCCGGATGACGGGGACGATCCGCTGGGCCTCTTCCTGCCAGGACAGCGCGGGCCCGGGAGAGAAGGGCACCCCGCCGATGTCGATCCAGTCGGCCCCGGCGTCCACCGCCTCCAGCGCAGCGTCCACCGCGGAGCCCAGGGCGAAGGTGGCCCCGGAATCATAGAAACTGTCGGGCGTGCGGTTGATAATCGCCATCAACGCGACCCGCGCGCTGAAATCAATACTGCGGTGCGCAAAGCGGTGGACCGGGTGGCGAAGTGCGGGTAGGTACATGCTCATGCGGGCTCCTAGCAATGATCTGTTAGACCATTCTTACCAGTTTTAGAAGCTTTGGGGAGGATGAAGCCCATTGCAAGGCTCCACGGCCGGACGGCACGGCGCACCGCGGGCGCGGGCTTGGGTACCCTGTATGAATGACTTTGAACTTCGTCGCCCCCGATGCCGGCGCATGGATAGTGCAGGCCCTGCAGGAACAAGGCCGGGACGCAGACACGGCAAACCTGGTTGCCGGGCAGGTGCCCCGCGGCTTTGCCGCCTATGCACGGATCTTCCACCCGGCCATGGGGACCGACGGGCAGCCCGTGCGCTGGGATGAGATCGCCAAACGGCGCGGCAGCACCATGCACGCCTTGGCGCAGTTCGCCGCGCTCTCTGGGATCGGCGAGGACGGGGTGCCACTGGCAGAGGACTCCTGGGAGGGGGAAGCCCCTGGCTGGGACGGGCTGGGTGCCGCCCAGCTGCGCGCCATCGCCCCGCTGCTGGCGGCGCACACCGGAACCCCTGGCGAGATCCACCTGGCGCTCTGGAACGGGCTGGCGTTCATCCACGGCGGCGACCAGGTCGAGGTAGTGATCGAGAACGACCCCGCCCTCACCGAGGAAGAAAACGCAAGGCGCGCCGAGGAACTTGCCGCCCGTGCCAAGGCACCGGCATTTTCCGAAGAGGTCAGGAACGCGCCGACCTTGCAGATCGGTTCCGGCTACCGCTCCTTCTACGTTTTCCGCGGCGATGCGGAAGACCTGGCCAGCCCACTGTGGGCACGGACCTCCCTGGGTGAACAGCGCCAGTCGCCCAACCTCGCCTGGCCCCAAGACCGCGCCTGGCTGATGTCCACCGAGCTCTACGAGGATTCCACCATCGTCGGCGGCAGCCGCGGGCTCATCGACGCCCTGCTGGGCTGCGCCGGCATCGAGGTCTGGGAAGTCGACGCCGACTCCCGGCTCGATGCGGCCGGAGACACCCGCAACGAGCTGCCGGCGGCGGATGACGAACCCTTCGATCCCGAGGAACTGGCGGGGGAGTACTTCCAGGGGGAAGGCAACTAGCCCCCTGTGGGCGCGTGGGAGGGGGATGCGGGGGCGCTGTGAGGAATCACTCCGCCCCGGAGACCGGCAACAGGGCTAGAATTGTTCGGTGTCCACGAGCCCCATTTACCTAGACCACGCAGCCACGACACCCATGTCCGGCCCAGCGCTCGCCGCCATGACCCATGAGCTGGCGCAGACCGGCAACCCCTCATCGCTGCACGGCGCCGGCCGCCGCGCCCACCGCGTCACCGAGGAGGCCCGCGAGCAGCTGGCCGCCGCGGCCGGGGCCCACCCCTCGGAGGTCGTCTTCACCTCCGGCGGCACCGAATCGGACAACCTCGCCCTCAAGGGCCTGTACTGGAACCGCAACGCCGCCGACCCGGCACGCAAGCGCATCCTCTGCTCCGTGATCGAGCACCACGCGGTCCTCGACACCGTGGAATGGCTCCAAGCCCACGAGGGGGCGGACGTCACCTGGCTGAACGTGGACACCGACGGGGTCATCGACCTCAACGCCCTCGAAGGCGAAATCGCGAAGAACCCCCACGACATTGCCCTCATCACCCTCATGTGGGCCAACAACGAGGTCGGCAGCGTGCAGCCCGTGGCCAAGGTGGTTGCGCTCGCCGACGCCCACGGCATCCCGGTGCACTCGGACGCGGTCCAGGCCTTCACCTCCGTGCCGACCCGCTTCGCCGACTCCGGGCTGGCCACGATGGCGGTCTCCGGGCACAAGATCGGCGGGCCGGTGGGAATCGGCGCACTCTTCGTGCGACGCGACGTGGTGCTCACCCCCGTGCAGCACGGCGGCGGGCACGAACGCGCGCTGCGCTCCGGCACGCTGAACGCCGCGGCCGCGGCCGGGTTCGCCGCCGCAGCCACGCATGCCGCAGCCAACCTGGCGACCGAGGCAGAGCGCCTGGCCACGCTGCGCGACGCCCTCATCGACGGGGTATCCAGGCTGGTCCCCGAGGCCGTGTTCAACGGCACCGCGGATCCCGGACACGCGGGCACCCGCTTGCCGGGCAACGCGCACTTCACCTTCCCGGGCTGCGAGGGAGACTCGCTGCTCTTCGTGCTGGACATGCTCGGGATCCATTCCTCCACCGGCTCCGCGTGCACCGCCGGGGTGCCGCGACCCTCCCACGTGCTCTTGGCCATGGGGCGGGACGAAGCGACGGCACGTGGCGCACAACGCTTCACTCTCGGGCATACAACGAGCGCTTCCGACGTTGAGAAGTTGGTGGCGGCATTGCCCGAGGCCTATGCACGGGCAAAAAAGGCCGGCATGGCCGCACAAGTCAGCAGCATCCAAACGGCAGGGACAGGGTTTACACGATGAAGGTTTTGGCAGCAATGAGCGGCGGGGTCGACTCCGCGGTCGCGGCGGCACGCGCCGTCGAGGCCGGCCACGAGGTCGTCGGCGTGCACCTGGCCCTGAGCCGTATGCCCGGGACCCTGCGCACCGGTAGCCGCGGCTGCTGCACCGTCGAGGACTCCAACGACGCCTGGCGTGCCTGCGACGTGCTCGGCATCCCCTACTACGTCTGGGACTTCTCCGAGCGCTTCAAGGAAGACGTGGTCGACGACTTCATCGCCGAGTACGAGGCAGGACGCACCCCCAACCCCTGCATGCGCTGCAACGAGCGCATCAAGTTCGCCGCGCTGCTGGAAAAGGCCATCGCGCTGGGCTTCGACGCTGTCTGCACCGGGCACTACGCCAAGGTGATCCGCGACGAGGAAGGCAACCCGGAGCTGCACCGCGCCGCCGACTGGGCCAAGGACCAGTCCTACGTGCTGGGCGTGCTCACCCACGAGCAGCTGGAGCACTGCATCTTCCCGCTGGCCGAGACCCCCTCCAAGGCCGAGGTCCGCGCCGAGGCAGAGGCCCGCGGGCTCTCGGTGGCGAACAAGCCCGACAGCCACGACATCTGCTTCATCCCCGATGGGGACACCCGCGGCTGGCTGGCCGAGCGCATCGACATGACCAAGGGCGAGATCGTGGACCAGGAGGGCAAGGCCCTGGGCGAGCACGAGGGCGCCCACGCCTTCACCGTCGGCCAGCGCAAGGGCCTGAAGCTCGGCACGCCGGCGGCCGATGGCAAGCCGCGCTTCGTGCTGGAGATCCGCCCGAAGGAAAACAAGGTCATCGTTGGCCCCGAGGCCCTGCTGGCCGTCGACGAGCTGCGTGGCATCAGGATCTCCTGGGCCGGGCTGCCCATCAAAGATGCCGAGGCCGGCACCGAGTTCGACTGCATGGTGCAGGTGCGTGC
The DNA here is from genome assembly GCF_025847175.2 of Paeniglutamicibacter sp. ZC-3. NCBI lineage: Bacteria > Bacillati > Actinomycetota > Actinomycetes > Micrococcales > Micrococcaceae > Paeniglutamicibacter > Paeniglutamicibacter sp. ZC-3. The sequence continues at coordinate 37,359 of NZ_JAOYTG010000014.1, read as the reverse complement.
GCATGGGGACCCCGTCGATGCCCGCGCCCGCGTCGAGCCGCAGGAAGACGGGTCCAACGTCCTGGTCGCCACGCTCATCGAGCCGATGCGCGGGGTTGCCCCGGGCCAGACCATGGTGATCTACCAGGGCACCCGCGTGCTGGGCCAGGCCACCATTGATTCGGCCCGCTCCACCGCCTGGGACCCGTCACTCGTCTCATAGCCCGGAGGCCTGCAAATCGTGGGCGTGGCTGAAGCCGGGACATACCGTGCCAAGCGTCCGCTAGGGTTGCCGCATGACGCTAAGACCCAGCACCGTCTCAACCGTTCAGCTGGCGTGGGCACAAATCCTAGGGGTAGATCAGGACGCCTTGGCTGACGGCGGTACGAGGATCCTCTGCGAAAAAGACGACAGCTCCGTGCTCATGTTTGTGTCGTTGTTTGGAACTGGCGTTCTGGTGGGCCCGGGGTGGGCAATTGAAGCAGCCGAAGACCTGACTGACGCCGAACTCGCCAGCCATTCAAAATTATTGGAGATCAGTTCACCGTACGGTGGACAACCGCTCGGTGAAGCTGCACTTTATTTTTGCGACGATGGCCGTGCCATACCCAGTGTCGGTCAGACGGTGAGCCGCGATCCAAGACATGCCGTCGCTTTGGAAGGTGCCTGCCCGACAGATGATTCCACGGAAGTTCTCCTGAGCGAGATGGCCAATACTTTTGTCTTGCTAGATGACAGTGTTGATCCGCCATTCCCGCACGCAGGTGCCGGATATGACATTTGGGCAGGCAGCCTGGCTCAGATGGGCGTGCTCACCGCGCCCGAAGTGCGGCGTCGCGGGCTCGCCCTCAAGGCTGCCACGATAGCCATGGGTCAGGCTATGGCCTCTGGGCTCATTCCACAGTGGCGAGCCAGAACCGATAACACGGCGTCGAGTCGAACAGCCGTCAGCGCAGCGTTCGAGTATGCGGGAACCCAAACAAGCGTGGTTCTCATGCCCTGAATGGTGGCCTGCGTAGTGCTGGGGAAAAACGGATCGATGACCATCCTCGGCCCCTTCACGCGCTTGAAGCCCCGCGCTCCGTCCCAAGGATTCGACGGCCCGTGCCCCGGAATAATTATGCAGGCCGTCTCGCTTACGAAACGACCAATACATCAATCACCTGGCCGGTGTGGACGGGCACCAGCCCGAGCAGCGCCAGGATGGGTGCCACCTTGTGACGCCGAATATTTTCGGCGGGCCCGGCGAATGGTCCGGTGGACCGCCTGTCGCTGCACCGAGTGGCTTGAAGTTGTCCTTCACCGGATTTCAGATGAGGTCGTCGATATTTGCAGGTGTGCCCATGACCAAGGGTTGCTTGGACAGGCCCATGCAACCTGCTAGCCTCGGCTACATGCGTAACTCACTGCGATTTATCAGCCCCCGACCGGTCGCCGGTCGCGAGGGCTCTGAGGCGCGCGCCTAGGTCCTGGCGGCGGAGCGGATCGGGGGATTATCCACCGATCCAAACCCACCCAAGGACTTTCCATGACTACTTATCTTTCCGCCGATGAACTCCACGGCGCTCTCACGATGCGTGACCTCTCCAATCCCGAGCACGGCCCACACGCGATGCAGGAGCTGCTGGGCAAGGTCACCGCGGCTCTCACCCGCCATTGGGGCGTAGCCGCCAAGACGGTGCGAAACAGCCCGCTGGTCTCGGTCGCCGATAACTACGACAACCTGGGCTTCTCCGCGTCGACCGTGACCCGCGACCAACGGTATTCGCGATACGTGAGCCCCACGGTGATGCTCAGGAGCCACACCTCGGCATCGGTCCCTTCGTTGCTCAGAAATCTGCCGCGAACCGGCGCCTTGGACGAACTGGTCGTTATGCCCGGGCTGGTGTATCGACGGGACGCCATCGACCGGACACACGTCGGCGCACCCCACCAGGTGGACCTCTGGCGGATATGTCCATCCCCGGCACTGGGGCCGGTCGACCTTGAATCGATGATCGCCGTTCTCGTCGAAGCGGTCTTGCCCGGTGCCCGATGGCGCACGGTGCCTGCCGTCCATCCCTACACGACCAACGGGATGCAAGTGGATGTCCTGGTTGGCAGCGCATGGTTGGAACTCGCCGAGTGCGGCATGATGGCGCCGCACCTCTTCGCCGGGGCCGGACTCGACCCGGAACAGTGGTCGGGCCTCGCCCTGGGCATGGGCCTGGACCGGGCCCTGATGCTGCGCAAGGGCATTCCCGACATTCGACTCCTGCGTGCCCGCGACCAACGCATCGGATCCCAGATGCTCGATCTGGCGCCGTGGCAACCGGTCTCGCTTCTTCCGCCGATTCGGCGTGACATCTCGATCGTTGTCCCCACATCCTTCGACGAGGAGATCCTGGGCGACGAAGTCCGCCAAGCGCTAAAGGAACGCATGGACGACCTTGAATCGGTTGAGCTTCTTGGACTGACCGACTGCGAGGACCTGCCTGCGGCGGCACGGGACAGGCTGCAGATCGAACCAGGGCAGGCGAACGCACTGATTCGCATTACGCTCCGGCCGATCGAAAGCACCCTCACCGCTCGGGAAGCCAATCTCATGCGCGACGATATCTACAGGGCACTGCACCAGGGCCGTGTCGTGGAACTCATCGCAGACTAGAGGGGCATGGTCGCGGTCGGCGCCGAGTATCCGGCCGACCGCGACCAACAGCCAAGTCACAGGATGCCGGGGCCCGCCAGGCGATGCACCGCAATCCCGGGCCCTTGATAGGTTGGCCAAGTCCCCGCCAACTGCGAAAGAGACTCAATGCAGCAACCTCCGCCCATTACCCTGCAACCATTTCAAGAGTCCGATGCGGCATTTTTCGCCGGCATGGCCTCCGACGAACGGGTGACCCGCTTCGTTGGTGACGGTCGGCCCTGGGACCGGCAAACCATCAATGACCGTGTTCGTGCAGCGCTTGCGGAGGACGCCCTCGATCTCGCGGGAGCATCGCGCTGGTTCCTGGCCATGGAGGCAGACGAACCTGTCGGCATCGTGGTTTCCACTCGGAAGGACGAGGGCATCGAGATCGGATACTGGGTGTCACCGGAACTCTGGGGTCGAGGCATTGCCGGTGCCATGCTCGATGGCGCGCTGACCACGATTCCCGAGGTCTACAATTCCCGGGAACTCTTTGCCCGCGTGGATCCGGCCAACACCGTTTCGGCCAAGATGCTCACCCGACGCGGCTTCCAACTTGAGGCCAACCAATGTGGGCTTGACCGCTACACCCTCGTGCCTATCAAGTCGTAGGCAGACAGGCCGGCGGAACTACTGCCAGTTTCCATTCCTCCGCATCGCAAACCGTCCGATAGGGGCCCCAAACCGTGACCACCTGTGCCCCCTGGATCGAAAGCGCATACCTGTCGACCCGGTCCGCGGTGGTGAGCCTGCGATGCCGCGGGTGAATCGTTCACGTGATGCATGCGGGACGCTCTTGATCCGAAGTGAAATCGAGAGTTGGTGGACCTGTCCATGGCACCACGTCCTGGTCTACTGTGATCCCATGTCCAGTCGTATAGCTGCCGTTGCCATCGATGCGATCAGGCCACGGGTAGTGGCCGATTTCTGGTGCGCCGTCTTGGACTGGCACATTGTCGAAGAGGACAACGACGGAATCAGCATCGCTCCAAAAGACGAAACCTGGCCTTCCATCGATGTTTTCGCGGTGCCCGAGGGAAAGACCGTGAAGAACCGGCTGCATTTCGACCTGAGTGCGGATGGCGTGTCCACGGCCGAGGAGCTCGAGCGCCGGCTTGCCCTTGGCGCGAAGCGGAAGGACGTGGGCCAGGGAAGGGATGTCAGCTGGGTCGTCTTGGGTGATCCCGAGGGAAATGAGTTCTGCCTGCTGTCGCGTTCCGTGCAGGACGTCAAGAACCAACATTAAGACACCCTGCCCTGAAGGGCGGAACATTGGTCCGCAGCAACTCATTGGCCTTGGGCCATGTGAATGGCAAAGTCGCAGCGGCCCCCCCGACGCATAACAGCAGGGCCTGCCTGTTGTCGATTTGAGGCCCGGGTCGGATACTGGCTGCAGGGGTGGTCCGGCGGACACTGTGCGAATGATCAGGGGAACGGCATCATGGGCGAGCTACACGTCAATATGAACATCACGCTTGACGGCGTGATCCAGGCCAATGGAGGCCCAAACGAACAAGACGGGGACTTCGAGTACGCCGGATGGGAACGTCCATATTGGGATCAAGAGTCATCCGACTTGCTGGTAGAAGACGTGCAGGCATCCGACGCGCTGCTGCTGGGCCGGACGACCTACGACATCTTCCGCGGCTACTGGCCGAGCGCGACCGACGAGATCGGAAGCGTCTTCAATCGGGTGCCCAAGTACGTGGCATCCCGCGGCAAGCCGCAGTTGACCTGGGCCACCAGCACGCAGGTTTCCGATGCCGCACAGGAGGTTCGCGACCTGCGGCAGAGGCACGAGCAGATCCACACCTGGGGAAGCGCGAACCTCCTGCAGACCCTGTTTCGCGAAGGCCTGGTTGACCGGGTGAACCTGTGGGTCTGCCCGGTGGTGATCGGGGAGGGAAAGCGGCTCTTTCCGGCAGGCACGGTCCCGACCCGCTTCGAAGTGGTCGAGCCGCCGAGGTCCTTCACAAGCGGTGTGATGCTGGTCCGCTACCGGCGGCTCGAGGGACCTCCGGAAACGGTAGACACGGCCAAGGCCATCGACAGCGAGCAATAACCCAGCGTTGCTCCCATCCGGTCTCGATCGATCGGCCAAGATCGTACTCCGGTGCACGCGCAATCCCTCAACCCGGCGAATCCAGATTCCCGCTTGGTCCCGCCGCCGACCGCCATGAACCGCGGGATTGTTTCGGTTGCCTCTTCGGACCGGCAGCCGTTGGGCCAGAGGCCCTGCGCACTCGTTCCCGGTTCCCACAGCTCGGGGAAGCGCACTCGAGGGCACGTTCCCACCATCCGCGTGGCGCATTCCACACGAAACGTCCCGTGTTCCGTCCCTACGGGAAGCGGGACGGAACACGGGACGTTTTTATGCAAAAGGTGCGGCTAGGCCTTGGCCTCGTCGACGATTCCGTACATGCGCGGGGTGATGTCCGGGTATTCCAGGCGTGTCTTGCCAGCTTCGAGCCGCGGGAGCTGGGCCGGGCCGTGCTCGGCGCAGTGCACGAAATCGAATTCCGGCCACCACTTCTTGGGTCGCTCGGTCTCGGCGAAACCGCAAACGGCGCAGGTCAGGTGAACCCATACGGGGCGCTTGCCGGTGCGGTTGGCGCGCGACTGGATGAGCCAAGCCGGGGGATTGGCGTTCATTTCGGCGAATGCGGCCTCGCTCAGGCGCGGCGGGATGCCGTGGCGCTTGGCCATTTCCATGGGGATATCCAACGCAATCGCAGCGTCTCTTCGTGTCATCATCGTGCTTAACCCTAGGCCACTTCGCCGGGGAGCGGGGACGGACGGGGGCAAAGCGCCGGTGGGGCCTGCTGGCGGCGGAAGGGAACGGACAGCCTGGTTACATTTTCATTTCGATACGACTGAGGGCGACAGTTGATGGCGCTTAGTGACGATGATCACTTAGGCTGTATGAAGCATGTGTTTTCTATCACCTCGCATGCTCGCTGACAGAAAAGGAATGCTCATGGCCCGCAAGAAAAACGGACTGCGACTCGCCGCAGCCGTTATCGGCATCTCCGCCTTGGTCCTGACCGGTTGCACCGGTCCGGCCGAAACACCCAGCACCGGCACCGGCGGCGAAACCGCCCCTGCCAGCGGCCCAATCACCGTGGGAACCACGGACAAGGTCACCTCGCTCGACCCGGCAGGCTCGTACGACAACGGTTCGTTCATGGTCATGAACCAGGTCTTCCCGTTCCTGCTCAACTCGGTACCCGGCTCGGCGGACCCGGTGAACGACATTGCCGAATCGGCCGAGTTCACCACGCCAACCGAGTACACCGTGAAGCTCAAAGCCGACCTGAAGTGGGCCAACGGCACTGCCCTCGATTCGAAGGACGTCAAGCACTCCTTTGACCGCCAGGTGAAGATCGCCGATCCCAACGGGCCGTCTTCGCTGCTTGGCAACTTGGACAGCGTCGCGGCACCGGATGCCACCACCGTCGTGTTCACGCTCAAGAGCGGGAACGACCAGACCTTCCCTCAGGTGCTCACCAGCCCCGTCGGCCCGATCGTCGACGACGAGGCCTTCCCCGCCGACAAGGTCGCCTCCGACGAGGACATTGTCGCCGCGAAGTCCTTTGCCGGTCCGTACACGATCGAAAGCTATGCCAAGAACTCGCTGGTTTCCTTCAAGCCCTATGAAGGCTACAAGGGTTTGCTCGGGGCGCCGGCGAACAGCGCGGCCAATATCAAGTACTACGCGGATTCCAACAACCTGAAGCTCGACGTGCAGCAGGGCAATATCGATGTCGCGTGGCGCGCGCTTTCGCCCACCGATGTGGAGGACCTGGGCAAGGACTCCAAGGTCAAGGTCCTCACCGGACCGGGCGGCGAGTTGCGCTACATCGTCTTCAACTTCGACATCATGCCGTTCGGTGCCAAGACCGATGACGCCGACCCGGCGAAGTCGCTTGCCGTCCGCCAGGCGGCGGCCAACCTGGTTGACCGCGAGGCGATTGCCACCGGTGTCTACAAGGGCACCTACCTGCCGGCGTACTCCTTCGTGCCGCAGGGCTTCACCGGGGCCATCGAACCGCTCAAGGACATGTACGGGGAAGACGGGAAGCCGTCGCTGGACAAGGCCAAAGCGGTCCTCGAGGCGGCAGGGGTCACTACACCGGTCGACCTCAAGCTCCAGTACAACCCCGACCACTACGGCCCCAGCTCGGGCGATGAATATGCCCTGGTCAAGAGCCAGCTGGAAAAGGGCGGCCTGTTCAAGGTCGACCTGCAGTCCACCGAATGGGTGACTTACCAGAAGTCGCGCGTCACCGACTACCCGTCCTACCAGCTCGGTTGGTACCCGGACTACTCAGATGCCGACAACTACCTGAGCCCGTTCTTCGCCAAGAACAACTTCCTGGGAAACGCCTATGACAACAAGGAAGTGGACACGCTGATCAGCGAACAGCGTGTGGAAACCGATGCTGCCAAGCGCACCGCCTTGATCGAGGAAATCCAGACCAAGGTCGCCGGCGACCTTTCCACCATTCCGCTATTGCAGGGTGCCCAGGTTGCCGTCGCGGGAGCCAACGTCTCGGGAGTCGAGAAGACCCTCGACCCGTCGTTCAAGTTCCGCATGGGTGTCATCTCCAAGTAGCCACCCACCCCGGCGGGTTCCGCCGACACCCCGGCCCCGGTTCCCCTTCGATGGAGGGGAGCCGGGGCGGGCCATGTCAGGCCCGCCTCCCACAGCCCCAACCTAGCTAGGACGCACCATCCATGGCCATCATGACCGACCTCGCCGAAGCCGAGTCGCCACCACCGACACCGGCAGCAACGGCAACCAAGGCAGGGGGCAGCTTTGTACGTTACCTCGTCACACGCTTCCTGCTGATTTTCCCCACCATCTTCATCCTGGTGACACTCGTGTTCTTCCTGATGCGCGTCACCGGAGACCCGATCACCGCCGCCCTCGGCGGTCGCCTGACCCCCGACCAGCTGGCCGAGCGCATCGCCGCCGCGGGCTATGACCGCCCGGTCCTGGTCCAGTACTTCGAGTACCTCGGACAGGTGTTCACCGGCAACTTCGGCCGGACCCTCACCGACAACCGCGCGGTGACCGAGGTGCTGGCCACCTATGGCGCCGCGACCGCCGAGCTGGCCTTCAACTCGCTGGTCGTCGCCCTGCTGATCGGCATTCCCTTCGGCCTGCTCTCGGCCAAACTGCGCGACCGCTGGCCCGACGCGATCCTGCGCGTCTTCGCGATCCTTTGCTACGCCACCCCGGTGTTCTTTGCCGGGCTGCTGCTCAAGCTCATCTTCGGCGTCTGGCTGGGCTGGCTGCCCATTGCCGGCCGGGCCGGGATCAACGCCGAACTTGCCCTGACATCGCTGCAGAACCCCAGCGGCATCTTCCTGCTTGACGCGCTGCGCTCCGGGAACATGGCCGCGGCATCCGACGTCATCGAGCACGCGATCCTGCCGGCGGTCGCCCTGGGACTGCTCACCGCCGGGGTGTTCCTGCGCCTGGTGCGCACCAACGTCATCGGCACCCTGGGCCGCGACTACGTGGAGGCCGGCCGCTCGCGCGGGGTCTCCGAATACCGACTGCTCACCAAGCACGCCTACCGCCCCGCGTTGATCCCGATCATCACGGTCATGGGCCTGCAGATCGCGCTGCTGCTCGGCGGCGCGGTGCTCACCGAGACCACCTTCGAGTGGAAGGGCCTGGGCTTCCAGCTGGCCGAGTACCTCACTGCCCGGGACTTCGTGGCCGTGCAGGGCATCGTGGTCCTGCTGGCGGTCATCGTCGCGCTCACCAACTTCATCGTGGACATCATCGCCGCGCTCATCGACCCCCGAGTGAGGTTCTAGCCATGGCCACCACAACGCCCACGGCCCTCGGGGCCAGGAAGCCGCTGTGGACGCGGCTGCCGATCATTTCCCACTACAGGATGAGCGCCGGGCTGCAGCGCGGCATGCTCGTGGCGGGCCTGGTCCTGACCGCACTCTTCCTGCTGGCGGCGATCTTCGCCCCGCTGCTGGCGCCCTACGGCTACGCCCAGGCCTCCGATGCCGAGGGAAACTTCCCCACGCAGGCCGCCCCCGGCGGCAGGTTCCTCTGGGGCACGACGGTGGGCGGGTTCGACGTCTTCTCCCGCACCCTCTGGGGCGCCCAGACGGCGGTCGCGGTGATCGTGGTCGCCGTGGTCTTCTCCATCTTCCTCGGCGTGATCCTGGGACTGCTCTCCGGGTACATCGGCGGCTGGCTGGACCGGGTGCTGGTGGTGCTGGCCGACGCCATCTATGCCTTCCCCTCGCTGCTGCTGGCCATCGTGATGTCCATTGTGATTTCCCGGGGCCAGTCGAGTCTGTGGGGCGGGATCATGGCCGCGGCGATATCCATCACCGTGGTCTTCATCCCGCAGTACTTCCGCGTCATCCGTGCCGAAACCGTGCGGCTGAAGGCAGAGCCCTTCGTCGAATCCGCCAAGGTCGTCGGTGCCTCCAACGTGCGCATCATGGCCAAGCACATCTTCCGCAACGCCACCCGCACGCTGCCGCTGATCTTCACGCTCAACGCCTCCGAGGCGCTGCTGACCCTGGCGGGCCTGGGATTCCTGGGCTTCGGCATCGAACCGACCAAGGCCGCCGAATGGGGCTTTGACCTGAACCGTGCACTCTCGGACGCCACCAGCGGCATCTGGTGGACCGGCGTCTTCCCGGGCGCCGCCATCGTGCTTACGGTGCTCGGGCTGACCCTGGTGGGCGAATCCATGAACGACCTGGCAGACCCGCGCCTGCGGATGCGCCGAAAAGCAAAGCGTCGCGGCGGAAAGGCCACAGCATGAACGCACACCGCAGGGACGTGATCGGCCGCGCCGACGGCACCGTCCTGGAAATCAGGGACCTCGAGGTCACCTTCACCACCGACGCCGGCGAGGTTCCGGCCGTGCGCGGGGTCGGCTTCGAGGTCGCCGCCGGGGAGGTCGTCGCGGTGGTCGGCGAATCCGGCTCCGGCAAGTCGGTGACGGCCCGCACCATCCTGGGGCTGCTCGCCGAGACGGCGGTCGCCCGCGGGGCGGTGGTGCTCAAGGGCAGCAACATGCTCACCCTGGGCGCCCGCGAGCTGCGCGCCGTGCGCGGGGACGAGGTATCCATGGTGTTCCAGGAACCCTCCACGGCGCTGAACCCGGTGTACACCGTGGGTTGGCAGATCGCCGAGGGCATCCGCGCCCACGGCAAGGTCGGGCGCAAGGAGGCCAAGGCCCGCGCCATCGAGGTGCTGCGCAAGGTCGGCATCCCGGAGCCGGAGAAGCGGGTGAACTACTACCCGCACCAGTTCTCCGGCGGGCAGAAGCAGCGCGTCATCATCGCCGCGGCCCTGGCCCTGAACCCGGCGCTGATCGTCGCGGACGAGCCGACCACGGCCCTGGATGTCACGGTGCAGGCAGAGATCCTGGAGCTGCTGCGCGAGGTGCGCGACGACTTCAACACCGGGATCGTGCTGATCACCCACAACATGGGCGTGGTCGCGGACCTGGCTGACCGCGTGGTGGTGATGTACCAGGGCAAGATCGTGGAGAGTGCGCCGAGCTCGGAGCTCTTTACCGCCCCGCGCGAGGACTACACCAAGGCGCTGCTGGCCGCGGTCCCGCACCTGGGCAGGAACTCCGCCTCCGCCGGGATGACCTCCCGCTCCGGACAGGACAAGGAGGTGCTGGTTCAGGCCACCAACCTGTCCATCGTCTATCCCGGCCGCCTGGGAACACCCTCGTTCACTGCCGTCGACGACGTTTCCCTGCAGATCTGCGCGGGGGAGGTCTACGGGCTGGTGGGCGAGTCGGGGTCCGGGAAGACCACCATCGGCCGGGCCATCGCCGGGCTGAACAAGGTCAGTTCCGGTTCGCTGAAGGTCTTTGGCTACGAGATGCTCGACTTCAAGGAGCGCAGCTTCAAGAAGCTGCGCCAGGACATCGGGTTTGTGTTCCAGGACCCGGCGGCCAGCTTCAACCCGCAACTGAGCATCGGCGAATGCGTGGCCGAACCGCTGCTGGTGCACAAGGCGCTCGATGCCCGGGCCGCCCGCAAGCGGGTCGACGAGCTGCTCGAGGCGGTGCAGCTGCCGGCCGCGTTCGCCGCACGCTTCCCGCACGAACTCTCCGGCGGACAGCGCCAGCGTGCCTCGCTGGCCCGAGCGCTGGCCCTGGACCCGAAGCTGCTGGTCGCCGACGAGCCGACCAGTGCGCTGGATGTCTCGGTCCAGGCCAAGGTGCTGGAGTTGTTCAAGGAGCTGCAGGCCGAGCTCGGCTTCGCGGCACTGTTCATCTCCCACGACTTGGCCGTGGTTGACATGCTCTCGACCTGGGTGGGGGTGCTCTACCGCGGCAAGCTCGTGGAGGAAGGCATCGGGAACCAGGTCATGGGCGACCCGCAGCACCCGTACACCCGCAGGCTCATCGCCTCACTGCCGGTGCCGGACCCGGTGGAACAAGCTGTGCGCCGCGAGGCCTTCCTCAAGGCCGTCTGAGGATCGGAGCGCCTGGCGCCGGGGTGCGGTCCACCGAGGTTGAACTGCACCCCCGCTTCCGTCGGTCGCCGCCAGGGAATCATCCGTGGCCGGGGGAGCGGCACGGGGGCACCGCCCCCTGTCAGCCCGTGGCTGATTGGCTCCCGGGCAGCGCGTCACGGTTGGGCGCAATGAAGTGGCAACCCTAGACTTGAACCATGAGCCAACAGAAGAACCCGCAGGCCGCGGACGACGCGGAAGCCGGCGCCTACGACCCCACTGCCAGCTCCCTGGCCGACACCGTTCCGGATGAGGTCATGTCGGAGTTGCTGTCGATCCGCAGCAGCATCGACAACTTCGACGCCACGCTGGTCTACCTGCTGGCCGAACGCTTCAAGGCCACCCAGCGCGTGGGCCACCTCAAGGCCGTGCACGCGTTGCCGCCGAGTGACCCGGGACGGGAGAAAGCGCAGATCGAGCGCCTGCGCCGTCTGGCCCACGAGGCGCACCTGGACCCGGAATTCGCCGAGAAGTTCATGAACTTCATCATTTCCGAGGTCATCAGGCACCACAACAACATTTCCGCCACACACGCCGAGTCCGGAAACTAGCCGATGCCACCGATGGACCCCATGCACGAGGAACTTTCCGCCGAACCGGCAGAACGCCAGGTGCAGGCCAGCGCGCACGGCCCCATGCCCGGAACCGACCCGCTGGAAGCGGTGCTGATGGTCCGCGGCGAGATCGGCGAACCGAACCTGCCGCACCTGCAGCAGCTCCCGGCCCGCGGCGTCGGCTCCGACAACATCGGCCGCGGCGCGCAATTGCTCGAGGACCTCGCGGTGGACCTGCAGCCCTACGGCTGGCGCCTGGCCGATGCCCCGGGGATTGACGCCAGGCGCGCCGCCTCGGCGTTGCGCACCGACCTGAATGTGCTGGCGGATGCCATCGGCGCCGAGGAAAAACCCGGCACCGAGCTGAAGATCCAGTTCCCCGGCCCGGCCACGTTGGCCGCGAACCTGTACCTGCACCACGGCGAACGTGCCGTGTCCGACCACGGGGCGCGCCGCGACCTGGCCCAGTCCCTGGCGCTGGGAGCCGTTCGCCACCTGCAAACCCTCTCCCGCACCACCGGCGCGCAACAGGTCACGGTGTACATCGACGAGCCCGACGCCGGTGCGGTGCTCAACGGGACGCTGCCCACCGCCAGCGGCTACCGCACGCTGCGCTCGGTCCCGGCCGCCGAGATCCGCGGCTGGTGGAGTGAACTCACCGACGGGCTGCACCAGGCGGGAGCGGCCGCCGTGGTCATCGGCGCCGATGCCGAGCCCGGCACCTGGACGACGCTGGCCACCACGGCGCTGGAGTCCGGCGCCGACGGGCTGGGTGCCAACGCGGCATCGCTCACCGTTCCGGGGTGGGAACTGCTGGCGGCAGCTGTGGAATCCGGCAGCAGGCTCTGGCTGGGATGCCTGGAGCCCGGGTCCCAACCGCCCGGCGTCGTGGATGCCGTCAACGCGATCCGGCGCCCCTGGCGCCAGCTCGGCCTGCCGGACTCGGCCTTGGGCGCACTGGTGCTGAGCCCCACCGCGGGACTGGCCGACCTCTCCCCGTCGGGGGCCACCGCGGTGCTGGGGCGCCTGGCCGGCTATGCGGAAGCGCTGAACCAGGTCCGCGTCGACGCCTAGCCTCGGGGTTCCGCCGCGCCCCGGGCGCCGTAACCGGGAATGGGATGGTTCCGGGGATCCTGCGCCTCGGCCGCCAGCGCCAAGTCCAGGCGTTCGCGGCGGATCCGCAGGTCCACCTGCAGCATGGTGAGCATGAGCTGGGTCAGCACCATGCCCACGGCCCCGACCAGGGCATTGACCGCAATGGCCGTGGACAGCACCGCATCCGTCGTGGCAGCGGTGCCGAATAGCTGGCCGCCGACCACGGCCGCAAGCTGCGAGAGCACTCCGCCAAGGATGCCGAGCACCACCGCCACCACCAGCAGGATCCCCAGGATCCGCCACCAAGACCCTTGGGTCAGCGACCACGAGGACCGCACGGCCCGACGAATCCCCGGTGGCCGGGTCACCAGCAGCGTGGGCACCAGGCAGATCCGGATGGCGATCCAGAGGGCCAACGGCGCCAGCACCAGGAGCATGCCCACCAGTCCGAGCGCCGCCACCGCGAGGCCAATCGAGCGGGCCAGCAGCAGCGCAACCGCCACCGGAACCGCGACGACGATCATGGCCGCGGCACCGAGCAACACATGCCACCCGGCGATGCGCAGCATCCCGCCGCGTGCCAAAGCCAGCCCCTGCCCCCATCCGGTGGGCATCCCCAGCACTGCGCGCATTCCCGCGACGGCGGCCGGTCCCACGACCAGCACATTGGCCAGCAATTGCAGCGCCAGCACGGCAACCGCGGTGCCCGCATAGACCGGCCAGGGGTGGGGAAAGACTTCGGCCCAGGACACGGAGCCGGCAGTATCCGGGTCCAGGGTGCGCTCGAGGACGGCCAGCGGGACATCGAGCCCCTGCACCAGCAACAACGCGACCAGCGCGGGCAACAGCTGGGCGAGCACTGCATTGGCCACGGTGGCCAGCGGGGCGCGGCGCACCACCGCGAAGGTGGCATCCAGCAGGTCGGCGAAGCCCAGGGGCCGCAATTCCACCACACCGGGCCTGGGTGCCGGGCACTGGCCGGAGGGGCCGGCCGGACCGGGCCGCTGGTCACGACCCGTCGGCCCGCCATCGCCCGCCGGCTCGTTCCATCCGGGAGGGGGCTGGCCCCAGCCGCCCTCGGGGCCCGCGGGGTCGCCGGGACCGGGCGCCGGTGAATCGCCGTCTGTATTCATCGCTTCCCGCTCTCATCGCGTTCCCGCACGTGGTGCAAGGATTCGGTACCAGGTGCCGGACCCTTGGGTTTGCTCCAGTCTAGCGCCGGGTCCGGGAGGGTGAATGGTGAGGTGGATTGCCGTTTCCGCGCCGATTTGCCCGGCATGCTCATGTAGTCTTGAGGTATCCGGGCGCATGCTTTTCGCGGCGTCCAGCGCAAGGCTACGGAAGGGCAGATTATGAAGGCACGCATCCTGGTTGTCGACGACGACGAGGCGCTGGCCGAAATGATCGGCATCGTGTTGCAGAACGACGGTTTCGAGGCCGTGTTCTGCTACGACGGTGCCAAGGCATTGGGTGTTTTCCGCGAGGTCAAGCCCGACCTGGTGCTGCTTGACCTGATGCTTCCCGGGTTGGACGGCATCGAGGTCTGCAAGCTGATCCGCGCCGAGGACGACGTTCCCATCGTGATGCTGACCGCCAAGTCGGACACCGCCGACGTGGTCCGCGGCCTGGAATCCGGTGCCGACGACTACGTCCCCAAGCCCTTCAAGCCGGCCGAACTCGTCGCCCGCGTGCGCGCACGCTTGCGCCCCGGCGAACAACATGCCCCCGAGACCCTGAAGATCGGCGACCTGAGCATCGACGTCGCCGGCCACCGCGTCACCCGCGCGGGGGATCCCATCGGCCTGACGCCGCTGGAGTTCGACCTGCTGGTCGCCTTGGCCCGCAAGCCGTGGCAGGTGTTTACCCGCGAGCAGCTGCTTGAACAGGTGTGGGGATACCGCCACGCCGCCGACACCCGCCTGGTCAATGTGCATGTGCAGCGCCTGCGCTCGAAGGTCGAGCTTGACCCCGAAAACCCGGGCGTCGTGCTGACCGTTCGCGGCGTGGGCTACAAGGCGGGACAGGCCTGAGGCAGGAGGTGGCGGGAAGCATGGACTCCGTCGAGCCGGTGCGACCCGCACCCGCGACCCCGGCGCAACCTCCCCGGGTGACATCCTGGATCCGCCGCGCACTGGCTGCGGTGGTGCGCACGCGCAACATCATGCGTTCGCGCTGGACCCGCTCGCTGCTCTTCAGGACGGTCACCTCCGCGATGCTGCTCAGCGCCGTGGCCATGCTGGGCGCCGGGGCTTTCCTGTCCAACCAGATCGCCACGGGCCTGTTCCAGGAGCGTTTCAACCAGGTCGAGTCCGAATCCCTGCGCGGGCTGAACCAGGTGCGCGCAATCTTCGACTCCGCAGCCACCACCGACCGCTCCAGCACGCACTCCCTGGTGACCAGCACGCTGAAGATCCTCGAGGGCGAGACGGCCTTGGTGCCGCGCGACTTCGTGCTGGTCCCGCTGCCCGGTGATGACAACCTCTACGTGGGCCCCACCGCCAGCGGCAACCTGACCTCCCGCATCGTCCCGGAGGCGATGGCCGCCCAGGTCCAGGAGTCCAACGCGACCTACTGGCAGTCCATCGAGGTCAACGCCGGGGACAGCGCCGGGCCGGGCCTGATCTTCGGCACCAAGGTGACCCTGCCCCCGGGCCGCGAATACGGCCTCTACCTGGTCTACGATCTCTCCAGCGTGCAGGACACCCTCGACTTCATCAACCGGGCCATGGGCCTGATCGGCGGACTGCTGCTGCTGGTGGTCGGCGGAATCACCTGGTACGTGACCCGCGCCGTGGTGCGCCCCGTGGCGGCCGCCGCGCAGGTTTCCGAGAAGCTTGCCGCCGGGCAGCTCCAAGAACGCATGGTCGTCTCCGGCGAGGACGAGATCGCGCGGCTGGGAAACTCGTTCAACCACATGGCAGCGTCACTGCAGGACCAGATCAACCAGTTGGCCACGCTCTCGCAGATGCAGCAGCGCTTCGTCTCCGACGTTTCCCACGAGCTGCGCACCCCGCTGACGACGGTGCGGATGGCCGCCGAGGTGCTTCACGACGCGCGCGAGGACTTCGACCCCATCAACAAGAGAAGCGCTGAGCTGCTCTACAACCAGGTCGAGCGCTTCCAGATCCTGCTCAACGACCTGTTGGAGGTCTCGCGCTTCGACGCCGGGGTGGCGGTGCTCGATGCCGAACCGACCGACCTGGTCTCCGTGGCCCGGCGCGTGATCGACGCCGCCACCCCGCACGCCGACGCCATGGGCTCGGTGCTGCGCCTGGGCACCCCGACCGGGGGAGCGGTGGCGGAAATGGATGCGCGGCGCATCGAGCGCGTGGTGCGAAACCTGGTGATGAACGCCGTTGAGCACGGCGAGGGCAACCCCATCGACATCACGGTGGGCGGGAACGCCAACGCCGTGGCCATCACGGTGCGCGACCGCGGCATCGGCATGAGCCAGGAGTCCGCCGGCCGGGTCTTTGACAGATTCTGGCGTGCCGACCCCGCCCGCGCCCGCACCACCGGGGGGTCGGGGCTGGGCCTGTCCATCGCGATGGAGGACACCCGCCTGCATGAGGGCAGGCTCGAGACCTGGGGGGAGCGCGGCGTGGGATCGTGTTTCCGGCTGACCCTGCCGCGGATCCTGGGCAACCAGATCGTCGCCTCGCCGCTGCCGCTGGAACCCATCGTACTGGCGGACGCGGTACTGGACGACGGCATGGTCGTCTCCTTCCCGTTGACCGGCGAAATCCCCGCCATCGGCTTCAAGCCGGCACCGCCGCTGATCCCCGAGGAAACCCCGGGCAGCGACGCGGATGTCCAGGGCACCCCCGCGCGCACCTCAGGAAGGCACCACCCGCATGACTAGGAAACGTCCCTCGACCGCCTCGCTCCTGGCCGTGCTGCTGGGCGTGGTGCTGGTGCTCACCGGTTGCTCGGAGATCCCGCGCAATTCGCCGGTGCAGTCCATCGCCCTGGACGGGAACAACAACGAGGAGGGCGGGGACGTGCAGTTCACGGCCCCGGGCCCGACGGAGGGGGACGGCCCGCGCGAAATCGTCGAGGACTTCATCCAGGCAGGCGTCGCATCGCAGGACGACTACAAGGTCGCCCGCGAATACCTGACCCCGAAGCAGTCAGGTGTCTGGAAGGGGTCGGTGCGGTCCCTGGTCTACGATGACCGCCCGTCGGTGATCCCCGGGTCCAACCCCAACACCTACACCATCCAGCTGGAGCTCGTCTCGGAGATCGACGAGGCGGGCATCATGACCGAAATGCCGCCGCACACCACCCGGGCGCTTGACGTGTCGCTGGAAAAGGTCGACGGGCAGTGGCGCATTTCGCAGCTGCCCGACGGCATCATGCTGGACACCGCCAACTTCGCCCACGTCTTCTCCCCGCAGACGCTGTACTTCTACGACGTCACCTTCGCATACGCCGTGCCCGACGTACGCTGGTTCCCGAACCGCACGGGCGTGGCGGCCGCCATGGTCGAGGCCCTACTGGCGGGTCCCTCCGAGTACCTGGAAAACGCGGTGGTCTCCGCCTTCCCCGGAGGAAGCAGCCTGGTCCGTTCCTCGGTGCCCATCGAATCACAGCGGGCCACGGTGGACCTTGGCTCGGCCACGTTCCTGGAATCCACCGAGCTTTCGCGGCAGCTGATGCAACAGCAGCTTGAGCTGACCCTCGGAGGGCTGGGCAGCGTGCGCTCGGTGGTGATGAGCGATGAGCAATCCGAGATAAAGATCGGAGCCAAGGACCCGGAGTTCGAGGTCGCGGAAGTCAATCCCGCCGTTCCCGACACGCAGATCGGGGTCGTCGACGATGCGCTGTACTACCTCAAGGGCAGGTCCCTGCGGTTGGTCGGCGGCATCGGAGACATTGCCAGATACCAGCCGCGGCTGCCGGCCATGAGCCCGTTGGGGAACCGCTATGCGTTCCTGAACGGATCCCTCACCTCCCTTATCGTCGTCGACGAGGAAGGCCGCAGTTCCGTGGTCGCCACCGGCGAAGACCTGGTGCGGCCCTCCATGGACGCCCACGGGTGGACCTGGACCGTGGACAACTCCTCGACCACCAGCGTGCTGGCGGTGCCCGCCGACCCGACCGTGAACGGGAAGGTACGCCCCATCACCGCCGACGGCCTCACCGATGCCCACGTCTCCTCGCTGCGCGTTTCGCGCGACGGCACGCGCGCGTTGATCGTCTCAAGCAAGGACGGGCAGACCAGCGTGGCAATCGCCGGGATCCTGCGGGATGCTGACGGCGCACCGCGCGGCTTTGCGCCGCCGAAAAACATCTATCCCGACGTACCTGCGACGCAGGCGGTGTGGAATTCGGATGTCTCGGTGATTGTCTCTTCCGCCAGCACCACCGAAAGGGTCACGGCCGAGGAGATCAGCCTCACCGGCACCCGGGTTAAGTACCTGCCGCTGCTGGGGATGGTCGGCCTGTCCGCCGGGCCCGGGGATCGCCGCCCCGTCTACGCCGAGACGAATGACGAAATCTACTCGCGCGTGGGCAGCTCCTGGCATGAAATGGAAGACATGGTGCGGGACCTGTCCTACCCCGGCTGATCTGTGCGGGGACGGGATGGTCCACAGCACGTGGCCTGCGCGTCCCCGCCACGGAACATGGGGGTGATGCTGGAAGGCATGAAGGACCGGAAGCGAAATGATGCCGACGCCATCTTCAAGCAGGCACGTCCCGTCGCCGGCGCACCGGCGCGGACCTTGCTGGGGCGTGTCGATGCCTGGTGGGCGCACGGTGCCGTGTACGCCGTGCGCTCGGCAATGCAAGGCACTGCAGCAGTGCTGCTACCGGTGGATTGCGTCTGCTGCCGGCGTCCGGACTCCGTGCTGTGCGCCCCCTGCGCCAAGGCCATGCGCACCGCATGCCTCCGCCCCCGGAGGGTTGAGCACCGCGCCGAGTCGCTGCCGCTGAATCACCACAACGAGCCGCTGCCGGTGGTGGCGGCGGGCGCCTACGAACACGAGCTGGCCGCCGTCATCCTGGCCTTCAAGAACCGCCAGATGCCGGGCCTTGTCGGAATGCTGGTGCCGCCGCTGGCCCGCGCCGTAAAGTCCGCCATCGACACGCTCGTTGAACCCGGAGCGCCCGTGGTGCTGGTGCCGGTGCCCACCCGCCTGCAGGCGCGCAACCGGCGCGGCTATTTCCCGGTGGGCCTGTTGCTGGGCCGGCTGCGAAGAACGCGGGTGCTCCCGGATCGGGTGCTGGTCGCCGGGCTGGTGCGCTACCGGGCGACGCGGCAATTCACCTCGGCGCAGAAGGGCAAGGGGCGACGCGCCCGGGGCGCAGTGCGGAATTCGATGTGCGCGGGCGGAGGCGGATTGCCCGCCCGCCTCGCCGTCTTGGGTGCTCGGGTCCTGCTCGTGGACGATGTGCTGACCACCGGATCGACGCTTGCCGAGGCGAAACGCGTGTTGGCCGAGGCGGGGCTGCAGGTGTGCGGTGCAGTTGTCCTGGCGGCGACTCCGGCACCCGATGAAAAACGCGGTGTTCGCTCAACGCGATGAAGTAATAATCCGTACATCCTTGATTATCCTTCCATCTGTCATAGGGTGAGGTATGGGCACCCCGCAAGGGGAAAAGAACCCATCTTCAGCGACCGAAAGGAGTGAATTCCTCGGTCGCTGATGTGTCACCTGAGCAATGATGGAGGACACCATGGAGATGACGATCAACGGACGCAATGTCAGTGTTACGGATCGGTTCCGCGAGTACGTCGACGAGAAGATTGACAAGGTCGACCAGCTTGCGACGAAGATCCAGCGCTTGGACATCAAGGTCACCAAGGAGCAACACGCCCGCAACGCGGACACTGCTCTGACCGTCGAATTGACGGTTCTGGGCCGTGGCCCCGCGATCCGCGCCGAGGCCAAGGCAGCGGACAAGTTCGCCGCCTTTGACACCGCGTTTGCAAAGCTTTTGGAGCGTTTGCGCAAGGCCCGGGATCGTCGCAAGATCCACCACGGACGCCAGACCCCGACGGCCGTCCACCAGGCCACCAGCAACCTGGAGCCCGCCAACAGCACGCTTCCGCTGCACGAATCGACGCGCCTGGCCCAGCAGGAAGAAGAAGCCCGGCTGGCCGCGGAAGCCGACCAAAACGGCGCACCACCCATTGAAATCCGGCGCAAGGTCTTCCCTGCGGAAACAATGAGCGTCGATGACGCGGTAGACCGCATGGAAATGATCGGCCACCCCTTCTACCTCTTCGTGGACGCGGCAACCGGGGCACACTCGGTCGTGTACGCCCGCAAGGGCAAGGGCACCCAGCAGTACTCCTACGGAACCATCACCCTGGATCCGGACGCCACCGACGAGGCGACCCTGGAGACCCGCCGATACCGCGACCCGGAACCGGCAACGGCCAACGCCTAGCATCGCGGGACCTACGATGGGTTCATGAGCAGGATTCTTTCCGCATCGCAGGCCCGCCGCATTGCATTGGCAGCCCAAGGGCTGCATCGGGTCCGGCCCACCGCACCGATCAACCTCGGTGCGGTGGGCCGGACCTTTGCGCGTCTGGAACTGATCCAGATCGACTCGGTCAACGTCCTGGCCCGCGCACAGTACCTGCCGATCTTTTCGCGGCTGGGCCCTTACGCCCCGGACCTCCTGGACAGGCTCGCGGTGAGACACCCGCGGAAGGTCGTTGAATACTGGGCGCATGAGGCCTCCCTGGTGCGCAGCGAGCATTTCCACGACCTCGTGCCGTGGCAGCAACGCTCCTGGCCCGGAAGCATGAAGACCATCGACGAAGAGGGGCGAGTGCTGGCGCACCGGATCCTGGAGTTGCTCGCGCAGGGATCGGCGCTGACAGCCCGGGAAGTCGCCGCCGAACTCGGCCATGAACATGTCAAGGACCAGGAATCCTGGGGTTGGAACTGGTCCGCGGTCAAGCGCGCCCTGGAGGCGTTGTTTGCGGAGGGAATGATCAGCACCGAGGGCCGCAACGGTGCCTTTGAACGCCGCTACACCTCACTGCACCGGGTGTTTCCCGAATCCCGGGCACCCGCGACGGAGCAGGAACGCCGATGTGGGATGGAACGGCTGCTGCTGGCTTCCGCCAAGGCGCACGGGGTGGGCAGCATGCACTGCCTGGCCGACTATTTCCGGTTGCCGCTGCGGCAAAGCGCCGTGGCGCTTGAAGACCTGGCCGGGCGCGGTGCGCTGGAACGCGTGGGCGTCCAAGGGCTGAAGGACGCATTCTATGTGCTGCCCGGCACCGTCGTTCCGAGGGCGGCGACCGGCCGGGCCCTGTTGGGACCTTTTGACTCGATGGTGTTCAACCGCCGACGCATCGAAAAGCTGTTCGGGTTCACTTACCGCCTGGAGATCTACACGCCCGAGGCCAAGCGCGTCTACGGATACTACGTCCTGCCGTTCCTGCTGGGAGAGCATCTGGTTGCCCGGGTCGATTTGAAGGCGGACCGGGCAAACAAGCTGCTCTTGGTCCGCGGGGCCTTCGCCGAGCCCGGCGCGCCAGCGCAGACAGCGGACGAGCTTGCAGCCGAATTGCGGCTCATGGCCCGGTGGTTGGGGCTCGATGGAGTGGTGGTTTCGGCACGGGGGAATCTGGCAGCAGCCTTGGAGTTTTCACTTAGCTCGCCCGATTCCAGCTAAAAGCCACAGGTGAGAGCATTCCCTCACGTAGACTGAACACGCCAGAATTCCTGTGCTTGAGATTTGGGAGCTGCCTCGTGGCATCACTGCTTGAACGTATCCTGCGTACCGGCGACAAGAAAACGCTGAAGACGTTGCGAGGGTACGCTGACGCCATCAACGTGCTTGATAGCGAATTCCGTGCCCTGTCCGATGCAGAGCTGCGTGGTGAAACCGACAAATTCAGGGCGCGCATCGCCGACGGCGAGTCCCTCGACCACCTGTTGCCCGAGGCGTTTGCCGCGGTCCGTGAGGCCGCCGACCGAACCTTGGGCATGCGCCACTTCGACGTCCAGCTCATGGGCGGCGCAGCCTTGCACCTGGGCAACATTGCCGAAATGAAGACCGGTGAGGGCAAGACCCTTGTCGCAACGGCGCCGGCTTACCTCAATGCCCTGAGCGGCAAGGGCGTCCACGTGGTCACCGTCAACGACTTCCTGGCCGAATACCAGTCGGATCTCATGGGACGGGTCTACCGCTTCCTGGGGTTGACCAACGGCTGCATCCTGTCCAATCAGGACCCGGCGATGCGCCGCAAGCAGTACGAAGCGGACATCACGTACGGCACGAACAATGAGTTCGGCTTCGACTACCTGCGCGACAACATGGCCTGGAGCTCCGACGAGCTCGTCCAGCGCACCCACAACTTCGCCATCGTCGATGAGGTCGACTCGATCCTCATCGACGAGGCACGTACCCCGCTGATCATTTCCGGGCAGGCCTCGGGCGACGTGAACCGTTGGTACACCGAATTCGCCAAGCTCGTCACCCGGCTGTCCCTTGACGTCGACTACGAGGTCGATGAGAAGAAGCGAACCATCGGCGTGCTGGAACCGGGCATCGAAAAGGTCGAGGACTACCTGGGCATCCACAACCTCTACGAGGCCTCCAACACCCCGCTGATCGGGTTCCTGAACAACGCGATCAAGGCCAAGGAACTGTTCAAGAACGACAAGGACTACGTCGTGATCAACGGCGAGGTCATGATCGTCGACGAGCACACGGGTCGTTCGCTTGCAGGACGCCGCTACTCCGAGGGCATGCACCAGGCGATTGAGGCGAAGGAAGGGGTGGAGATCAAGGCCGAGAACCAGACGATGGCGACCGTGACCCTGCAGAACTACTTCCGACTCTACGAAAAGCTTGCCGGCATGACCGGTACGGCCCAGACCGAGGCCGCGGAATTCATGGGCACCTACAAGCTCGGCGTGGTGGAGATTCCCACCAACAAGCAACTGCTGCGCAAGGACCAGGCCGACCTGATCTACAAGAACGAGATCGCAAAGTTCGACGCGGTCGTCCAGGACATCGCCGAACGGCATGCCACCGGGCAGCCGGTGCTCGTGGGCACCACCAGCGTTGAAAAGAGCGAGTACCTGGCGCGGCTGTTGGCCAAGCAGGGAATCCGCCACGAGGTCCTGAATGCCAAACAGCATGCCCGTGAAGCCGCGATCGTTGCGCAGGCGGGCAAGAAGGGCGCGGTCACCGTCGCCACCAACATGGCCGGTCGCGGCACCGACATCATGCTTGGCGGCAATGCCGAGTTCCTGGCCGTCGCGGAGATGGAACGCCGTGGGCTGGATCCGGAGACGAACTCCGAGGAATACGAACGGGTCTGGGACGACGTCTTTGCCGGTGCCAAGGAGCAGGTGCAGGCCGAGGCCCAGGAAGTCACCGACGCCGGCGGACTCTATGTGCTGGGCACCGAACGCCACGAATCCCGCCGCATCGACAATCAGCTGCGCGGCCGTTCCGGGCGCCAGGGCGACCCCGGCGAGTCGCGTTTCTACCTGTCGATGACCGATGAGTTGATGCGCCGCTTCAATGCCGGCGCTGCCCAGCGGATCATGAACAATCCTTCGATGCCCGACGACGTGGCACTGGAATCCAAGATCGTTTCCAAGGCCATCGAGACTGCGCAGGCCCAGGTGGAAGGCACCAACGCCGAGCAGCGCAAGAACGTGCTGAAGTACGACGACGTGATGAACCGCCAGCGCGAGGCCATCTATGGCGACCGCCGGCGCATCCTCGAGGGCGGGGACCTGCATGAAAAGGTTGCGCACTTCCTCGAAGACGTGGTCAAGGCCATGGTCAGCGAGTCCACCGGCGAGGGCCATGCCGAGGACTGGGACCTGAAGCGGCTCTGGGCGAACCTCAAGCAGCTCTACCCGATTTCCATCACCCTGGAAGAGGTCGCCGAGGAGGCCGGGCACCACGACGCCATCACCCCCGCACTGCTCGAACGCGAAATCCTCTCCGATGCCCGCTTGCAGTACGCGGCACGCGAGGAGGCCGTCGGCCACGAAAACATGCGAGAGCTCGAACGACGTGTGGTGCTTTCCGTCATTGGCCGCAAGTGGCAGGAACACCTCTACGAGATGGATTATCTCAAGGAGGGCATCGGCCTGCGTGCGATGGCCCAGCGCGATCCGTTGGTCGAGTACCAGCGCGAAGGCTTCCTGATGTTCCAGACCATGATGGAGTCCATCCGCGAGGAAAGCATCGGCATGCTCTTCAACATCGAGGTTGAAACCCGGCAGGCACCCGCGGTTTCGCTGCCAGGTGTCACCGATGCCCGTTCCATGACCAACGAACCGGTCCTGAGCACCCCGGGGCTCGAAGCCCCGGCGCGCCCGTCCACCCTGCGCTACACGGCGCCGGAGGAGAGCGGCGAGGCGGCCACGCACATCGAGCGCACGCCAGGTGCCGAGGCCACGAAGCCGGCCGATGGCAAGAAGAAAAAGGGCAAGCGCCGCTAACCGATTTCGAGGGCGGTAACCTGCCAGCGTCCGTGCCACCGCTCTATTCGTAGGGCAGTGGCACGGACTTTTTGCATGTCCCGCAGGATCACTGCGGCCTCGAAGACCAGCGGCAGGACCTGGGTGATGCGCATGCGCATGACCCGCGGATTGGAGTACGTGCAGTCAGCGGGGTCTGGCCGGTGAATCGCACCCAGACGCATGTGCTGCTCCAGCTTGTCCAGGCAATTCGGGCTCAGGGCATGGTGTAGTTGGCGCACGGGACGGGCACCTGCCAGCACTTCCAGGACCGCAGGTGCCGCCGCATGGACGACTGCCGCCACGGATTCTTCCAGGCCCAACAGCGCGTTGGTGGGTGGGAATAGCTGTTCGAGCACCACTCTTACCGCAGGGTTCGGGGTCCGCGCCGGATAGTCCTCCTCGGACTCGCAACCCAATTCCGCGGGGGAGTTCGCTTGGCGATCTTCGGAGGACACCACGCCGCGCGGCGGCGACTCGGGGCCCGGCTCGGGGCTGAGGCATCGCCGTGGACGAGATCCGGCTCCAGCGCGCAGCGCTTCGGGGAACCGCCTGACCTCGATGGGCGGTGCCGTTGCATTGCCTGGCGTTGCAAACACGTTCTCGTGCAAGAGCAGCGGCTCGGCGTTTGTTGTGGAAGGCGTAATCGCTGTGGTGGTCATAAGGGGCTCCTGGTGTGCGGGCAAGTTGTCGGTAGGGGTGGCGAACCTGCAGGTCAGGATCGCAGTGATGCGCTTAGGGGTGCCTGAAGCACCATACCGATGTAAAGCTTGTTGGGGTCCGGGCCAATGAGCTGGCGGTTGGCCTCGTACCAGCGCGGCCAGGATGCGGATATTTCCTCGGCGCTGGCACCTTCCGGCAGGTTTCGGGCGGCGATGGACCAGAGGCTGTCGCCGGGGCTTACCACCACTTCAGTGGCGGGGCGCGTGTTGCCGCCCCCGACGAGCCGTTGCATCTGCAACGGGACCCGGTGCGGAATCCATCCCGGGCTGAGCAGCTCTGTTTCGCCGGGCGGGACCATCGCTTCGGGCGGCAACTTCACGGCCTCGTGGACAGGGAGTGTCCCGGGGGAGGTTTCCGGCTGCATTTGCGGCAGTGCGGGGGCTTCAGCGGCAATGGCGGTGGCGGCACCGGCAGGTCCGGCTGCGAGGGAGCACGTCGCCAGCACCAGCGATCCACCCAGGCCCGCAAGTGCCAGCCGGGCAACGAATGCAGGGACGACTCCGGCCAGGATCGCTGCTTGGCGCCGGTGGCCGCAGGCATATGCCAGACGGGCCACAAGTGCTAGTCCGAGGCAGACCAGCAGCCAGGCGAGCACAAGCCCGCCCAGAAGGCCCAGGACAAATCCGGTGAGTTGTTGCAGCGACGTCGCATCGAGCGTCGTCCCGGTGAAGGAACGCGCATCCAGGGAGCGCCAGATTCCCGCACTCGCCCCAAGCATGCCCAGCGACAGGCAGGAAATGCCGGCGAGGGACAACGTATCGCGGATGCCTTGGGTGACCATGCCGATCTCCTTAGATGTGATTTGATGCCATTTGATGTTGTTTGTAAAAGTATGATGGCACTTCATGATGGAGGAAGCTAGGGGGTAGGCGGAAAACTTTTGAGCATCTAGGGTGTGCTCATGAGATGGGAAGCGCTCTTCGCAGATCTTGAAGCGGAATTCGGGGCCGAGGCTGCCCGGGAGCAGAACAGCGAGATCCAGGAATTCGTGCGGATCGAGCGTGCACGGCAGTCCCTGATGCAGCGGCTGGCCCGGCACGTGGGCACCCGCATTGACGTGCAGCTGCTGGGCGCCGAACGCATCGGTGGACGCCTGGCCGGAATCGGCAAGGACTGGCTGATGCTCCAGCACGGAGGTAGCGAGGAACTGATCCCCGTCCAGGCGGTGGCCTGGTGGGCCGCACTCGAGGCGGGAAGCGCGCCCGAGCCGGGGGAGCGGCGGGTCAGATTCTCCCAGGCCCTTCGCGTGCTGGTGCGCGACCGGGCCCGGGTCAGCGTCGGTGGGATTGACGGCCAGCTTCTGGCCAGCGGCACCCTGGACCAGGTGGGTCAGGACTTCCTCGAGGTGGCACTGCATGCCCGGGACGAGTTTCGCCGGCCCGGCGCGCTGTTGGGCAGGACCGTGATTCCATTCGCCGCGCTGGCCAGGGTGCGCCGCGAGGGCTGAGCGACCGGCCGCCAGTTATCCACATTGTTACGCAGCCTGCTGTTCACCGGTCGCCGCCGCGGCGTAGGGTGGCCCACAAGGACCGAAAAGGGACCAGTGGTCCCGGGGTTGGAGCATTCCATCCATCGTGCGCACCGGACAACGGACGGATGTCCGCGCACGGGGAGATGGGCGGCGGAGGGTGCAGTGGGACATGGACAAGGCACACGATCAGGTTTCCGCGGCGGCGGGCCGGCTGGGCAGACCGAGCTGGAAGGATCCCCGGTTGTTGCTCGGCATTCTCATCGTGCTGGCTTCCAGCGTAGGGGTGGTTGCCCTGACCAGTTCGATGGACCGCACCACGCCCATGTACTCGGCCAAGTCGGACATCTCGCTGGGCGAGGAAATCACCGCTGACAAGCTCCACGTGGTCAACGTGAAGCTGGACGCGCTGGAAGCCGGCTACGTGCCGGCGGATCCCGGAATGTTGTCCGGGACGCGGGCCAACTCCCTGATCCGCGCCGGGCAGCTGCTTCCGCGCAGCGCGCTCGGGCTGAACGACGGCACCAACCGCCGCCCGGTCTCCATCGACTTGCCCGACGCCCTGCCTTCTGCCATCACCGCCGGTGCACATGTCGATGTCTGGGTGTCACTGAAGGACCGCTCGGCCAACGCCTATTCGCCACCCACCCTGCTGCTGCCCGCCGCGGAAGTGACGGCACGCACCGAACGCGCCACCGGATTCGGCGGCACCGCCGGGACCTTGGTCGAGATCCTGGTGGTGGACACCGGGTTGGCGGACCTGCTCGAGGCCATGGCCAACGATGCCCGCATCACAGTCGTCTTCAATCCAGGAGCCAGTGCCTCATGAACATTTCCGTGGTGGTGCACGGGGACGACGGTGTCGTGGTGGACAAGCTGGAAAGCCACCGCGGCGTCCTCACGGTTGCCCGCAGTTGTGCGGAAATAGCCGAAGTGATCGCGCTGTGCGAAACCGGGCTCGCCGATGCGGTCATCCTGGCCGGTCCGGCGGAAGAGGTGGATACGCAGGATATCGATTCCATGATCGAGCGCGGCGTTCCGGTGGTGGTGCTCTGCGACGACGTTGCGCAGGGCCAGCGGTTGCGTGCCGCCGGTGCCTACGTGTCGCCGACCGGAACGCCGGCGGCGGAACTGGGCATCCTGGTCACCCGCGCCCGTGCCGAGCTTGGCCACCGCGAGCGCGGACCCGACCCTGCCCACGCCGGCGAACCGGCGAACGGGACGACGGGGAAGCGCGCCCGCGTCGTGGTCTTCTGGGGTCCGGTCGGGTCTCCTGGCCGCTCCCTGGTGGCGTTGAACTACGCGGTTGAATGTGCCTTGGGCGACGAGGACGTGGTGCTGCTGGATGCCGACACCTACGGAGCGTCCCAGGCGGTGCAGCTGGGCCTGCTCGACGAGGCAGCGGGCATAGCCCAGATTTGCCGCACCGTGGATTCGGGCAGGTTCGATGCGACGAAGCTGGAGCGAATCTGTGCGCCAGTGGTGATTGCCGGTGCCCGTATGCGCGTCGCCACCGGGCTGCCGCGGGCCAGCCGGTGGCCCGAGCTGCGCCCGACCGCGCTGCGCCGGGCGGTGCTTGCCCTGCAGGAAGGCTGCGACACCATCGTCGTCGACGTCGCGGCTCCGCTGGAACTCGACGAGGAACTGTCCTTCGACACCGCTGCCCCGCAACGCAATGGCGTCACCGCGGCGATGCTGCGCGTTGCCGATGAAATCTACGCCGTCGGCGCGGCCGACAGCATCGGTGTGCCCAGACTGATCCGGGCGCTGGAGGAATTGCACGAGGTGCTGGGGGAGCTGGAGATGAAAGTGGTCTTCAACAAGGTCTCCGCGGCCAATGTTGGCGCCTCGCCGCGCCAGGCCCTTGCCGAGACATGGGAGCGCTTCGGACCCGAGATCCCCGTCGCGGCCTACCTGCCGCACGACGCCGCGGCGGTCGACGCCGCCCTGCTGGCAGGCAGCGCCCTAGCAGAAATCGCCCCGCATTCCGGTCTCCGCGTGGCGATCGCAGGCCTGGCCGGGCGTCGAATTAGGGCCAAAACGCCGCTTCTGCGCAGATTTACCCCCTCGATGTGACGTCCGTAACCCGGCGGGATAGTGTTGTAACACAAGCGTTGCGCAATGGAGCGAAACGCAAACTCGATATCCACGGAGGCGTTCTTTTGAACACGTCGGAGTCCAGCATGTCCGAAACTTTCATCGCTGAGACACTTACGCCCGATTTGGTAAACACTTACTACGGGCAGTTGGCACAAGAGGACGAAGCGGGCTATTCGCCGCAGCAGCTCGAAGCCCGGGTGGCTGCCCACCTTGACGTGGGGTGGCAGCGGGCGTCCAAGACCGCCGGTGTTGCTGTCACCCGGCACGGCGCGACCGCCATGGTCTACGTGGTCACCGACGACATGCCGTTCCTGGTCGACTCGGTCACCGCCGAGATCGTGCGGCAAAAGATCGCCATCAACGTGGTCGTTCACCCCACCTTCCTGGTGACGCGCGATGCATCCGACGGACACATCACCACCTTCCACACCGTTTCCGCCAACAGCCACCTGGCCAGTGGCGACACTGCGGCAATGCCGTCGATCTCCGCGCTGGTCGCCGAAAACAGCGACACCGCCATCGAATCGTGGATTTCCGTTGAACTGGGCGGGGACCCGAGCGACGAGGCCGTCTCCGACCTGGTCGCCGGGCTCGAACGGATCCTGAAGGACGTGCGTGCGGCCGTTGAGGACTGGGTTCCGATGCGCAACAAGGTGCACGAGATCGCCGATTCGCTGGCCAACGTCACGGGGGCCGAGGACATCGCGGACCTGAACGCGGCCGTGGACCTGCTGCACTGGCTCGACGACGGCAACTTCACCTTCCTGGGTTACCGCGAATACGACCTGATCACCGAGAACAACGAAGACGTGTTGCGCCTGCAGGTCGAGTCCGGCCTGGGGCTGATGCGCAACGCGGTACCTGCAAGCGGCCTCCAGCACCTGACCAAGCGCGGCCGGGCCATGGCCCGCGACAAGCGCGCCTTGGTGATCACCAAGGCCAACTCCCGTTCCACCGTGCACCGCGGGATCTACTTGGACTACGTGGGCGTCAAGCGCTTTGACGCCGAGGGCAACGTCAACGGCGAACGCCGTTTCATCGGCCTCTTCGCCTCCAGCGTCTACACCTCCTCGGTACGCAGCGTCCCGGTGGTCCGCGAGAAGGTCGAGGCAGTGCTCAAGCGCGCCGGCTTCGCCCCCGACTCGCATTCCGGCAAGGACATCGTCACGATCCTGGAGACCTACCCGCGCGACGAGCTCTTCCAGATCTCAGTGGAGGACCTCACGCACACCGTGCTGGGCATCCTGCGCCTACAGGAACGCCGCCGCACTTCGCTCTTCCTGCGCCCCGACGTCTACGGGCGCTTCATGTCGGCACTGGTGTACCTGCCTCGTGACAGGTACACCACCGGCGTCCGCCTGCGCATCGAGAAGGAGCTGACAGCGGCGTTCAACGCCGAGTCAATGGATTTCGAGGTCCGCATGAGCGAATCCTCGCTGGTCCGGCTGTTCTACCGGATCCGCCTCCAGCGCCACGGGCTGACCCCGGTGGTGGACCGCGCGGCGCTGGAAACCCGCCTCGTTGCCGCCGTTCGCTCGTGGTCAGAGGGAATCGCCGTGGCCGCCAACGAGCGCTACGGACCCGAGCAAGGCACCGAGCTGGCCGCCCACTGGGCCGAGGCCTTCCCCGCCGCGTACCGCGTCGAGTACGAGGTCGAGGACGCCTTGGTGGACATCGAGCGCTTCGGGCTATACGAAAAGCCCGGCCACACCGGGCCGGTGGTGAAGTTCTTCGTCCCCGAGGAGGACGAGGACTCGGAGATCAACGCGCGGATGAAGCTCTACCTCACCGCGCCGCTCTCGCTCTCGAAGATCCTGCCGGTGCTGCAGAACCTGGGCCTTGAGGTCATCGACGAACGCCCCTTCGCCGTTACCCCTTCCCGCGCCGAGGACCGCTACCTCTACGATCTGGGCCTGAAGTTCCCGGCCGGAATCGACCCGCTGGCCGCCGAGCCGCTGCTCGCCCAGGCCTACGGCGCCGTCGTCACCGGCGAGGCCGAGTCCGACCACATGAACCGCCTGGTGCTGCTCGAGGGCGTGTCCTGGAGGCAGGTCGCTCTGCTGCGTGCCTACTCGAGGTACCTGCACCAGCTGGGCGTCTCCAACTCGTACACCTTCATGTCCGACGCACTGGTCGGCAACCCGGAGGTCACCCACGGAATCATCGCGCTCTTTGAAGGCACCTTCAACCCTGCCCTTGGCGCCGAGGAATCCGCCCGGGAGATCGAGGCTGCCCACGCGGTGCTTGCCGAGGCCCTGGAAAAGGTGCCGACGCTGGATGCCGACAAGCTGCTGCGCCGCTTCGTGAACCTCATCGAGGCCACGCTGCGCACCAACTACTACACCGACCCGGCCGCGCTGGCCTTCAAGCTCATGCCCGGGAAGATCACCGACGCACCGTTCCCGCGGCCCAAGTACGAGATCTGGGTCTGCTCCCCGCGCCTCGAAGGCGTGCACCTGCGCTTCGGCGAGGTTGCCCGCGGCGGGCTGCGTTGGAGCGACCGACGCGAGGACTTCCGCACCGAGGTGCTGGGCCTGGTCAAGGCCCAGATGGTGAAGAACGCCGTGATCGTGCCCACTGGCGCCAAGGGCGGTTTCTATGCGAAGCAACTGCCCAACCCCGCCGAGGACCGCAATGCCTGGCTGGAAGAGGGAAAGGCCGCCTACCGCACCTTCATCCGTTCGCTGCTGGAAATCACCGACAACCTCGTGGTGGACGAAAACGGCGAACGGGTCGTACCGCCGGCCAACGTGGTGCGTCTTGACGGGGACGACACCTACCTGGTGGTCGCCGCCGACAAGGGCACCGCCGCCTTCTCCGACATCGCCAACGCGATCTCCGCCGAGCGCGGCCACTGGCTGGGCGACGCCTTCGCCTCCGGCGGCTCGGTGGGCTACGACCACAAGGCCATGGGCATCACCGCCCGCGGCGCCTGGGAATCGGTCAAGCGCCACTTCACCGAGTTCGGCGTCGACACCCAGACACAGGAATTCACCGCCGTCGGCGTGGGCGACATGTCAGGGGACGTGTTCGGCAACGGACTGTTGCGCACCCGCACGGTCAAGCTGCTGGCGGCCTTCGACCACCGCGACATCTTCCTGGACCCGCACCCGGAGCCGGGTGCCTCCTTCGACGAACGGGCGCGGCTCTTCGAACTGCCCCGTTCCTCCTGGGCCGACTACAACAAGGAATTGATATCCGCCGGCGGCGGGGTGTACTCCCGGGCCCTGAAGTCCATCCCGATTTCCCCCGAGGTGCGCGAGGCCCTGGGCCTGGGCACCACGGTCAGCTCCATGGCACCGAACGAGTTGCTCAAGGCCATCCTCGGCGCTCCCGTCGACCTGCTCTACAACGGCGGCATCGGGACCTACGTCAAGGCTTCCGGCGAATCGCACGCGGAGGTCGGGGACCGCGCCAACGACGCGATCCGGGTGGACGGGGCGCAGGTCCGGGCCCGCGTCATCGGCGAGGGCGGCAACCTGGGCATGACCCAGCGCGGCCGCATCGAGGCGGCGCTTCACGGGGTCATCCTGAACACCGACGCCATCGACAACTCCGCCGGCGTGGACTGCTCTGACCACGAGGTCAACATCAAGATCTTCGTTGACCGCATGGTCGTCGCCGGGAAGCTGGCGGCCTCGGAGCGCGCCGACTTCCTGCAGTCGATGACCGACGAGGTCGCCCGCCTGGTGCTGAAGACCAACTTCGACCAGAACGTCATGCTGCTCAACGACAAGCAGGAGCTGGCAGCCATGTCCCCGGCCTACGAACGGCTGATGGATTGGCTGGAAGAACACGCGGAGCTGGACCGGGACCTGGAGTTCCTGCCCTCTGCGGCGGTGCTCGAGGAACGTCTGGCCGCCGGCGGCTCGCTGACCACCCCTGAGCTGTCGGTGCTGGTGGCGTACGCGAAGATCCAGCTGGCAGGCGCGCTGGCCGCCAGCGACCTGCCCGATGACCCGTACTTCGCCGCCACCCTGCGCAACTACTTCCCGGCACAGCTGGCCGAGCGCTTCGGCGCGGAGCTGGCGAACCACCCGCTGCGCCGGGAAATCATCGCCACCGTGGTGGCAAACGACATGGTCAACATCGGCGGCACCACCTACGCGTTCCGGGTCATGGAGGAGACCGGTGCCAGCGAGGCGCAGGTTGCCAAGGCCTTCGTGGCCTTGCGCGAGATCTACTCCTTCGATGATGAGATCGGGGCAATCAACGCGCTGCCGGCATCCTTCGACGCCCAGCACTGGTGCCGGCTGCACTTGGATATGCGCCGGCTGCTGGATAGGGCCACTCGTTGGTTCATCCACCATGTGGACCGCGACGAGCCGGTCGACGGCGCCATTGCGTCACTGGCCCCCACCGTGCGGTCGCTGCGCCCGGTGGTCGGTTCGCTGCTGCGCGGGGCAGATGCCGAGCGCGTGGCCAGGTGGAAGGCCGAGGGAAAGGGCTGGGGGCTCGACGACGCCCTGGCGACCCGCTGGGCCGGTCAGTTCGAGACCTTCGTGTTGCTGGACATTGCCGCCCAGGCCAAGCGCAGCGGTACAGACGCGGTCGAGCTGGCCAAGGTGTACTACGTGCTCTACGACCGCTTCGGCGTTGACTCGCTGCTCGAGCGAATCACCGCGTTGCCGCGCGACGACAGGTGGAAGGCGCTGGCCCGCGCGGCCCTGCGAGACGACCTGTACTCGACGATCATCGACTTCACCCGCGACGTCGTGGCGGCCACGGACGGAACCGAAACCGACCCCGCGGCGCGCGTGGGTCAGTGGTTGGAAGCGAACGCGGCTAATCTTGATCGTGCACAGAACATGTTCGCGGAAGTGAACCGGCTGGAACGCGATGATATGGCGTCCTTGTCGGTGGCTTTGCGGCTGTTGCGTTCCATCGTACGGAGGTAATCCTTGGCCATCTTCACGGACCAAATTCGAGAGTCGGCCGATTTTGGTCCTGGGGATGAGGATTGGATCCACCTCCTGGTGGGGGACTGGCAACTCATCGCGGACCTGGCGTTCGCAGACCTGGTGCTGTGGTTTCCGGTGGAGGGCACGTACAAGGCCCTGGCCCATGTGCGTCCCTCCACCTCGCACACCGTCTTCCACACCGACTTCGTGGGCGAACGGATCCGCAAGGACCTCAAGCCGCTGGTCGAGCAGGCCTGGCGGACCCAGGACATCGTGCGCTCCGATGCCGGCGCGCCCTCGGCGGGGGAGCACTCGATGCTCATCGAGACTGTTCCCCTGGTCCGCAACGGGCGCACCCTGGCGGTGCTTTCCGTGCACTTCGACCTCGCCGGATCGCGCATGCCCTCGCGGCTCGAGCTGACCTACAAGCAATGCGCCGAAGACTTGCTGCGGATGTGCACCCGCGGGCTGTGGCCCGACTTCGCCACGCCCACCGGGTCCCGGCGCGGAGCCCCGCGCGTGGGCGACGGATTCATCCGCCTCGATGCCGACGCCGTGGTCCAGTACGCCAGCCCGAACGCCGTCTCGGCCTACCGCCGTTTGGGGGCGGCCGCAACGCTCGAGGGCAAGTCGCTATCGGAGGCGACGATGTCCCTGGTCAGCGACCGCCGGCTGATCGACGAGTCGCTCCCACTGGTGGTTTCGGGCAAGATGCCCTGGCGCACCGAGATCGAGTCGATGGGAGTGACACTGTCGCTGCGGTCGATCCCGCTGCGCAACGCCAAGGGGCGCTACGGCGCGCTGGTGCTGTGCCGCGACGTGAGCGAGCTGCGCCGCCGCGAGAAGGAACTGGTGTCCAAGGACGCCACGATCCGCGAGATCCACCACCGGGTGAAAAACAACCTGCAGACCGTCGCCGCGCTGCTGCGCATGCAGTCGCGCCGGATGAAGTCGGAGGAGGGCCGCCAGGGCCTGGACCAGGCCATGCGCCGGGTTGCCACGATCGCCGCGGTGCACGAGACCCTCTCGCAGGGGTTGAGCGAGAACGTGGACTTTGACGAGTTGATTGACAGGCAGTTCCGGCTGATCGTGGAAATCGCGTCGCCGGGCCAGAAGGTCAAGACCGAGCGGACCGGGGCCTTCGGGCAGCTGCCCGCGGAGTTGGCGACCCCGCTCTCGCTGGTCATCAACGAACTGGTCACCAACGCCGTGGAGCACGGACTGGCCGAGCGCGACGGCACAGTGGTGTTGGACGCCGGACGCCGGCGCAACGCCGTGGGCGCGGACATCCTGAGGGTAGCCATCAGCGACGACGGGGTGGGTCTGCCTCCCGAACCCCGCACGGAGGGCCTGGGGCTGCAGATTGTGCGGACGCTGGTCACCAGCGAGCTCAGCGGCAACATCCACTGGGAGGACCGCACAGGGTCCGGCACCCGTGTCGTCCTCGAACTACCGGTCGCAGCCAGGCGCTAAGCGCGGCACGGGCACGGCAAAAGACGGGTGTGGCCCGGTTCCGAGGGAACCGGGCCACACCCGTCTTGCTGACCGGAAGGCTAGTTGAACTTGTTCCGGTGGGCCATGACGCTGGCCACGTAGTTCTTGGTGTCGGCGTACATGCCATTGCGTTTTACGCCGGTGGCACCCTGGTAGTAATAGGCGATGCCCATTTCCATGGACGGCGCGTTGCGCTGGTGCGAGCGAATGATCGCCACACCGGCGGTGACGTTGTCTTGCGGGTTGAGAAGGTCGAGCTGGCGTCCAACCAGTCCCTCTGCCCATTCGCCGGCCGACGGGATGACCTGCATGACGCCCACGGCGTTTGCCGGGGAGACCGCATTCATGTTGAATCCGGATTCCTGGAAGGCGTGTGCCATGGCCAGCGCCGGATCGACACCCATCTGCCGGGCGGTGCTGGCGATCATCGACTGCATGGCTGCAGGGGATGGAAGGTCCCGGGAAAGCAGCTCGCGCTTGTTGTCGTTCGCCGAACCCACCACGTCCGACTTGTAGGTGCGGCCCAGGAAGGAGTTGCCTACCAACGGCTTGGAGCTGGTGGGGTTGACGCCGGAGGACTGCGGGGCGGCGGAGCCGCCGCTGTTGACCTTCAGGGTCCGGCCGATCTTCAGCACGGTCGAGTAGGTGAGACCCGGGTTCAACCGCAGGATGGTGTTCAGCGGCGTCCCGGACTTCAAGGCAATGTGCCCGAGGGTGTCGCCGGAAACCACCTTGTAGCTGGAGCCGCCGGACTGGGACTTGGGCGCGGAGGGCGCAGCCGCCCTGGACGGCGAAGACGAAGCGGAAGAGGATGAGCCGCTGATCTTCAACTTGTCACCGGGACGGATGATGTCGCCGTTCGACAAGTTGTTCAGCTTCATGAAGGCGGAGACCGACATGTTGTGCCGGATCGCGATCATGGAGGGGCTGTCGCCCGACTTGACGGTGTAGGTGCCCTGCGAGCCGCCGGAGTTGGCGCTCGGAGCAGCCTTGGCAGAGCCTGTGGAACCGGTTGATCCAAAGCGAAGCGTCTGGTTGACGTAGATGGTGTCGTTGGCAGGGTTGCCAGCAGCGGTGCGCACCGCGGAAAGGGACACGCCGAGCTTCCTGGCAATCGATCCCATGACATCACCCTGGGCAACCTTGTAGGTCTGCGCCTTGGCGGACGACCCATTGCTGTTGGACGAAGCCTTGGGTGATGACGCCTTTGAGGAGCCACCGCTCAGACGCAGGACTTGGCCGGGCTTGATCAGGTCGGAAGAGAGCTTGTTGAATTTCTTCAGGTCACTCACCGAGACGCCTGTACGAGCGGCAAGATGGGAAAGGGTGTCGTTTTTCTTGACCGTTGCGGTTCCACCCTTTTTTGCGAGGGGGATAACCGATCCGGGAACGTGGGCCGCGACCAAGTGAGCGCTGATCCGTGCCTCTGCAGCCTTCACCATCGCCGGGGTGGCGAGCTTCGGCTGGAGGGCGTCACGGGTGGGCAAGGGTGCCGCCTGGGCCGGGATTGCTAGGGAACCAAGGACCACCGCCGGGATTGCCGCCGTGGCGACGGCGCTGCCAATGGCTCTGACGCGATTGTTATGTGCAAGGGACATGGAGCGATCCTTTGGGTTGGGGCAAGGACGAATCGTTCGGTCGCAATTGAACGCACACGACTGTGGCCTATGTGCGTTATGTGACTCATGGTGCGGTTGTGACTATTGTGAATTTACACCACGACATGGCAATTGTGAAAGATCCCACGACGAAATCATTCATATGGCTCCAGAATGACGCGCACATGTGGCACGCTGGAATGGTGAGCAATCTTGAGAATCTTGTGGCCGAATGGCTGCCCCTGCCCGACCTGGCCGAAGCACTGGACGTTTCCATCAAACGAGTCCATAGCCTGATCGATGAGCGCGCAATCATTGCCGTTCGAGTGGGGGAGCGCAACATCCGCAGCGTCCCCGCTGCCTTCCTCCTTGACGGGGCCATTGTCGACAGCCTCAAGGGCACGATCTCTGTGCTCAAGGACTCGGGCTACGAAGACCATGAGCTCCTGGTGTGGCTTTTCACCCCGGACGAGTCGTTGAACGGGACTCCCATGGATGCACTGCGGGCAGGACGCAAGACCGAAATCCGTCGTCGCGCCCAGGCTCTGAGCTGGTAGCCAGAGCAAGACGTCAGGTGTTTGGCCAACGCACAGACACTGCACCAAAGGCGAAGGTCCCTTCCGGAGAAACCGGGGAGGGACCTTCGCCTTTGGTCTACCTGGGCCCTAATCTGAAGTTACGACAGACAGAACGCCAGGATCCCCGGATTGTCGGGGATCCTGGCGTTTTTGGTTCCGGTTCTCTGGCTACTTTCTGTGGTTTTTGATGTGGTGGTCGATGAGGTCCATG
>NZ_JAOYTG010000013.1:0-124321 GCF_025847175.2 Paeniglutamicibacter sp. ZC-3 | reverse complement strand
GTGCGCTACGAGTCCCGTAGGGCCGACAGGGTCGGGAACATGCTCGTGGACGGGAACACCTACGCGGCCGGATCTTCCTTCCACGGACGGCTGCTCACGGTGGGGCTGGGGCACGAGACGGTACAGATCCTGGATGAGCATTCCGCACCGGTCCGCACCTTCCGTCGCGTCTTCGGCAAGCAGACCGAGACGATCTTCGAGCCTTCGACCCTGGTGCCGTTGCTGGTGACCAAGCCCGGCGCGTGGTCCCATTCCCCGCTGCGGACCCTGGTCCCGGACCCGGTGCGGGACTGGCTGGACAAGGCCACGGCCACCGACCGGCGCCGGCTGTTCAATGCGGTGGATGCCGTATCCGGGACCAGCGGGTTCGACCATGCGATACAGGCCGCCGACACGCTGATCCAGCGCGGGGACGGACCGGACATGGCCATGCTGGGCATGCTCGCACGTCGCCTGGCCGACGGCACCGAACCATCGGCGGCCAACGTGGACTTGAGCGTCTATGACACCTTCACCACCCTGAACACCAGCACCGGAGAAGTCGCATGAACCCGATCACCGTCCAGGACCTCCTCGAGGCAGGCAAGCACGCCTCGCTCACCGGAAGCGTGTTGACCGAATGGGCCGAAAAAGGCACCCCGAAGCAACGCGAATACCTGCACGGGGTGCTGGTGGCCGAGCACGAATCCCGGCTCGAATCCCGGCGCCAGCGGCTGCTGAAGGCCGCGCGACTGCCCGCCATGAAAAGCCTCACCGGATTCGACTACAGCAACGTCAGGTTCCCCGAGGACTACGGAAGCCATCCCCTGGAATCCTTGGACTTCATCGACCGGGCCCAGGACCTGGTCCTCTACGGGGACGTGGGCACCGGCAAGACGCATATGGCCACCGCACTGGTGGCTGCAGCGTGCCGGCAGGGCATTGCGGCGAGGTTCTTCACCACCTCGGCGTTGGTGATGATGTTGCGCCGGGCGAAGGAGGAGGACCGGCTGGACAAGGAACTCGCGTCCCTGGCCAAAAACCAATTGATCGCCATCGACGAGCTGGGATACCTTCCGATCGATACCGAAGGGGCCCGGCTGTTGTTCCAGGTGATCGCGGACGGGTACGAGAAGCGGAGCCTAATCATCACGACAAACCTGGAGTTTTCGAGGTGGGGAACGGTGTTCGGCGATGACAACATGGCTGCCGCCGTCATCGATCGGTTGGTGCATCACGGGCGGCTGCTGCAGTTCCGCGGCGAGTCCTATCGGGTCAAGAATGCGCTCATGAAATAGGCCAAACGCCAACATGGCAGGAAATTGAGCCCAGGTGGCCTGATTCTTATCGCTTTAATGGCCGACTTAAAGTTGACGAAACACACAGCCACTGCACGAACCGGTCCAGCTCGGCCTTGCGGGCCAGGTCCGCACGCTTGCGCACGCTGCTGGCCCCGCAGTCAATGCACCTCCAGCGCTGGGTCCCGGCCGTTGTCTTTCCATTGCGCTTCAGACGAGATCCACATACTTCACAGTGCCTCGAATTTCCAGAACCATTCACGGTTAATGGCCCAAGGCTATAAGAAACCCCGTTCTACCGCGCCATCGTTGGGAAGCAGGCCCCTCACGGACACACTTTCTGACCTATAAGCCGCCGTTGGCCCCCAACGCCCAACGGTGCCCCGGGTTTCGGTTCAGATCGCGGAATCCGGGCCTACTCCTGCGATACCACTGATGGCAGCGCTGTCACAGCTGCCAATATGTACATACAAGTCAGAGTCGCATCGGAGAAGAAATTCATCCAAATTCCCTCGATTCGATCGCGACTGAGCATAGGATGATTCCTAGACGGGGCTTTTCGGGCCCCCATTACTGAGAGGAGGTGCCTTTTGTCTATTTTTGACGAGCTGAAGGGCAAGGCCGAAGGACTGAAGGAGAAAGCGGCCGAGTTGATTCACGAAAACTCGGACAAGATCGGCGGTGCCATCGACAACGCCGGCAACTTCATCGACGAAAAGACCGGGGGAAAGTTCTCCGAGCACGTCGACAAGGTTCAGGATGGCGCAAAGGGCCTCCTCAACAAGGAAGACGGCGGCACGCCGACCGTCTAGGTTCCTGCCTGGTTCACTAGGACTCTTGCCCTAGGCACGACAAACGGGTGCCGGTACCGCCGTGAGGCGGAACCGGCACCTGTCGTTTGCACGGAAAGAAATGATTTGACCTCCAACGCCATCCCCAGCGCTCCACGGCGATCGACATTCGCACAGCCGATCATGGCCGGTCTTGTCACCGCGCTGGTCGGATACACCTCGTCCTTTGCCGTGGTGCTGACAGGACTCAAGGCCGTCGGGGCGACTGATGCCCAGGCCGCCTCCGGGCTTTTCGCCCTCACCATTGCACTGGCAATCTGCGCAGTTGGCCTGGCGTGGTTCACCAAGCGACCCATCACCACCGCATGGTCGACACCCGGTGCAGCGTTGCTGGCCGGAGCGGCAGCAGTGAACTTCGGCTGGAACGAAGCGGTCGGTGCCTTCATCATGACCGGAGTGCTGATTGCCGCCACCGGGGCCATCCCCTGGCTGGGCCGGACGCTTGCAGCGATCCCCGTCCCCCTGGCCCAAGCCATGCTGGCCGGAGTACTGCTCAAACTCTGTCTGGCGCCCTTCGTGGCGTTGTCCACTATCCCGTTGCATGTCGCCCCGGTTATCGTGGTCTGGTTGCTCTTCCTGCGCTTCAGTCCCCGCTGGGCGGTTCCGGCCGCGATGGCCGCCGCCTTGGGCATCGCAGGCTTTTCCATGGGAGGGGCCGACGCCGCGGGAGTGATGGGACAGTTGCTGCCGAGTCTCGAATTCACCGCACCGGCATTCAGCCTCGCGGCCTTCACCGCAATCACCCTGCCGCTCTTCGTTGTCACCATGGCCTCG
Organism: Paeniglutamicibacter sp. ZC-3; assembly: GCF_025847175.2. NCBI lineage: Bacteria > Bacillati > Actinomycetota > Actinomycetes > Micrococcales > Micrococcaceae > Paeniglutamicibacter > Paeniglutamicibacter sp. ZC-3. The sequence continues at coordinate 121,419 of NZ_JAOYTG010000013.1, read as the reverse complement.
CAGAACGTTCCGGGCGTGGCGGTACTGGCCAGTTTCAACTACGAAACACCGTGGCGCGCCTCCATGTTGGCCACCGGCCTCGGCAGCTCGGCGGCGGCGTTCCTCGGCGGGCATGCCATCAACCTTGCGGCGATTTCCGCCGCCCTCGCCGCCGGGGACGAGGCCGGGGAAGACCGCTCCAGGCGGTGGATCGCGGCAGTTTCCTCCGGCGGCTTCTACATCCTGCTCGGATTGGCGTCTGCCGCAATCACGGCACTGGCCACCGCGAGCCCCCAGGGCCTGCTGGAAGCCGCGGCGGGCCTGGCGTTGCTGGCAACCCTCGGCGCCTCCGCGTCCTCCGCGTTGTCCGATCCCTCCAGCCGAATGAGTTCCCTGGTCGCGTTCCTGATTGCCGGTTCGGGCCTGAGCTTCGCCGGAATCGGCGGGGCATTCTGGGCGCTGGTCGCCGGATTGACCCTTCGCCTGCTCATCGAGCGCAACCGCCAATGACCCAGCACAGCTCCAACCCGCGGGTGGGCAACCTGGGTTTGCCTACCCCCGTGGCGCACGAAAAAAGGCCGTGAGGCCCGTCCCCGCTTCCATCTCGGAAAACGAGGTGGTTGCGGACGGCGGCCATCACGGCCTTCGTGCGTTGAGGTTACAGCGCCGGTTCCCCCGTCTGGCCTTCGCGGGCCAGGGCGGTGAGGCGCGAAACGGCACGGAAGTACTTCTTCTGGTATCCGCCGGCCATCATTTCCGGGGTGAACAGCTCACTGAACGGCTTGCCGGAGGCAATGATCGGCACGTCCTTGTCGTACAGGCGATCGGCCAGCACCACGAAGCGCAGCGCCACCGCCTGCTCGGTGATGGTTTCGACATTGTGCAGCACCAGCACGTCGGTCTCGGCCAGCAAGGCACGGTACCGGCTGGGGTGGACCTTGGACATGTGCCCGATCAGGTCCGCGAACTCGTCAACGGCGAAGGTCTTGTCCCCATAGCGCTCGACGGCGAACTCCTGGATGCCCGCGTCTTCCAGCGGTACCGGGGCGTCGGGGAGCCCGCGGTGGCGGAAGTCAACGCCGTCCACGCGGTGGACGTCGAACTGTTCGGAGAGCACCTTGATCTCGCGCTGGAAGTCCACGGCGGCAAAGCGGCCCTCGCCCAGTGCGCCCGGAAGCGTGTTGGACGTCGCTGCGATTTTCACGCCGGCGTCGGAAAGCTCGCGCATCAACCGGGACATCAGCACTGTGTCCCCCGGATCATCGAGCTCGAATTCATCGATGCAGACCAGCGAGTAGGTGCTCAGCACCTCTACGGTCTGACGGAAGGACAGGGCCCCGACGAGGTTCGTGTACTCCACGAAGGTGCCGAACGCCTTCCTGCCCGGGGCCAGGTGCCACAGCGAAGCCAACAGGTGGGTCTTGCCCACGCCGAAGCCGCCGTCCAGGTACATCCCCGACTTCTCGACCTTCTTCTTGCCAAAGAGCTTGCCCAGGAAGCCGCCCTTGGAATTGCCGATGGTCGAGGCAAAGTGCTTGAGCTTGGTGACCGCCTCGGCCTGGGTGGGCCAGGCCGGGTCCGGCCGGTAGGTGTCAAACGACACCTCGCCAAAGCGGTAGGACGGGTGGAAACCTGCGAGCAGGTCGTCGATGGAGACCGTGGGGGTCCGTTGGGAAAGATGCGTAATCGTGGCCATACGGCGGAACGGTCCTTAAATCTTCGAATGATGGTGTGCGTGCGCAGCGCGAAGACACGCCCCCGCCATTTTACGCCCACAGAATCGACAACCACTAAAACGGGGCTCGTTCGCGTGTGCCACCTCCTCGCTGCCGGTGGCACAAACGCCGACGCTTGGAGCGAAATATGGCGTCGAATGACCCTGTTTCACCGCCGGTGACGCCCCGGATCGCTAGGCTTGGAGAAACACCATCCCACGATTTTTTGTTGCGAGGTCAATTCAGCATGAGCCTTCCCATCGACTCCAATCCGTCATTCGCCGACTACGCCCATCCCGAACGACTGGTGTCCACCGACTGGCTGGCCGCCAACCTTTCCACCGAGGGCCTGGTGGTTGTCGAATCCAACGAGGACATCCTGCTCTACGACACGGGCCACATCCCCAATGCGGTGAAGATCGATTGGCACTCCGAGCTCAACGACGAAGACACCCGCGATTACGTCGATGGCGAGCGCTTCGCCGCGCTGATGGCGTCCAAGGGCATCAGCCGCGACACCACGGTGGTCATCTACGGGGACAAGTCCAACTGGTGGGCCGCCTACGCCCTGTGGGTGTTCACCCTCTTCGGGCACGAAGATGTCCGCCTGCTCGACGGCGGCCGCGACAAGTGGATCGCCGAGGGCCGGGAGACCACTCGCGAGAAGCCGTCGGTCATCCCGGGCAGCTACCCGGTCATCGAGCGCGACGACACCGTCATCCGCGCGTTCCTGCCCGAGGTGCTGGGTCACTTCGGCAAGCCCATGATCGATGTCCGCTCCACCGAGGAGTTCACCGGCGAGCGCACCCACATGCCTGCCTACCCCGAGGAGGGCACGCTGCGTGGCGGGCACATCCCCACGGCAGCTTCGGTGCCCTGGGCCCGCGCCGCCCAGGAGAACGGCACGTTCAAGTCCCGCGCCGAGCTCGAGGCGATCTACCTCGGCGAGGCCGGGCTGGCCTCCGGTGACGACATCATCACCTACTGCCGCATCGGCGAGCGCTCCAGCCACACCTGGTTTGCCCTGCAGTTCCTGCTCGGCTTCGAGAACGTCCGCAACTACGACGGTTCCTGGACCGAATGGGGCAACGCCGTGCGCGTGCCCATCGTGAAGGGCATCGAGCCCGGTGCCGTGCCTGCGGGATACGGGGGCGTGGCAGCATGAGCGAATTGCCACAGGCCCTGGCCGAGATCGTCGAGGATTTCCAGTCCGTCACCGAGCCCGAGCGCTTGGAGATGCTGCTGGACTTCTCCGAGGAACTCCCCGAGCTGCCCCCACGCCTGGCCGAACACCCCGACCTGTTGGAGCAGGTCGTTGAGTGCCAGACCCCGCTGTTCCTGAACATCGAGGTCGAGCCCGCCGGCGAGCACCGGGTATCACTGTTCTTCTCCGCTCCCCCGCAGGCGCCGACCACCCGCGGGTTCGCCTCCGTTCTGCACCAGGGCCTCGACGGACTGCCGGCCGCCGAGGTGCTGGCCGTCCCCGACGACATGCCTCAGCAGCTGGGGTTGACCCGTGCCCTGACACCGTTGCGTTTACGTGGCATGAGTGCCATGCTTGCCCGTATCAAGCGACAGGTCAGCGAGCGGGTTGCCGCTGCCGGCTCGTAGGCCGAAACGATCGAAGAAGTTTGGGCGTCGGCACGTGCCGACGCCCAAACGCGGTTAACGGAGGATGGGGAAAGCCATGTCCAAGAAAAAGAACACACACTCGACCGGCACGCCCGCGACCACGCTGCTGGACCGCGAGTCGGTCCCCTACACGGTGCACTCATACGTCCACGACCCGTCCGTGGAGAACTACGGGATGGAAGCGGCGGAGGCCATCGGCGTCCCGGCGTCCCGGGTGTTCAAGACCTTGTTGGTGTCCACCGGGGAACCGGGGCCCGCCGCGTTGGTGGTCGGGATTGTCCCGGTCGACCGGTCGCTGGATCTCAAGGCCATGGCCGTGGCCCTGGGCCTGAAGAAGGTGGAAATGGCCGACCCGGCGGTGGCGGAGCGCCGCACCGGATACGTGGTGGGCGGCATTTCGCCGCTGGCCCAGCGCAACCGTTCGCGCACGCTGCTTGATGCCAGCGCGTTGGCCCATGAGACCGTCTATGTCTCCGGCGGGCATCGCGGGCTTGACCTCGAGCTGGCTCCGGCGGACCTGCAGCGTCTCACCGAGGCAGAGGTCGCCGCAATTTCCCACTAGTCTTCAGTGGCTGCCCAGCCCCCCGGGCGCGGGGCGTCCAGCACCGACCGGACGAAGGAGGCGACCTCCGCCTCCCAGCGTTGCGGATCGACGTTCCACTCGCGGGTGTGGCCCGCCCGGCTGAAGCGCCGCAGCCCCACCATGTCCGGGTTCAGCTCCGCCAGCTGCTCGGAGGGGCCGATGGGGACGAAGTCGTCGTCCTCGCTGTGCAGGATCAGGGTGGGCAGGCGCAGCTGGTCGTGCCGCTCGACCCAGTTCAGGATCTTCAAATCCAGGGGCGCCGCAAGCCCGGTGATCCAGCGTCCCGCCTTGTTGACCAGCAGCCATTGGCCGAACCTGCCCACTGCCTCGGGGATGCGGTTGCGCTTGGCCTGGTGCGAGAGCACGTCGATCCAGTTGATCACCGGCCCGTCGAGCACCAGCGCGCCGATACTGCGTGCGTGCCGCGACCTGTCCGCCACCTGCAAGGCAATGGCCCCTCCCATGGACCAGCCAAAGAGCAGGATTTCCTTCGCCCCCTGGGCAATCGCGTAGTCGATGGCAGCCTCGATGTCGGGCCATTCGGTGGCCCCCAGCCCGTAGCGACCGTCGACTGCGGCCGGGGCCACCCCGTCGTTGCGGTAGGAGACCAGCAGCGCGCTGAGTCCAAGCCGCTGCAGCGTCGGGATCGCGCGCAGCCCCTCCTTGCGGTTGGCGCCGCGGCCGTGGACGCAGATCGCCCAGGTGTCCGCCTCGGAGTTGCCTTGGACGAACCATGCCGGGGCCATACCGCCCAGAATGGGGATCTCGACCTCGTCGTAGTCAACGTCAAGATCCTCGGGGGAATCGTAGACGATTCCGGAGAATCGTCCGCGGGTCGCGGCGGAGAGGTCTCCGAAGTAGATTTTTTCCACCGCCCGGGTCACGGTGCCGTCACCCAGGCGGTAGCCCTTGGGCTCGCCCAGGCGTGCATGACCGGTGTCCGCGGAGAAGAACAGCGAGTATCGTCCCGGGGCCGTGGAATCCTTGTTTGCCGAGAGGATCACGTCGCTGCCCTCCGCGGTGGGCACCAATGCCAGGATCTCCAGGCTCTGGTCCGGCTCCGCGTCGGGCGTCACGACGCGGCGGGCAAAGTAGGCGGCCAGCGCCGAGACGCTGCCGGCAAACACCGATCCCGCCGCCGCGCCAATGCCCACACCCAGCAGCGCCCAGCTCAGGCCCTTGCCTGCGGATCGGGCGCGCGGGGGCATCGGGGAATGTTGTTCCTTCATGCCTACCATCATTGCAAATAAAAGCCGCCACCCAGTGGTTTTGGCACGCAGGGAATTGACTGGTCGGCATCGTGCCGGGAATGGGCAGGACCATGCCGGTGTTGTGCGTTGTGTGAGTGAAATCCAGCCCCCAGAAGAATCCAGCACCCCCACCCCAGGCGTCACCAAGACCGACGAGCAGTGGCGCACCGAATTGACCCCGGAGGAATACCAGGTCCTGCGCAAGGCCGGGACCGAGCGTCCCTATACCGGCGAGTACTGGGACACCACCACCGAGGGTGTCTACGAATGCCGCGCCTGCGGCCATGAACTCTTCACCTCCAACGCCAAGTTCGATGCCGGCTGCGGGTGGCCGTCGTTCTTCGCCCCACTGGCCGAAGACCGGGTGCGCTACATCCGCGACTCCACGATGGGCATGCTCCGCATCGAGGTGCGTTGTGCTGCCTGCGATTCGCACCTGGGCCACGTCTTTGAGGGTGAGGGCTTCAATACCCCCACCGACCAGCGCTATTGCATGAATTCGGTCTCGCTGCGGCTCAAGACGAGCTAGCCGGCGACATGTCCGGATCCCCGGGTCCGGGGGCACTGTTGTGCCCCCGGGGCCGAGCATTCCCTGCACACATGCCTTGGTGAGCACGGCATGGCCCTTGCGACAGCGTTGCTGATGCTCACACCGTTTTTCAATCAGTAACCACGACCCCTCAGTACGCTGGAACCAAGCTAAGGTCCGCAGCATCCGCGCGGCGCATCCAGCCGTACCGAAAGGGGTCTCCCACCATGTCACAGGCAACTCTTCCCAAGCCGCTGTCCAACTCAGAGCTCGTCAATTCCGCGCCGTGGCTGGCGCTGAAGGCCGCGGCCACCGAGTTCCAGGGCCTCCAGGGGCAGGACGGCTCGGTGCCGGAGGCCGCCGACAAGCCGCGCGCCGCGGCCTTGGCTGCGACCATCGCCGAATCGCTGCACGCATTGGCCCCGCAATTCCCGCACGACGCTGCCTACCTCGAGGGACTCGTCTCCGACCTGGCCACCTGGAGTGCCTCGGGCTTTGGCATTCCCGACTTCCTTGACTCGCTGCGCGCCTTCGCCCCGCAGCTGGCGCGCGAGGATGGATTGCGCCATGTGGTGCTTTTCCCGATGTACACGCAAAACGGATCCACCGACAGGCTGCTCGAGGCGGTCCTCGTCGAGGTCATCTGGCCCGAGTTCATCGCCGGGCTTGAGGCCGGGGACTACTCCAACAAGCTCTTTGTCCCACTGCGCTTCCTGGATTTCACCCCGGGCTACGACACCAATTCGGCGGTGCTCTTCCCCGAGTCCGTCGCCATCCGCGAAACGCCCGCCTTCACCTGGGGCGCGATCTTCCAGGACCGCGAGGCGGCACGCTTCCGCCGCGTGCTCAAATCCGCCGCACAGATCACCAACCTGGAGCTGCCGGCGGATGCCGCCGAAATGCTCGAGGACCAGGCCCTCACCGAGGAAACCTTCGTGATGTGGGACCTGATCCACGACCGCACCCACATGCGCGGGGACCTGCCCTTCGACCCGTTCATGATCAAGCAGCGCATGCCCTACTTCCTCTACTCGCTCGAAGAGCTGCGCTGCGACCTCACCGCGTTCCGTGAATGCGTGAAGATCCAGCACGACGCCTCGGCCGACCCCACCACTCGGCACCGTGCCCGGCTGGTGCAGTACGCGGTGATTTTCGACCGGATCTTCCGCTTCGCCATGACCGGCACCCGCACCCGCAACTACGACGCCGTGGGCGGCCAACTGCTCTTCGCCTGGATGCACCAGCACCACGTGCTGCACTGGACCGACACCAAGCTGTCCATCGACTGGGATCAGGTCCCGGAGGTGGTCTCGGCACTGGGAGACGCCATCGACGAGCTGTACTGGCGCTCGATCGACCGCCCGAAGATCGCCCACTGGCTGGCCGCGTACGAGTTGGTCTCCGCGACCCTGGTCCCGCACCCGGGCTCGGTGTGGGCCAAGGGAGCCGACGCGCTGCCGCTTTCCTCCCCGCTGCGCGAGATGACCAACCAGGTCCTCGACGACGAGTTCCCGCACTCGATGTTCTACGAGGCCCTGGCCAAGAAATTGCGCCCGGTCATCGACTCCACCATCGGCATCACCGGCACCTCGTCCATCTGATCCCGCCGCCGAAACCACCAGCAAAGGCTAGACTCGCTTCCATGGCTGACCTCACTGATTTGAAGGTACTCATTGCCGGGGCCACCTCCGCCTCGGGTGTCGCGGCTGCCCATGCACTGTGCGCCGCCGGCGCCACGGTGCTGGCGGCAGGTTCCAATGCCGAAAGGCTTGCCGAACGGCTGCCCTTCGTGCACGGGCGCTACGAAGTCGATCTGGCCAACCACGCTGCGGTGACCGAGCTGCGCCAGCTCATCGACGTGGAGCGCGGTCCCGTCGACGGGTTGCTGCACTTGGTCGGCGGCTGGCGCGGCGGCAAGGGCCTGGCCGGGCAAAGCGACGACGACTACGAATTCCTGCACACGCAGGTCGTGACCACGCTGCGCAACACCACCAGGGTCTTCCGCGACGACCTGGTGGCCTCGCGCCGCGGCCGCGTGGCCATCGTCTCGGCCACCGCCGTCGATGCGCCGGCCGGCTCCAATGCCAACTACACCACGGCCAAGGCCGGGGCCGAGGCCTGGATGCGCGCGGTGGCCGCCGAGCTGCGCACGGCGCAGGCCGGGAACAAGGACAACCCGGTTCCCCAGCGCGCCGCTGCCGCCATCTGGGTCATCAAGGCGTTCACCGACGCCCAGGCCCGCGCGGCGCACCCGGAGCGCAACACCGCCGGACACACCGACGTCGCGGCCCTGGGCGCCGCTGCAGTTGAGCTTTTCTCCGGCGAGGCAGCCACGCTCAACGGTGCGCGCATCCACCTACCCACCCGGTAGCTTCCCCCCGCCCCCGCCCCCCACAATCCCCCCCTGTTAGGACGCAATGCCAGTGACTACTTCGATTCATGATTCCTCTGTGCGCGGCTTCGCCTCGGACAACTACTCCGGTGTCCACCCCGAGGTCCTTTCGGCCCTGACCCAGGCCAACGGCGGGCACCAGGTCTCCTACGGCGATGACCAGTACACCGAGGAACTTGGTTCCGTCGTCGCCGGGCACTTCGGCGAGGGCGCCACCGTCTTCCCGGTGTTCAACGGCACCGGCGCCAACGTCATCGCGCTGCAGTCCCTGCTGCCGCGCTGGGGAGCGGTCATCTGTGCCGCCACCGCCCACATCAACGTCGATGAGAACGGCGCCCCGGAGCGCATGGGCGGCATGAAGCTGCTCTCCGTGCCGTCCACCGACGGCAAGCTCACCCCCGAATTGATCGACATGGAGGCGTGGGGCTGGGGGGACGAGCACCGGGCCCAGCCGCTGGCCGTCTCGCTGACCCAGTCCACCGAGACGGGCACCCTGTACAGCCTGGAGGAATTGCGGGCCATCACCGACCACGCCCACTCGCTGGGCATGCGCGTGCACATGGACGGGGCACGCATTTCCAATGCCGCAGCCGCGCTGGGGGTGGGACTCGGCGAGATGACCACGGGCACCGGAATCGACATCCTGACCCTGGGCGGCACCAAGAACGGCATCATGTTCGGCGAGGGCATCGTGACGCTCTCGGAGGGTCCTGCCGAGTCGATGAAGTACCTGCGCAAGATGAACATGCAACTGGCCTCGAAGATGCGCTTCATCTCCGCCCAGCTGCTGGCGCTCTACGGCTCCGACCTCTGGCTGACCTCGGCCGCGCACGCCAACGCGATGGCCGCCAGGCTTTCGGCGGCGGTCGAGGCAACCGACGGCGTGGAGCTGGTCTACCCGACGCAATCCAACGGCGTGTTTGCCGAGCTGCCCAATGCCGTTGCCGACAGGTTGCGCGAGCGCTTCCGCTTCTACGACTGGAACCGCGCCGCGGGCCAGGTGCGCTGGATGTGCTCCTTCGACACCACCGAGGCGGACGTCGATTCCTTCGTCGCGGCCCTCTCGGAGGAACTTGCCGCCAACTAGGGGGGTGTGGTCCCCCACCGGACGCCGGAGGGCGGGGCGCAACGCGGTCCCGCTCCCCCGGCGTGCCGCAGGCGGCATGGCGACGGCCACACTTTAGAGTGGCCATGTGAGTTCAAACGGACCAGTCCAAGCAGTGCCGCCGGTCTTCCTCGAAGCCCTGGCCGCAGTTCGCCGTGCCAGCTGCCGGCGCGAGATCCAGCTCCAGGAAATTCCCGCACCGGCCCGCCTGGCGCCCTACGCCCTGGCCTTGTCCGCCGATGTCCTCGAACGCGTCCCGCGCAGGACGGACCAGTCGGCACCGGTGCACGCCGAGGAACTGGCCACCGGGCGCTTCGTGCTCTTGCACGATCCGGCCGGTTCAGCCCTCTGGGACGGCACCTTCCGCATCGTGACCTACATCAGGGCCCGCATGGATTCGGAAATGGGCAACGACGCCATGCTGGGCTCGGTGGCCTGGACCTGGCTGCTGGATGCACTGAACGAATCCGGCGCCGACTACCGACAGGCCGGCGGCACCGCGACCCGCGTGCTGTCGGAGAGCTACGGCACCCTGGAGGACCGCAGTGAAACCATCGACATCGAACTGCGCGCCTCCTGGACCCCCGGCGACCACCACATCTCCACCCACCTTGAGGCCTGGGCGGACATGGTCTGCACCTTTGCCGGCCTGCCCCCGCTGCCCAGCGGCGTCACGGCGCTTCCGCACCGCAGGCTCTCCTAGATCCATCCGCCCGCGGCCCGTCAAACCAGGTCCCGGGGCAATCGGTACTAGAATCGATAGACCATGACCAGCACCCCCCATGCCTCGAACCCCAGCCACAGCACCGTGGAGGACGATCCGTCCGCCCCGGCGCACGCCCCGGAAACCGACGAAGCGCCGCAGGAGGTGCTCCCCGAACCCGTCTTGCTGGACACCCCGCGCGACGGTGTTCCCGAGGTCGTCACCACTGAGCCCGGCCTGCGCCGCGCCGCGCGCGCCATTGCCGCAGGCACCGGCCCGGTCTCCGTTGACGCCGAGCGGGCCTCCGGCTTCCGCTACGGCCAGCGGGCCTTCCTGGTCCAGCTGCGCCGCGAAGGTTCGGGCAGCTGGCTCATCGACCCGGTGCCCTTCGAAAACCTGGACCCGATCCAGGAGGCCATCGGCGACGAGACCTGGATCCTGCATGCAGCCTCGCAGGACCTGCCCTGCCTGCGCGAGCTGGGCATGGACCCGGCACGACTCTTTGACACCGAACTTGCAGCCCGCATCGCGGGGTTGCCGCGCGTGGGATTGGGCCCCGCGGTGGAATCCCTGCTGGGGCTGCGGCTGGCCAAGGAACATTCGGCCGCCGATTGGTCGACCCGCCCGCTGCCCGAGCCGTGGCTGCGCTACGCGGCGCTGGACGTCGAGGTCCTTGACCGGTTGCGCGAAGAATTGATCAAGATCCTGCAGGCCGACGGCAAGCTAGGGTTCGCCGAGGAGGAGTTCGAGGCGGTGCGCAAGGCCCCCCCGGCACCACCTCGCGTGGACCCGTGGCGCCGCACCTCCGGCCTGCACCAGATCCGCGACCGCCGGACCCTGGCCGCAGTGCGCGCCCTGTGGGAGACCCGCGAATCCCTGGCCCAGACCCGCGACGTGGCCCCGGGCCGGCTGATCCCGGATTCCGCGCTGGTCGCCGCAGCCAAAGCCATGCCCAAGAGCGTTCCCGCGCTGCTGAAGACCCCCGGCTTCCACGGACGCTCGGCCGCCAAGGACGCCCCCAAGTGGCTGCGCGCCCTGCAGGACGCGGCCGCGACCAGCGACCTGCCGCCCAACCAGGTGCCGTCGAACTCGCCCCCGCCGCCCAAGGTCTGGGCCGACAAGGACCCGGTGGCCGCCGCGCGGCTGCAGACGGCCCGCGCGCGGGTGGCCCGCACCGCCGAGTCACTGAACATCCCCACCGAGAACCTACTCACCCCCGACACGCTGCGCCGGCTGTGCTGGAGCCCGCCGGCGGAGATCGATCCGGACACCGTGTCGGCGACGCTGCGGGGCCTGGGCGCCCGCGAGTGGCAGATCGAGCTGGTGGGACCGGTGCTCACCGTGGCGCTGCTGGATCCGGACGAGTTGGCCAAGCGCTGATGAAGGGCCGGGCAGGTTCCCTCGACAAATCGGGGGAACCTGCCCGGCCTTTTCCTTGCCCGGGAGCGCACGGCTTGCACTCTAAGTTACTCACCAGTAGCGTATGGGGTGGATCACATCCCCATCCCGATCACAAGGAGTACCGGTGAGCCCCCAGCCAGTGAACACGCGCAATGCGCGGCAGGTCCGCGACGTCGTCTTCGTCGACGGCGTCCGCACCCCCTTCGGCAAGGCCGGAGACAAGGGCATCTACCACGGCACCCGCGCCGACGACCTCGTGGTCAAGTGCATCCGCGAGCTGGTGCGCCGCAACCCCTCACTGCCACCCGAGCGCATCGACGAGGTGGCAATCGCCGCCACCACGCAGACCGGGGACCAGGGCCTGACCATCGGGCGCACCGCCGCGCTGCTGGCCGGCCTGCCCCGCTCGGTGCCCGGTTTCGCCATCGACAGGATGTGCGCCGGGGCGATGACGGCGGTGACCTCCACGGCCGGCTCCATCGCCTTCGGCGCCTACGACGTGGTCATCGCCGGCGGCGTCGAGCACATGGGCAACCACCCCATGGGCGCCGGAGCCGACCCGAATCCCCGCTTCCTGGCCGAACGCATCGTCGACCCTGCGGCCCTGAACATGGGCAACACCGCCGAGAACCTGCACGACCGCTTCCCCGCCATCACCAAGGATCGCGCCGATGCCTACGCGGCGGCCTCCCAACAAAAACTCGCCACGGCCTACGCGGCCGGGGACATCCAGCCGGATCTGGTCCCGGTCGCGGCGCGCCGCCCCGGTGAGGGCTTCAAGCTGCACACCTCCGACGAGCCGCCCCGTCCGGGCACCACGCTCGAGTCGCTGGCCGAGCTGCGCACCCCCTTCCGCGCCCACGGGCGGGTCACCGCCGGCAACGCCGCGGGCCTGAACGACGGGGCCACCGCCGCGGTGCTGGCCAGCGCCGAGGCCGCGGCGGAACTGGGCCTGAACGTCAAGATGCGCCTGGTTGCCTACGCCTTTGCCGGTGTCGAACCCTCGGTCATGGGCATCGGCCCGGTCCCGGCCACCGAGAAGGCCCTGGCCCAGGCAGGCCTTTCCATCGACGACATCGGGCTCTTTGAGATCAACGAGGCCTTCGCGGTCCAGGTTCTTTCGTTCCTTGACCACTACGGCATCGAGGACACCGATCCGCGGGTGAACCGCTACGGCGGCGCCATCGCCGTGGGACACCCGCTGGCCTCCTCGGGCGTGCGCTTGATGACCCAGCTGGCCCGCCAATTCGGGCAGGATCCCACGGTGCGCTACGGCCTGACCACCATGTGCATCGGGTTGGGCATGGGTGGCACAGTGATCTGGGAAAACCCGCACCACGCAGACTACGGAAAGGACGCCTAAGGCCATGAGCCAGAGCACCATTGAAAATTTCGCTTCCCTTGCCTCGCTGGTCCCCCACGAGATCATCACCCACTCGCTCGTGGAGGACGTCCAGCTGCCCGGCGGCCACAGGATGGCGCTGTTGACCCTTGACAACGGTTTCGACCACACCAAGCCAACCACCCTGGGTCCCAACACCCTGCTGGAACTGCACGCCACGCTCACCGAGCAAAAGCGCCGGGCCGCCGCCGGGGAGATCCAGGCCCTGGCCGTCACCGGAAAGCCGCACTTCCTGGTCGCCGGCGCCGACCTCTCCGGGGTCAAGAACCTCACCGAACCGGTGCACGGCCGCGCCATGGCGGAACTGGGCCACGCAGCCTACGACCTGCTCGCGGACCTGGGGGTACCGACTTTCGCGTTCATCAACGGCGTGGCACTGGGCGGCGGACTGGAAATCGCCCTGGCCTGCACCTACCGCACCGTCTCCACCGGAGCCAACGGCATCGGGCTGCCCGAGGCCTTCATCGGGCTGGTCCCGGGCTGGGGCGGGGTCTACCGGCTTCCGCGGCTCACCGGGCCAGAGGCCGCCATGACGGTCATGATCGAAAACCCGCTGAACAACAACCGCTCACTGGACGGAACCGCGGCCGCGAAGCTCGGCATTGCCGACGCCTTGTTCGAGCCTGCCGATTTCCTGGAGCAATCCCTGCTCTGGGCCGACGGCGTGCTCGGCGGCGGGACCACGGTGCAGCGCCCGAACGCGGTGGAACCGAACGGCAACCCGGCCATTGCCGCGCGCTGGGCCGCCGCCGCGGCCAAGGCCCGGGCCTTCGTGGAGGCCAAGACCTCCAACGCGGCCCCGGCGCCGGCCAAGGTGCTCGAGGTCTTCGAGGCCGGCGCCTCCATCACCCAGAAGGAATCCGCAGCACTGGAAATCGCGGCCCTGACCGAACTGATGCAGACCAACGCCTTCCACAACACCGTGTACGCATTCCTTGACCTGGTCCAGAAGCGTTCCAAGCGCCCCGCCGGAGCCCCTGACGCCAAGCTGGCGCGGCCCGTCACCAAGGTCGGCGTCGTTGGCGCCGGGCTCATGGCGGGGCAGCTGGCCCTGCTCTTCGCCAAGAACCTCAAGGTGCCGGTGGTCATCACCGACATCGACCAGGCGCGAGTGGACAAGGGCCTGGCCCACATCCACGGCGAGGTCGACAAGCAGCTGGCCAAGGGCAGGATCTCAGGCGATGCCGCCAACCGCACCAAGGCCCTGGTCACCGGCGCGGTGTCCAAGGAGGCCTTCGCGGACGCCGATTTCGTGATCGAGGCGGTCTTTGAAGAGCTGGCCGTCAAGAAGCAGGTCTTTGCCGAGGTCGAGGCAGTCGTCTCCCCCAAGTGCATCCTGGCCACCAACACCTCCTCGCTCTCGGTCACCGAGATGGGCCGGGACCTGAAGAATCCCGAGCGCCTGGTCGGCTTCCACTTCTTCAACCCCGTCGCGCTGATGCCGCTGCTGGAGATCGCGCGGGCCGAACGGACCGGAGAGGTGGCACTGGCCACCGCGTTCGCCGTCGGCAAGGCGCTGCGCAAGACCAGCGTGCTGGTCAAGGACGAGGCCGCCTTCGTGGTGAACCGCATCCTGCTGCGCCTGATGGGCGAGATCGCCCAGGCCTTTGACGACGGGACCGATGCGGCCACCGCCGACGGCGCACTGCGTCCGATGGGCCTGCCGATGACCCCGTTCACGCTGCTGGCAATGGTCGGGATCCCGGTGGCGCACCACGTCTCCGAATCACTGCACGCGGCCTTCGGCGAGCGCTTCCACGTCTCGAAAAACCAGCAGGTGCTCATTTCCCACGGCATCACCTCGCTCTGGACACCCACGGCGGACGGCGGAGCGGAAATCCCGGAGTCCACGCTTCGGTTGCTGGAATTCGGCAACAGCCCGAGCACCGCAGCGGACCTGCTGGTGCGCACGCAGGACGCACTGGCCCGGGAAATCGGGCTGATGCTCGACGAGGGCGTGGTCGCCGGCCCCCAGGACATCGACCTGTGCATGGTCATGGGAGCCGGCTGGCCCATGCACTTGGGTGGCATCACCCCGTACCTCGACCAGGTGGGCGCCTCCGAGCGGGTCAACGGCCGGAAGTTCCACCAGGATTGAGGTTTGGCACGGAAGTCGGCGTGACGCGGGCGGGGCATCGGATCGAACCGTTGCCCCGCCCGCGGCGTCCCCGGTGGTCGGGGGCAAAAAATTCCTGCTCCCTTCCATCGACCTTGGCGCGATTGTGCGCGACACTTTGCTTATGAAAGAAAAGATCACGCTTGTGCCCACCCGCAGAAGTGTCATTGGCGCCGCGCTGGTTTCCAGCGCCGCGGTGACCTTGGTGTCGTGCGGGTCCGACGATAAGCCCCAGGATCTCCCGGAAGCCACCGGCACCGGTACGGACGCCATCGATGTCTCCCGTTTGCCGGTGGACGGTACCGCCTCGGTCACCGTCAACGGAAGCGGATACCTGCTTTACCGCCCAGACGAGGCAACCGTCCTCGCGTACACCTCCGTGTGCACGCACCAGGGATGCAAGGTCGGCAGCGGCAGCGGCGAAACCTTCGAGTGCCCGTGCCACGGCTCCAAGTTCTCGAAAGCCGATGGCTCGGTCGCCCAGGGCCCCGCCGACGCGTCACTGAAGCGCTTTCCGGCTGCGATCGAGGGCGACAAGGTCAAGATCTTCCTCTGATCCGGAAGCCTGCCGGGCCCCGGCAGGGGTTGTAAGTGACATCGCACCGCCAGTTCGATCCTGCCTGCGCACGTGCATGGAATGATGGGAATCATGACTTCGCTTTCTTCCCCCATCACGCGTCGCGCCTTTGGTGGCACCACCGTGGCGGCCGGTGCCACCCTGGCCCTGGCCGCCTGCGGCGACGGTTCCTCGGCGGCACCCAACAACGTGCCCTCCGCCCCTCCGGAGCCCGTCGGCACTGGCACCGTGGTGGCGACCACCGCCGAATTGGCCGTGGGTACTCGCCTGTCGGTTGAAGCGGTCCTCACCCAGGGCGAGGCAGCGGGTAGGCAGGCAGGTTTCCTGCTGTTCCGCCCGAACCAAAAATCCGTCCTGGCCTACTCGGCAATCTGCACCCACCAGGGATGTGCGGTCGGCGCGAAGTCGCCCAACGATGACGAGGCGTTCTACTGCTCCTGCCACGGCTCCTTCTTCCAACCCGAGGACGGCAAGGCCGTCGCCGGTCCCGCCCGCGGCGCGCTGGAGCGCTTTGCCGCGGAAATCAAGGGCGACGACGTCCTCATCTACGTCTAGGCTGCGCCTTGGTTGGGTCTTTCGGCGGCCGGCCATCCGAGACTAGGCATCGAAACCGTGGGTCATGAAACCGATGGTTCCCTCATCGAGCCCCGACAGCGAGAGCCAGCCGGCCTCGCTGGGTGCCCCGGGCACGCCGAAGGCCGTGATGTTCGCTCCCCAGCGGGTGCACACCAGCTCGTTCGCATCGTTGACCCAGTGGGTGGCAACCAACAGTCCGTCGGCCCAGGCCTCGAAACGCCGGGCCGAAAGTACGCCGCCCAACGGGATGGGGAGTTCTTCGGGCGGGCCCACCTGCTGGATCCGCGCATTGGGTTTCGCGCGCCGAGGGACGAGGGGGTCGTGTATCTCCTGGCCGGACTCATTCAGGCGCACATACTCCACCGGGTTCCCGGGATCCCGAATGGCGCGCTGCAACATCAGGATGTCAGCAAAGCTCGGCATGGACTCCGCGGGCGGACCCTGCGTCTCCCGGCGCATGAGCCGGGCCTGGTCCATGGTTAGGTCGCGGAACCAGCTCAGCTCCCAGGCGTCGGAGCCCGGGTCAAACCGCACGCGCGACTCTGCCCGATAGGGTTGGATGCCCTCCTCCACCAGGACGCGGGTCAGCAACACGTTGGATTCAAGGTTCCGGTAGAGCACCCCGATCCGCTGCTGGTCGCGGACCAGCACATCCCACCGTTCAAAATCCTCTGGCATGTTTCTCCCATGGCTCGTTGGCCCCCAAGAAATCCCACACTACCGGCCCCGGCGGTCCCAACGGAGCCGATGCGTGGTTCCGGGACCCGCTTTCCCTTCTATGCCCGGGCGGCCCGGGCAGGTTCCATTCTGTGGACGCGGTGCGCGGTGGCAGCCATGAACGCCTCGTCATGGCTGGAGAAGAGCACGGCCCCGCCGCGGTCCAGCACCTTCCAGATCGCACCGTGCAGCCGCGCCATCCCTTCCGCGTCCAGCGCCTCGGTCGGCTCATCGAGCAACAGCACGCTCGGATCGCGCACCAGTACGGTGGCCAGGGCCACGAGGCGCCGGGCGGAGGCGGGCAACTCGTAGGGGTGGGTTTCCGCCTCGGCGGCCAGCCCCAGGGTGGCCAACACCTCCGGGACCCGCGCCGCCTGGGGACCGCGTTTGGGCAGGCCGAAGGCGACCTCGCGGCGGACCGTCCGTTCGAAGAGCTGGTCGGAGGGGTTCTGCAGCAAGAGCCCGATGGACCCGCCGGGGCGCGCATGCTCAACGACCCGTCCGGCGCCGGGGCGCAGCAACCCGGCCGCTGCCTTGAGCACCGTGGTCTTGCCCGCCCCGTTCGGCCCGGCCAGCGCGACGCATTCACCGGCCCTCACCTGCAGGTCCAGTGAAGCCACCACGGGGTCGGCGGATCCCGCGTAGCCGAGCTCCGTGCCGGCGAACTCGAGCAGTAAGGCCCCGCCAGCGCGCGGATTCCGGCGAGCCGGTGGTGGTGCCGGCACGCTGCCGGCCATATCGGCGCCCTCTACCGGGCTGGTGCTGCCGGCGCGCAGCGACAGCACCCGGTCTGCACCGGCCGCCAACCCATCGAGGCTGCGGGTGAGCAGCACCAGCGCTGTCCCCTCGGAGCGCAGGTGACCCAGCAGGGCCGAGACCTGGCTCGCCGCCGAGGCATCCAGCCCGGCCAGCGGTTCGTCAAGGACCAGCACCGGCGCGGCGCCCAGGGCGAGCGCGGCCAGGGCCACGAGGCGTTCCTGCCCGCCGGAGAGCTTCCCCGAATCACGGGGCAGCAGGGAACCGATTCCCAGTTTCCGGGCCAGCGCGGCGATGCCCAGGCGCATGTCTGCGCGCGGCACCCCGGCGTTCTCCAGTCCCAGGGCCAGTTCCTCCTCCACGGTTTCGCGTACCCCGGAGAGGTAGTGCCGGGCATCCTGGGGCAGCATTCCGACGTGGCGGGCCCACCCCACCGGATCGATGCGCGGGTCGGCGCCGGCACCGTGGCGGATCTCCTGCCCGGCGAGGGTGATGCGCCCTACCATGTCGTCGCCGTCGTGGCGGGGCAACATCCCCGCAAGCACAGCACCAAGCGTTGACTTGCCGGAGCCTGAGTCCCCCACGATTGCCGTCAGCGATCCCGGCGCCAGGGACAGGCACATGCCGGCAAGCGTGTCGTGCTCGGCCCCGGAGTAACGGAAGCGTTCCAATTCCAGCTCGAGCATTGCGTTGCGGGTCGCGGTCATGCGGCGGCCATCCATTCCGGGGCCAGGACCGCCAGGGGGCCGATGATGATGCAGGCAAGCGCTGCCCGGCGCAGTCGGGCCTGGGCGGCCGAGTCAGGAACCGAACGCAGGCGGGTGTGCGGCCCCGCAGCCGGGAAGCCGCGCGCGGCCAGGTGGGCGGAGCGGTCGGCTGCGTCCTGCAGGGCGAAAAGCACCAGCGGCACCGAGCACAAGCGGATCCGGCGCCACCAGCCAACCGGCCCGGCACCGGCGGCCGCCCCTCGCAGCGCCTGCGCTTGCCCGATGGCGCGCTGGCGTTCGGCCAGGCGGGGCAGCAGGGAAAGCGTGGCGGCCACCAGGTAGCCCAGTTGCGGAGGGGCACCGGAGAGATCGACGGCGGCGACGAGGTCGTGCCTGTCGATGAGCAGCGTGCACAGCAGCCCGGCGACCACCAGCACGGCGGTGCGCAGCCCCAGCTGCCCGGCGGTGGCCAGCCCCTCGATGGTGATCCTGAGCGGGCCGGCAACGGCCAGCACATGGCTTCCGGTACGGTCGATGAGCCCGTGGATCAGCAGCTGGGAGCCCCAGGCCGGCAGCAGGATGGCGGCAGCGAGCCCTGCCAGCCTCCGCCCACGGCGCGCCCACATCGCCAGCAGCACGCAGCCCAGCAGCACCGAGGCGCTGAGCCACCAACGGCCGGCCGCCGTGGTGGTGGCCACGACTGCCGCCGCGAGGGCGAGCACCGTGAAGGGATGCAATGGTGCGGTCCGGGGCACTGGCAGCTTCCTAGCGCGAGGCGCGGCGGCCGAGTACCCGATGACGGCGCACGAAGGCGAAGCCTGCACTCAGCCGCCCGGGCAGCGCATACACCAGCAGCGCGGCGAGCAGGAAGACGATGGCCTTGTCCCCGGGATCGGAGATCAGCGCCTGCTTGGTCACGGCGCCCAGCAGCGAGTCCCCCATCGAGCGGAATGCGGCGACCAGCGCGCCGGTGCCCACCCCGGAGGTCCCGCCGAAGACGAAGGCGGCGACGGGTGCGGAGAGAACGCCCACCAGGACCCCGGCCAAGAGCCCGGCCACCGGCGCCAGATAAGGGCGGCGCAGCGCACCGAAGCGGGCGGCGGTGCCGGCCAGGAAGCCGACCAGCGCGGCCCCGGCCGCGAAGGGCAGCACCGTCGGGTTGAACAACGACCAGATGAGCGTGCCGAGCACGCCGGTGGCTGCCCCGGCGCGGCGGCCGGCCAGGAAGCCGACAAGCACCGTGCCCAGCGAGTCCAGGTAAAGCGGGATCATCACGGAGCCGACAAACTGGCCCAGCACGATGTTCAGCGCAAGTGCCACGGGGATCAGGGTGAGCGTGGAGACCGGCAGCTCGGGCAGCACGGCCGCGAGCAGCAGGAGCGCGGCTGCCAGGTAGGCCGCGAAGGTGGCCAGGGCAACCCCTTGGCCGAGGCCGTCGACGAGGCCGGCCGGCTGGGTCAGGACCAGGACGGTGTAGGTGCCGGCCAGCAGGAGCACTCCGGCGGCGGCAAGGATCCGGCCGCGCAGGGCGTGCCCTGCGGCTTTCTCGGGCAGGGTCAGGTTCGGTGACATGATGGGGGCATTCCTCGGGTGCTGGGGGCGCAGCCGGTGAAGACCGGTGGCGCAGCTGGGCGGGAGCGGGGGCCTATGTCACCTCGGCCCGGTGAATGATTCTAGCCGATTTGGCCCGGGCCCGGTTCCCCTTGGGGAGCCCCGTCCAGCCGCCGGGCGAGGGCACCGAGGCGGGAAACGAGTTCGGCAAACCCCGCCGCCGGATCGTTCCAGGACACGACGCGGGCGTTGGCGGGCTTTCCCCAGAGCGCGCGGAAGTCAGCAACGGTGGTTCCCGTCAACAACGGGGATACGGTTTCGACATCCACGGTGGCGCCGGCGCTGCGGTACTCGAGCGTGCCGGCGGCGATCCCGGCGGCAAAGTAGTCGTGTACGTGGGCGATGTAGCCCTGGTCGTAGTGGCGGTGGAATTCGAAGTAGAAACGCAGCGCGTCGGAAAGATAGCGCACCAACGGGTTCGAGGCGGTGCTGCGCGTGCCTTCCGGGTCCCCGGCAAGCACCTGCTCGGGTTCGGCGCAGCCCGCCGCGGCGGCCAGGTCGGTGAGCAAGCCGGGCTGCATCTCGAAGCGCTCGGTGGAATCCAGCGAGCATACGATCGGCAACTTCTGGACGTCGAGACCCGCCTGGGCGGCCGCGGTGTAGGCGGCGTAGACCTCGGCGGCGGCGTGCGGGTCCACGTGGGTGTTCCACTCCGCGGTCGGGGTGGTGTTTCCCTGGTGGTAGAAGGCCCCGCCCATGATCACCACCCGGCCCAACAACCAGGGAAGCCGTGGTTCCCGGCGCAGCGCGAGCGCGAAGTTGGTCAGCGGCGCGCTCAGCAGGGCAGTGAGTTCCCCGGGGTTGGCGCGGGCTGCCTCGATCCAGTATTCGACAGCGTCTATTCCATGGCCGGCGGCGGGTCCGGGATCCGGCAGCGTCGCATAGCCGACCCCTTGCGGGCCATGGGTTTCCGGGGTGGTGGTCAGCGGCACCTGCAGGGGGGCCCGCGCGCCGATGAGCACCGGTACCTGCGGCTGCCCGCACAACGCCAACAGCGCCCGGTTGTTGGCAGCGACCTGGTCGGCGTCGACGTTCCCGGGCGTCGCGGTGACCGCCACGATTTCAACGTGGCCGCAGGCGGCGAGGTAGGCCAGCGCGAGGGCGTCGTCGATTCCGGTGTCGTTGTCCAGCAGGATCCGGATGCGGGGCGTGTCCATTGGCTAGAAGAGCGCGATCTTGGGCACGGCCGGGAAGATCGCGTCCAGCTCGGCAAGGTCCTCGGCGCCTGGCTTCCAACCGGCGGAAGCGGCGTTCTGCTTCACCTGTTCGGGGCGGGTGGCCCCGGCGATGACGCTGGCCACGGCGGGACGGGATGCCAGCCAGGAGAAGGCGACCTGAAGCTCGGTCAGCCCGCGGGCGGCGGCGAACGCACCGAAGTCGCGCAGCTGGCCGAAGTCGGCGGTGTCCATCAGGTGCCGTCGGGCGTGGGTCAGCCTGGAGCCTTCCGGGGCGGAGCCGCCGGAGTACTTGCCGGTCAACAGCCCGTTGGCCAGCGGGAAGTAGGGCAGCAGGCCCAGCGAGTACGCCTCCGCAGCCGGTGCCACCTCGAGCTCGGCACGCCGATCGAGCAGGTTGTAGTGGTTCTGCGTGGAGACGAAGCGTGCCCCGCCGGCGGCGCGTGCGGTGAACTCGGCCTCGGCGATCTGCCACCCGGCGCGGTTCGAGTGCCCGATGTAGCGCACTTTGCCGGCTGTCACCAGGTCATCGAGCGCGGCAAGGGTCTCCCCAATGGGCGTGAGCTGATCCGGGGTGTGGAATTGGTAGAGGTCGATGTAGTCCGTGCCGAGCCGCCGCAGCGATGCCTCGACTGCCCGCACGATGTAGCGCCGCGAGCCGCGGGCACCGAAGTCGTTGCCGTTGGCGCCGCCCATGTCCATGCCGAACTTGGTGCCAATGACCACCTCGTCGCGCCGCTGCCCCAGTGCCTTGCCGAGCATGGTCTCGGACAGCCCGGGCTCCCTGCCGTAGGTGTCCGCGACGTCAAAGAATGTGATTCCCGACTCAAGGGCGGCGTTGATGACGGCGTCGGTGCCGGCCTGTTCCTCGGTCGCGGTGCCTGTCCTGCCCAGGTTGTTGCACCCTAGCCCGACGGCCGAAACCACCAGTCCGGATGCTCCCAATCGACGGTATTCCATGGTGCCCATGCGCATTAGTCCTTTCACCGGTCATCCCTTGGCCAATGCCCCGCGCGTGCGCGGAAGGCATGGAGGCGGGTTGCTGTGCCCGCCTAAGCATTCAAGCATGCACCATGCCGGGCGGCACAGTGTGTCGGGGCCGAGGCGGCGTGGGTTCACGGTAAACGCCCATGAACCCTTAAGATGGGGGTTATGTCTAAAGTCCTCACCTCCCTGCCCGTTGGCGAACGCGTAGGTATCGCGTTCTCCGGTGGCCTTGATACTTCCGTCGCCGTTGCCTGGATGCGTGAAAAGGGTGCCATCCCTTACACGTACACCGGAGACCTCGGCCAATACGATGAGCCGAACATCGACGCCGTTCCGGGCCGCGCCCTGGAATACGGTGCAGAGGCCGCCCGCCTGGTCGACTGCAAGCCCGCCCTGGTCGAAGAGGGCCTCGTCGCCCTGGCCTGCGGCGCCTTCCACATCCGCTCCGGCGGCAAGGCCTACTTCAACACCACCCCGCTGGGCCGTGCCGTCACCGGCACCCTGCTGGTGCGCGCCATGCGCGAAGACGGCGTGGACGTGTGGGGCGACGGCTCCACCTACAAGGGCAACGACATCGAGCGGTTCTACCGCTACGGCCTGCTCTCCAACCCGAAGCTGCGCATCTACAAGCCGTGGCTTGACCCGGCCTTCGTGCAGGAGCTCGGCGGCCGCTCGGAAATGAGCGAATGGCTTGTCGAGCGCGACTTCCCGTACCGCGACTCCGCCGAAAAGGCCTACTCCACCGACGCCAACATCTGGGGCGCCACCCACGAGGCCAAGACCCTTGAACTGTTGAACACCTCGCTGGAATCGGTCCAGCCGATCATGGGCGTGCGCTACTGGGACGAGTCGGTCGAGGTCAAGACCGAAGACGTCTCCGTGACCTTCGAGGCCGGCCGTCCGGTCGCCATCAACGGCGTTCGTTTCGAGAATGCCGTTGCGCTGGTCGACGAGGCCAACAAGATCGGTGGCCGTCACGGCCTGGGCATGAGCGACCAGATCGAAAACCGCATCATCGAGGCGAAGTCCCGCGGCATCTACGAGGCCCCGGCCATGGCGTTGCTGCACATCACCTACGAGCGCCTGCTCAATGCGATCCACAACGAAGACACCGTGGCCAACTACCACGCAGAGGGCCGCCGCCTGGGCCGCCTGATGTACGAAGGCCGTTGGCTGGACCCGCAGGCCTTGATGCTGCGCGAGTCCCTGCAGCGCTGGGTCGGCTCCGCCGTCACCGGCACCGTCACCGTGCGCCTGCGCCGCGGCGACGACTACACGGTGCTGGACACCACGGGACCGAACCTCAGCTACCACCCGGACAAGCTGTCCATGGAGCGCGTTGGCGACTCCGCGTTCGGCCCGCTGGACCGCATCGGCCAGCTGACCATGCGCAACCTGGACATCGCCGATTCCCGCTCGCGCCTGGAGCAGTACGCCAACCAGGGCCTGCTCGGCGAAAAGACCGTGAAGCTGGTCGGCAAGCTTGAAGCCGGCGGCGCATCGGCAATCGTTGACGCCGAGGCGGTCGACGCCGACGAATTGGCTTCCGATCGCGCCCTCGAGCGTGCCGCGTTTGATTCGGGCACCGACTAGCAGCGCATCACCGGTGTGCCCTTAAGGCCGCCACATTTGGGGCGGGGCGCCCCTTGCCGGGAAACCGGCGAGGGCGCCCCGCCCTTTTTCATGATCTGGAATCGATGGCATCGAGGTCGCGCACCGCAAAGCGGTGGTGCTCCCATTCCTCCTGCAGGATCGTGTGGAGGCAACTCAGGATCGTCTCCGGGTGTTGGGGATTCCAGGACTCCCCCGTCTTCGAGCAGGTCAGCGTCGTTGAATGTCGCTCCGTACAGGCCGCCGGATGCGTTGACGACTGCCATGGTGCCCGGGTTCGCAGCACCGGTCCGTGCCGGCTTGCTAGACTTCTCGACCACGCCACGTTGCCTACATTATTCGGAGAAACCTTGTCGAAAAACATCCCACGCGCCCGGCTCTGGTCGTGGGCGCACGCCGAGCGCACCGCCCTGGCCCGCGACCTCGACGGGCTCGAGGACAACCAGTGGGCTACGACCTCGTTGTGCGGGCGGTGGAGCGTGGAAGAGGTCGTGGCACACCTGAGTGCCGCGGCAAGTGTGGGCCCGGCTCGCTGGATGGCCAGCGTACTGGGCGCCAGGCTCAATTTCGACCTGCACAATGACAGGCGCCTGTCAGAGTACCGCGGGGCAACACCTGCCGAAACACTGGCACGCTTTCGCGCGATCCTCACCAGCACCACCTCGACATTCGGTCCGGTCGAGGCGTGGTTGGGCGAAGTCCTCATCCACGGCCAGGACATCCGCGAACCCTTGGGGATCGAACACGAGGTCGATCCGGAGGCCGCCACCGCTCTCGCGGTTTTCCTGGCCCAACGGGATTTCACGGTTTCGAGCAAGACGAACATTGCCGGTTTGCGGCTCGAGGCTACCGACGGTCCTTTTGCCACGGGAGCGGGCCCACTGGCCAGAGGCACAACGATGGCGCTGGTGATGGCAATGGCCGGACGCGGAACCTATTGCGGGCAGCTGGACGGTGCGGGTGCCGAAGCGCTGCTGGCCCGATGCACGGCGGCTACGGACAGCTGATCCTGCCGTTGGACCTGACCTGGACAGCACAATGCCCGGCAACGATTCATCGTTGCCGGGCATTGTGCCCAAGGTGCTAGTCCAAGGTGAACGGTGTCTTGGCCGGAAGCGGGAATGCCTGCCTGGCCTTCTCCGGCGCCTCGAACGGTGCGGTGGCGATGGAAAGCTTGGTGAAGTCCAGCTTGGCCTCGCGCAGGCAGGTCTTGATGGCCGCCACGGCCTTCTTGGGCTCCGGGGACAGGACGCGGATGTTCAGCTTGCGCGGGGCGTAGTCCGAGGACTCCACGGTGCCCAGGCCGCGCCAGGCCAGGTGCCCGACCAGGGCTTCCTTGGCGGTGGATTCCAGGTACTTGTCGCGGTCGGTACCCACGGCGGTCTTCAGCGCGTACTGCACGATGACCCAACCCTGGTCTTCCTCGGCCAGCGGCACGAAGCCGTCTTCCTGGCAGGCCTCGGAGAACGCGTCCAACAGTCCCTCGGCCGTCGCGGGTGTGACGTCCTTGGCGGTCTCGGTCTTGGACTGGTGGCCCACGGTACCGTGGTTCACCACGAACTGGCCGAGTTCTTCGCCCTCGTAGGTGGAGAACCAGGCCTCTCGGAAGTACAGGGTTCCGTCTTCGTCGCGGCGGTAGGTGCGGACTATTGACATGCGGTGGTGCTCCTTAGCGGGATGATGAGTCTGAAAATGCCGTACGGCCGCGTGCGAGCCATCCGGTCGCGGTGCCGTCAAAGGGGGCGTGTGCCCCGCCGAGCGAGCCGAGCAGGCGGCTGGCCTCGTCGCTGATGCACGACACCAGCTCCGGCGGGTAGCCCATGGATGCGCTGTGCTCGGCGAATTCGTCCTCGTCGTCGAGGAAGATGCCGCGTGAGCGCGAGTCTATGACGTCGAGGTCCATGTCCACGGAGTTGGCTTCCCAGCCGCCGCGAGCCAGTTTGCGCCAACCGATCTGGGTCGACAGGTCAAGGTACACACGGAAGTCCTCGGCGGGGTCGTCGTAGAACGTGCCCAGCCATTGCCCGGCACGGGGCACCAGGCAGACCGCATCGGTGTCGGCCCAGTGTCCGTGGCCGGGACGCGATACCAGCGAGCCGGCGGGCTGGTAGATCCAGTGGCCGTGGTCGTCGGCGCCGAGGTAGCGCCCGGGCACCACCCAGTGCGGGTGCCCGTCGTATTTCCAGGCCCTGGCCACCACCAGGTCCCCGGGGCCGGCACCGGCAGGGTCCCGCGGCAGGCCCGCGGGCACCGGTGCTGCTGCGTTCACAGCTGGGGAATCTGTCCGGTGGGCATCTCTGCTCCGGGCAGCGGTCGGGCGAAGGGGACCTTGGTGCCCAGCACCTGGGCCAAGGTGTCGTTGGCGATTCGGTCGGCGGTAAGTCCCACTCGTTCCAAGACCTCGTCGCGGGTGGCGTGGGCCAAGAACTCGGTGGGCAGGCCCACCTCGTTCAGTGCCGTGTCGACGCCCGCCGCGCGCATTTCCTGACGGATACGCGAACCCACGCCGCCGGCGCGGACGCCGTCCTCGACGCACACCACGATGCGGTGGCGGGCAGCCAGGCCGATGATGGAGCGCGGCACCGGAAGCACCCAGCGCGGATCGACCACGGTGACCGTGATGCCCTGGGCGTTGAGCCGGGCGGCGACATCCAGGCAGAGTTCGCTCATGGCCCCGACCGAAACGATGAGCACGTCGCGTTCCTCGCCGCTTCCGAGCTTGGCGAGCACGTCCACGCCGTCGTGCAGGCGCTGGATGGCGACAATTTCCGGGCCCACGCTGCCCTTGGAGAATCGGACCACCGAGGGCGCGTCCTTGATGGCCACGGCCTCGCGCAGTTCCTCGCGCAGCCGCACCGCATCGCGCGGGGCTGCCAGGTGGAGGTTGGGAATGATCTGCATCAGGGCCATGTCCCACATGCCGTGGTGGCTGGGCCCGTCGGGCCCGGTGACCCCGGCGCGGTCCAGCACCACGGTGACGCCGGCCTTGTGCAGGGCCACGTCCATGAGCAGCTGGTCGAACGCCCGGTTCAGGAACGTCGCATAGACGCACACCACCGGGTGCAGCCCGCCGAAGGCCAGGCCCGCGGCGGAGGTCATCGCGTGCTGTTCGGCGATGCCCACGTCCAGCACCCGTTCGGGGTGGCGTTCGGACATGGTCTTCAGGCCCACCGGCTGCAGCATCGCGCCGGTGATGGCAACGATGTCGCTTCGTTCGTCGGCAATGTCGGCGATTTCCTCGCCGAAGACCGAAGTCCAGGAACGGGCAGAGGCCTTGGATACGGGTTCGCCGGTCTGCGGGTCGATGACGCCCACCGCGTGGAACTGGTCGGCCTCGTCGGCGCGGGCAGGGGCGTAGCCACGGCCCTTTTCGGTCAGTGCGTGCACGATGACCGGTCCGCCGAAGTTCCGGGCCTGCTGCAGCGCCTGGTCGACGGCCGTCTGGTTGTGCCCGTCGATGGGGCCGATGTACTTCATGCCCAGGTCCTCGAATAGGCCCTGGGGTGCCCACCAGTCCTTGATGCCCTTCTTGGTGGCATGCAGGGACTTGTAGGTGAACTGGCCCACGGGGCCTGAATCCTTCAGGCGGCTTTTGAGCCTGTCCATGGTGTTTTCGTAGGCCGGGTGCGTGCGGAACATGTCCAGGCGCTGGCGCAGGCCGGCCAACTGGTCGGCGAGTCCGCCAATGGTCGGGGCGTAGGAGCGGCCGTTGTCGTTGACCACGATGATTACGCGGCGATCCTTGTCGGCGGCGATGTTGTTGACCGCTTCCCAGGCCATGCCGCCGGTCAGGGCGCCGTCACCGACCAGGGCGACAACGTAGCGGTCGGCTTCCCCGGTGAGCTTGCGGGCCCGGGAGATCCCGTCGGCCCAGGACAGCGAGGAGGAGGCGTGGGAGGACTCTACGATGTCGTGCACCGATTCGGCGCGTTCGGGATACCCGGAGAGCCCGCCCTGCTGGCGCAGCGTGGAGAAGTCCTGGCGCCCGGTCAGCAGCTTGTGGACGTAGGACTGGTGTCCGGTGTCAAAGATGATGGAGTCGGTGGGTGAATCGAAAGCCCGGTGGATGCCCAGCGTCAGCTCGACCACACCGAGGTTGGGGCCCAGGTGTCCCCCGGTGCGGGCAACGTTCTTGATCAGGAACGACCGGATTTCCTTGGCCAGCTGGTGCATTTTAGCCGCGTCCAGGCCACGAAGGTCCCGCGGTTCCTTGATGGTCGGAAGCAGTGGCACGGAGGCAGTCCTTTCGCAGTGGCAAATACCCGTTCAATCTTACCGCTCGTCCCTTGCCGCCGGGCACCATGGCGGTGCACGCCACAGTGTCCCGTCCCACCATCGGCAGGCGCTGGATCAAGGAAGCCACCCTTGCGTAGGATCAAGTTGCGGGCAAACCCTGCCCTTCGCCATCCCCCGCCAAGCCCTAGGATCCACAGCCCCATGAGCACTTCGAGCCCCCAGACCCCCTCGGTACTCTTCGTCTGCAACACCAATGGCGGGAAGTCGCAAATTGCCGCGGCGCTATTGCGCCAGGCCGCAGGAGATTCCATTGCGGTGAAATCCGCCGGACTCATTCCGGCCCACCACATCAATGAACTGGCCGCCTCCGTGGTGGAAGAAGTAGGCGCCGACATGCGCGCAGAGGTGCCGACCGCGTTGACCGAGGAAGTGCTGCGTGCCGCGGACCGGGTCGTCATCGTGGGCGAGGCACAAGTCCCCGGCCTCGAGGGCGTCGTGATGGAGCGCTGGGTTCCCGCCGAAGCGCCCGCGGAGCTGAGCACCGAGCGCGAGCGCATGGAATTCCTGCGGGATGACATCGCAGCACGGGTTGCGATGTTGAACGATGATCTCGGAACGACTTCCGGTTAATCCCCTGTAGCCCGGAGGACCACCGGCGCCGCATCGGTGTACCCGCCTGCACGCTTTGTCACAGACCAACGTCATGTCATGCATGCAGGGGCGGAGCCAGATGCCGTGTCAGTGCCCGGTGACATCCCCGCCCCGATGGCGCCCGCCGTTTTCGGTTCCGCCGGAGGGATTTGCCTGCGTCGGCTGATCGGGATCTCTGAGTGTGTCCCGTCCAGCCTCGGACGAATCGCCTTCCCGGGTACCCCTGGTTTCGGCGTTCGTATTAAGCGGTTCCCGTCCGGCCTCGGACGCCCCACCATCCCGGGTACCCCTGGTTTCGGCGTTCGGGTCAAGCGCCTTGGCCTTGTTGGCCTGCTCCTGTGCACTGGCCCGTGCTGACTGGGCTTCGGCATTCTGGCTGCGGGCTTCTTTCTGGAGGCGTTCGGCATCAACCTGGGCCTGCTTGGCGTCCGCTGCCGCCCTGGCAGACTTTGCTTCTCTCTCCCGTGCATTGAGCTGCTCGTCGGCCGCCGACTGGCGGAGGGTTTCCGCCCGCTCGTGGTCCTTTTCCTTCTTACGTCGTTGGCCAAAGAAAAGCACTAGTCCAAGGACTACCAGTACGACAACGATTATAACGATGGTCCACACTAGTTGGCCTGAATCCATGATTTTCGACCTCGTTCCAATGGCAACAATGGGTGTAGAACCAGTAAAGCCCAAAACAAGATTGGTTGCCATGGATATGCCGCAGCAGCTCGTCGCGGTGTCCCGATGCCGTGGAATTCTGTGTCGCATTCACACGCGAGCCAGCCCCAGGGATTCTGTGCAGGGAGCGGGCTCCCTGCACAGAATCCGAGTCGGACGAATTGTTCCATCGGCCGCATCCCCCTGGCGTGCGTCTCGAAAATCCAACCCCTGCTGCATTAACGCCGCAAGGGCGGGCCTACCCGGACTTCTCCGGGTCGACCCGCCCTTGCGAGCGTGTATCTTCGCTAACTGGATTAGTTGGCGGAGATCTGACGCAGGACGTACTGCAGGATGCCACCGTTGCGGTAGTAATCTGCTTCGCCCGGGGTGTCGATGCGCAGGACGGCATCGAAGGAGACGGTCTTGCCGTCTTCCGCCACGGCGGTGACCTTCAGGGTCTTTGGGATGGTGCCGTTGTTGAGTTCGGTCACTCCCTCGACGGAGAAGGTCTCGGTGCCGGTCAGGCCCAAGGTCTCGGCGTTTTCGCCGGCCGGGAACTGCAGCGGAAGCACGCCCATGCCGATGAGGTTCGAGCGGTGGATACGCTCGAACGACTCGGTGATGACGGCCTTGACGCCCAGCAACGCGGTTCCCTTGGCTGCCCAGTCGCGCGAGGAGCCCGATCCGTATTCCTTGCCGCCCAGGATGACCAGCGGGGTGCCGGCTTCCTTGTAGTTCTGAGCAGCGTCGTAGACGTAGGCCTGCGGAGCCCCTTCCTGGGTGAAGTCGCGGGTGAAGCCACCCTCGACGTTGTCCAGGATCTGGTTGCGGATGCGGATGTTCGCGAACGTGCCGCGGATCATGACCTCGTGGTTGCCACGGCGCGAGCCGTAGGAGTTGAAGTCCTTGCGGTCCACGCCGTGGGCCAGCAGGTACTGGCCAGCCGGTGAATCGGACTTGAATGAACCCGCCGGGGAGATGTGGTCGGTGGTGACCGAATCGCCCAGCTTCAGCAGCACGCGGGCGCCGGAGATGTCCTCGACCGGTGCCGGGGTTGCGGTCATGCCCTCGAAGTACGGGGGCTTGCGGACGTAGGTCGAATCCTCTGCCCACTCGAAGGTGTTGCCCGCCGGGGTGTCGAGTGCCTTCCAGCGATCGTCGCCGTCGAAGACACCGTCGTAGCCCTTGGCGAACATGCCCTCATCGATGGAGGAATCCATCGTTGCCTGAACCTCGGTCGGGGACGGCCAGATGTCCTTGAGGAACACCTCGTTGCCGTCCGTGTCGGTGCCCAGGGAATCGGTTTCGAAGTCGAAGTCCATGGTGCCAGCCAGGGCGTAAGCGATGACCAATGGCGGGGAAGCCAAGTAGTTCATCTTCACGTCCGGGTTGATGCGGCCTTCGAAGTTGCGGTTACCCGAGAGCACTGCGGTTGCGGAGAGGTCGTGAGCCTGAATGGCCTCGGAGATCTCAGCGTCCAGCGGGCCGGAGTTGCCGATGCAGGTTGCGCAGCCGTAGCCCACGACGAAGAAGCCAAGCTTCTCCAGGTACGGCATGAGGCCGGACTTTTCGTAGTACTCGGTGACGACCTTGGAGCCCGGCGCGACGGAAGTCTTGACCCATGGCTTGGACACCAGACCCTTTTCCACTGCCTTGCGTGCCAGCAGGGCTGCGGCAAGCATGACCGAGGGGTTGGAGGTGTTGGTGCAGGAGGTGATCGAAGCGATCGAGACCAGACCGTGGTCGATGGAGAAGCTGGTTCCGTCGGCCTTGGTGACCTCTACGGACGTCGAGGGGCGACCGATGTTCAGTTCGTCGGCTGCACCAGCTGCGTAGTTGTGGATGTCCTTGCGGAACTGTTCCTTCGCGCTGGAAAGCTCGATGCGGTCCTGCGGACGCTTCGGTCCGGCGATGGAGGGAACCACCGTCGAGAGATCGAGTTCGAGGAACTCGGAGAAACGGATCTCGCGGCTCGGGTCGTGCCACAGGCCCTGCTCCTTGGCGTAGGCCTCGACGAGGTCAACGTTCTCCTCGGAGCGGCCGGTCAGGCGCAGGTAATCCAGGGTGACATCGTCGATCGGGAACATGGCCGCGGTGGAACCGAACTCCGGGGACATGTTGCCGATGGTCGCGCGGTTTGCCAGCGGCACCTCGGCGACGCCCTGGCCGTAGAACTCGACGAACTTGCCGACAACACCGTGCTTGCGCAGCATCTCGGTGATGGTCAGCACAACGTCGGTTGCCGTGGCACCGGCGGG
Organism: Paeniglutamicibacter sp. ZC-3; assembly: GCF_025847175.2. Classification (NCBI taxonomy): domain Bacteria; kingdom Bacillati; phylum Actinomycetota; class Actinomycetes; order Micrococcales; family Micrococcaceae; genus Paeniglutamicibacter; species Paeniglutamicibacter sp. ZC-3. The sequence goes on along the minus strand of NZ_JAOYTG010000013.1, from coordinate 90,105 downwards.
GATCGATCCGTTGAGCTTGAAGCCCACGACGCGCGGGATCAGCATGGAGACAGGCTGGCCGAGCATTGCTGCCTCGGCCTCAATGCCGCCAACGCCCCAGCCCAGCACACCCATGCCGTTAACCATGGTGGTGTGGGAGTCGGTGCCGACGCAGGTGTCGGGGTATGCACGAAGCACGCCGTTGACTTCGCGGGTCATCACGGTCCGAGCCAGGAACTCGATGTTGACCTGGTGCACGATGCCGGTTCCCGGGGGAACCACCTTGAAGTCATCAAATGCGGTCTGGCCCCAACGCAGGAACTGGTAACGCTCCCCGTTGCGCTGGTATTCGATTTCCATGTTGCGCTCGAGGGCACCGGCGTTGCCGGCGACGTCGATCTGCACGGAGTGGTCGATGACCATTTCGGCAGGAGCCAACGGGTTCACCCGAGTCGGGTCTCCGCCAAGTTCCTTGACGGCCTCGCGCATGGTGGCGAGGTCAACGATGCAAGGAACACCGGTGAAGTCCTGCATCAAGACGCGTGCAGGGGTGAATTGGATTTCGGTGTTCGGTTCTGCGTTTGCATCCCACTGGCCTACGGCCTTGACGTGTTCTGCGGTGATGTTCGCGCCATCTTCGGTGCGAAGCAGGTTCTCCAACAGAACCTTGAGGCTGTACGGAAGGCTTTGCGCACCTTCGACTGCGTTCAGCCGGTAAATTTCATATTCGTTGCCCTTGACGTCCAATACGCCCTTGGCACCAAAACTGTCCACATTGCTCACGGGGACTCCTCTCGCCGGAATTACATCTTCGTTGCACGCCCACAAGGAAATCCAGTTAGGCGATCCTAACTGAGTTTACCTGTGTTTTATTAGCGGCAGAGCTATAAACAGTCTATCCCCCGCCACCCTTGAAACCCCGCCATCCCGACATTTTCGGGCCGGACGGGGTCATATCAACGCCTAGTGGCGGACAAACAGTCCCACGGTTTCCATGTGATGGGTGTGCGGATAAAGGTCAATGACATCAACCTCTTCCAAGCGGAACCCCGAAGCCAGGAGATCCGCAGTGTCACGGGCAAACGATGCAGGATCGCACGAAACGTAGGAAATCTTCTTGGCGCCCGAACGCACCATCGCGGAAACGGCGGTTTTGCCGGCGCCGTTGCGCGGCGGGTCGAGCACAATCGAATCCAGCTTGGCCTTGCGCGTATTCAATTCCCTGGACAAGGTCTTTTCAACGCGCCCCTGGGAAATGATCGCCTGGGGGAATTCACGCAGGTTCTTCAGGGCGTCCTTGCTGGTTCCCGGGGCTCCCTCAATGGACAGCAGCATGCCGTCGTCGCCCACGGCCTTGGCCAGCGGTGCGCTGAAGAGACCTGCCCCGGCGTAGAGGTCCGCGATGCGCGTCCCGTAGCCCGGCGCCAACTGGCTCATCACACGCTCCACCAGGGTGGCGGGGGCCAACCGGTGGATCTGCCAGAAACCTTCGCCGGTGATGCGGTAGTCGTGGCCCGCCACCGATTCGGAAAGCCACGTCCGCCCGCGCAAGCGCTGCAGGGCACCGCGCCCGTCGGCAGCCGATCCTCCGACCTGGGTCAGTGCCGCGGCGCTGGTCCCCTCGGGCAGGCGCTTGGCCGCGCGGCCCGCTGCCCCGGCTACCGTTCCGTCCTCGATGAAGAGCACCAGCACCCCGCCATCGTCGCCGGATCCGACGGCAACCTCGACGCGGCTGATGCCTGCCAGCGGCAGCTCCCAGAGCGCCAGCTCGTTGATCTTCGGGTGTGCCAACGGCATTTCCTTGACCGGCACCAGGTCGTTGGAGCGGAAGGCGCTCATGGCCAGGCGGCCCTTGGCGTCCACTGCGAAGGCCGTGCGCGTGCGCCAGCCCAGCCCGTCGGCGGATTCGCCCTCGGGCGCGCGAACCGCGGTGAAGCCGTGCTCGGCCGCGTCGATGCCGCCCAGGCGCTGCATCTGCTCGACGAAGATCTGGCCCTTGATCCGGCGCTGGGCGTCCAGTGCGATATGCCCGAATTCCGCGCCGCCCACCGGCAGGATGCCGCGCGGGGCCGCGTGCAGGGAGTCGGCCTGGGTCCAGAAATGCGGTACCCGGTCCGCTGAGGCCTCGTGGACCTCGACGACGTCGCCGCGCCAGAAACGGGCCTTTTCGCCGTCATCGCGCACGGCGACCGAAACCAGTTCGCCGGGAATGCCGTGGCGCACGAAGATCACCCGGCCCTCGTGTCGGGCGACAGTGTGGCCGCCGTGGGCCGGTGCGTCGAGGCGCACCTTCAGGATGTTTTCGTGCGTGCTCATGGCTTGTCTTTCGGATTGGAGATCTGGGGTGCCGCTGGATGCGGCATGGGCTTGGCGCCTGCCGAGGCTTCCTCGGTGGGGCCCAGGTCCATGGAGGCGTCGGAGGAGGCCAGGCGCCACGGCACCGAGGCCACCACGACCCCGGGCTCGTAATGCAGGCGGTTCTTGATGCGCATGGCGGTCTGGTTGTGCACCAGTTGCTCCCACCAGCGGCCCACCACGTATTCGGGGATGTAGACGACGATCAGGTCGCGCGGTGAATCGCGCTTGATCGAGCGGATGTGCTCAATCAGTGGCGGGGCGATTTCCCGGTACGGGGAGGCAAGCACCGTGATCGGCACCGGGATGCCCAGGGCCTCCCACCGGGCCAGCGTCGCCTCGGTGCGCTCCGAGTCGGCGTCCACCACGATGGCATCGAGTTTCGAGGGACGCGCGGCGCGGGCGAAGGCCACCGCACGCAGCACCGGCTTGCGCAGCGTGGAGACCAGCACCAGTGCGTGCACGCGGGCAGGCAGGGCGGTGGCCGATTCGTCCTCGCCAATGGCAAGTTCCCTGTCCACCTGCACGTAGTGGCGGTGCAGCGAATCCATCATCGCGAACAGCACGGCGATGCCCAGCACCGCCAGCCAGGCGCCGTGAACCAGCCGGGTGCCCAGCACGATGAGCAGCACAGCGGCGGTGAGCGCGAAGCCCGCGAGGTTCAGCAGCCTGGAGCGGTGGATGCGGGCGCGCACGCGCTTGTCCGGGGTCTGGGCCAGTTCGCGGCCCCAGTGCCGGATCATGCCGAGCTGGCTCAGCGTGAAGGACACGAAGACGCCCACCACGTAGAGCTGGATCAAGGTCGGAACGTGGGCGTCGAACACCCAGATCAACGCGATGGCGGCGATGGCCAGGGCCAGGATGCCGTTGGAGAAGCCGAGCCTGTCCCCGCGGGTGCGCAGCTGGCGCGGCAGGTAGCCGTCGGTGGCCAGGTGCGAGGCCAGGTTGGGGAAGGAATTGAAGGCCGTGTGCGCGGCTATCAGCAGCACCGCAACCGTCACCGCCAGCACCAGGTAGAAGCCGATGGACGCGCCGCCGAAGATGGCCTCCGCCACTTGGCCGAGGACCGGATGCTGGATGTAGTCGGCAGGGATCGGACCGCCGTCCAGGCGCAGGCCGGTGGCGGGATCCTCCACCACGCGGACCTGCACTGCCCGCGCCAGGTACATGGTCCCCAGGGTCAATGCGCCGGCGAATAGGCCCAGCAGCAGCAACACCGCAGCCGAATTGCGGGCCTTGGGGGCCGCAAGCTTGTGGACGTTGGAGATCGGGACCTCGACCCCGGTGAGCGCGGCGGATCCCGTGGAGAACGCGCGCAGCACCAGCAGCACCCCGGCCAGACCGGTGAGCCCGTGCGGATAGTCGGGGTCGGGAACCACCTCGAAGCCGGCACTGGGGGCGGTCCCCAGCGTGCCGGTGGCAGCAAGGATCCCGCCGGCTGCGAGCATCACGAGGACCACGCCGATGAACAAGTAGACGGGTGCAGCGGTGCCCATCTTGGACCGGCCCCGCCCGCGCAGGTTCAGCACCGTCAGCACCACGACCCCGGCGGTGGCGAACCATGCCTGGCTTCCGTCCAACGCCGGGAATGCGGCGATGACGTAGTGCGAGGCGGAGGAAATGGACACCGCCACGGTGAGCACGAAGTCGACCAGGAGGGCAGCTGCCACCGTGGTCCCGGCCCGTGGGCCCAGGTTCACGGAGGCGATCTCGTAGTCGCCGCCGCCCGAGGGGTAGGCCTTCACGGACTGGCGGTAGGAGGCGATGATGACAAGCATCACGACCATGACGGCAAGACCCACCGAGGGCGAGAAAGCCATGGCTCCCAGCCCCGCCAGCGCGAGGGTGAGGATCACCTCGTCAGGTGCATAGGCAATTGAGGAGAGAGCAGAGGCCGAAAAGATGGGCAGCGCAAGGCGCTTGCGCAGCGGGGCCTCCTTCAGGCGCTCGGTCCTGAAGGGGCGCCCCACCAGGATCCGTTTCAACGCGTCAAGGAATGAAAGCACGATCCAAAGCTAGCCCCCTTTGCCCGCACCTGTCATACACCACACCGTCGCGGGCGACGTGAAGAATCCCGCATCGGGGGCCCTAACCGTGAAACACTGGGGAATGAACCGTGCCACGGAGGACCGCAGGCACCTCGGCGGGAACAAGAAGGATGGATCATGGCGCACTTCGTCATCATGGGTTGCGGACGGGTGGGCGTGACCCTGGCCCACACGCTCGACGACGCCGGGCACTCGGTGGCGATCATCGACCAGGACGACCGCGCATTCCGCCGCCTGCGCCGCAGCTTCTCCGGACTCAAGGTCTCCGGCGTCGGATTCGACCGCGAAACCCTGGAACGGGCGAAGATCGCGGAGGCCTACGCCTTTGCCGCGGTCTCCAGCGGCGACAACTCCAATATCCTGGCCACCCGGGTGGCCCGCGAGACCTATCACGTCCCGCACGTAGTGGCCCGCATCTACGACCCGGGGCGGGCGGAGATCTACCAGCGCCTTGGCATCCCCACGGTGGCTGCGGTGCGCTGGAGCTCTGACCAGGTTTTGCGCCGGATCCTGCCCGAACATTCGCTTCACGGCGACTTCCGCGAGGCCTCCGGCCGGTTGATCCTCGGCGAGGTGAACATCCACGAGGGCTGGTACGGCTACGGGCTCGAGGAGCTCGAGGCGGCCGCCCCGATCCGCATCGCCTACCTCTCGCGCTTTGGCGAGGGCGTGCTGCCGGTTCCCGGCATGCGGCTGCAGCAGGGCGACATCGTGCACGCGATGATGCCCGTCAACGCCGACAAGGACATTGAGAAGGTCCTCTCGGTCGCCCCCAAACCAATCACGGAGCAAAACACGTAATGAAGGTCATGATTGCCGGAGCAGGGTCCGTGGGCAGCTCCATTGCCAAGGAATTGATCAGCCACGGGCACGAGGTGCTGCTCATCGACGAGAAGCCCGAGGTGGTTTCGCGGGCCGGGGTGCAGGGCGCCCGCTGGCTCTTCGGCGACGCCTGCGAACTCTCTGTGCTCAAGGAAGCCAAGCTCGAGGAAGTCGACGTGGTTGTCTCGGCCACGGGAGACGACAAGGTGAACCTGGTCGTATCGCTGCTGGCCAAGAGCGAATTCGGCGTCGGACGCACCGTCGGCCGGGTGAACAACCCGAAGAACGACTGGATGTTCGACGACGCCTGGGGCGTCGACGTCGCGGTGAGCACCCCGCGGCTGATGACGGCCCTGGTCGAGGAGGCGGTGGAGATCGGCGACCTGGTGCGCCTGATGACCCTGCAATCGGGCGTGGTTTCGATGGTGGAGTTCACCGTCCCGCACGATTCGGCGCTGATCGGGCGGACCCTGGGCTCGGTGTCGTGGCCCAATGAGGCCACGGTGGTGGCGATCCTGCGCGATGACATCCCACTGGCGCCCAGCCAGGATGATGTCATCGAGGGCGGGGACGAGTTGTTCTTCGTGACCACGATCGTGGCTGAGGACGAGTTGCGCACCGTGCTGCGCACCACCGGCGAGCAATAGCCCCGGCGCGAACCCCGCCAACCGCGGTCCACTCCCCGGGACGGCCCAGCGCCGTCCCGGCATGGACGCCAGGTGCACTGGACTGCGTGCGAATCGCGTAGCCGGGGGCCCGCCAGGCTAGGCGATGGTGTCCGGTGTCGGTTGGCCAGCCGGCGCCTTCTGCGGCCGCGAGATCATCCAGGCAACCCACAGCGCCGCAGCATAGAGCGGCACGCCCATGGCCAGGCGCGCCGCGCCCAGGGCCGGGACGTTGTCGGCCAGGTACAGCGGGAATTGGACGACCAAACGCGCGGCAAATACCGCCACCACGATCCAGGTCGCCCAGTCGTATTGCCTGGCGCGCAGCTTGTTTTCCCGCCAATGCGTTTGTTCCGAGCGGATGAATCCGAAGATCACGCCCATCAGGGGCCAGCGGACCATGATCGAAATGACCAACGCCGCCCCGTAGGCGAGGTTCGTGTAGAAGCCGGGGACGTAGTAGTCCTTGGCCTCCCCGGTGACCCTGGAGAAGATGGCGCAGATGGCCACGCCCGCCAGGCCGGTCAGCGCCTGGGTGAGGGAGCCGCGGCGCACCAGGCGCACCACGGTGAACACCAGGGCCACGGTCACCGAGGCAATCAGCGCGGTGTTCAGCTGCTGCCACAGGGTGAAGATGACCAGGAAAACCAGTCCCGGGAGCAACGACTCGACGAGTCCGCGCACCCCGCCAATGGTCTTGAGCACGTCGATCTGCCCGTCCTCGCGGCGTTCGATGCCGGAATTGGCGCCGATTCGCCGGGCCATGTCCTCGGCACCGGGCGCATCGTCCTCGGGCTGGGGCTGCTGTTCGTTGTGCTCGCTCATGGCGGTCCGTTGTCCTTGGGAAGACTCGAGGGTGAATGGGGGGCGGTGCGCACCGCTAGCGGGAGCTGCGCTCGGGCAGGATCTCGTAGCGGGGGTTGAAGACCGTGGGCACCGAATCAAGCGGTGCAACCATGCCTTCGTATTTGATCCGGGAGCCTGCCACGAGTCCCGGTACCCGGCGCTGGCCCAGGAACACCAGCCGCAGGTGCGGCACCGCGCTTCGGCGGCCACCGGGCGGCGCCGGGTGGTCAACGACCGTCGCGGAGAAGGCCGGGGCCTGCGCCAGGGGAAGGATCGTGATGGATTCGACGTAGCCGCGGTGCGCGATGCGCCCGCGTACCGGAAGCTCGGCCAGGGACGCCAGGGGCTGGACGCCCGTGGGTCCCTGCTCGCCCGGCTCACGGACGTCCGCGACTTCCGGTCGCTGCGACCAGGTGGCCTTCACCGCTTTGTCCTTGGGCAACGAATCAGCCGATCTGGGTGATTTCCGGGCCACGTTCGGGACGCTCGGTGCCGGGGGCCTCGCCGGTCTCATCCGGACGGGCCAGTGCACCGGAGGGCACCGTCAGGGACAGCAACTCGGTCGGCGGCATCGGCGTGTCGCCGCGCACCACCACGACCTGTGCCAGGGTGTCCTCCATGATCTTGGATTCGGCCGCATCCGTCAGCGCCGAACCGCCGATGACCGCGCGGAGGAACCAGCGCGGACCGTCGATGCCCAGGAAGCGCAGCGCCACGTGGCCTTGGCGTCCGTCGGGAGCTGTCTGCGGAACCCGGGCCAGCAATTCGTTGCCGAAGCGGCCGGGAACCATTTCCGTTTCCCCGCCCTGGTCGGCGATGCCGGTGGCGATCTGGGTGGAGATGCCTGGCCACAGCTCATCGGACTTGGGTGCGGCGAAGACCTGCAGCTGCATGCGCGAACCACCGATCTCCAGTGCCACGGCGATGACGCGCTGCGTGGATTCTTCGACCTCGAGGCGAAGTTGCAGGCCGGGGACCGGCTTGATCAGCAAGGCTCCCAGGTCGAGGAAGCCCTCGTGGTCCTCGATGTCATCACCGTCAAAGGGCCCGCCCGCGCGTTCCGGGGTTGCCGCCGGCGCGTCCTGCGCTGCGGCCTCCGCCTCTGGAGCCTTGGCAGGCTTTTCCGCCGCCGGTTCCCCGGTCCCGCTGGCGGCCGCGGCATTGAGTCCGGCGATGGTCTGTTCGGGCTGCGCCTCGGCGACGGCCTTCTTCTTACGCTTGAAAATCATTGAAGTTGCTCTCTTGCTGTATCGACCGTGAGATTTCGCTGGCCGGCCCTAGTGGCTGCTGTTTGCGGTTTCGAAACCACCGGTGGAGCCAAAGCCGCCGGCGCCGCGCGAGGAGTCGTCAAGATCTTGGACCTGGATGAAGTGGGCCCGCTCGACCTTCTGGATCACCAGCTGGGCGATGCGGTCCCCGCGCTTGAGCACGATCGGGGTGGTTGCATCCGTGTTCAACAACGTGACCTTCAACTCACCACGGTACCCGGCATCCACGGTCCCCGGCGCATTGACCACGGTCAGGCCGTGCTTGGTGGCCAGGCCGGAACGCGGGTGGATCAACCCGACGTAGCCCAGGGGCAGCGCCAGGGAGACGCCGGTGGGAACCAGCGCCCGTTGTCCCGGCTCCAGCGTCACGTCCTCGCGGGCACACAGATCTGCTCCCGCATCGCCCTCGTGCGCATAACTTGGTGCCGGAAGGTCCGGATCAAGCATTTTCAGGGCGATATCGACTCTCGATTCGGACATCTATTTTCCACTCCAAGGGGTTCAAGATTGGGTTCTGGCCACGGCACGGCCACTGCTGTTTCCCATTAACTCTAGTCCCTCGGGCGCGCCGGCGCTGGCCGGGTACGGACTCCCAACCGCCTATGCTTGAGGGTATGGCCGAGAACCCTTCACCGATGCAACCTGCCCCCGTCCACTTCAGCGAAAAGCTGTGGCCCGCATGGTGGATCTGGGTCGTGACGCTGGGCCTTGGCGCCACCGCCGCCATCGCGTTCATCCCGGTGGGACTGGGCTGGGGAGTCGTGGCCGGCGTCGTCGCCCTGGGCCTGATCTCCTTCGCCCTGGTCATGAGCACCCCGAAGATCGAGGTCCGCGACGAAACGCTGACCGTGGGACGTGCCACCATCGAACGTGAATTCGTTGGCGATGTCACCGGCTACCGCGGCGCGGCGGCCTACCACCAGCGCGGTCCGGGCCTGAACGGCATCGCCTTCATGTGCATCCGCGGCTGGATCGACCCGGTGGTGCGCATCCAGATCACCGACGAGCGCGACTCCACCCCGTACTGGCTGGCTTCGACCCGCCGTCCCGAGGAACTCACCGCCGCCCTGGGCGGCGTCATGGTGCAGTACCGCGAGCCCGTGGAGAACCCCGAGGCGCAGGATGGCAACTCCCCCGATGCCGCGGAGGAATCCGGCACCGCCTAGGCGCCAATCCACCGAGGCACAAAAACGCCCGCCATCCCCCTGCTCCCGCTTGTGCGGGGATTGAGGGGGTGGCGGGCGTTGTGTTGTGGCTAGCCCTCGCAGTCGGTGCAGTAGAGCAGGCCGTCCTTCTGCAGGGCGATCTGCGAACGGTGCCGCACCAGGAAACAGGACGCACAGGTGAACTCGTCCGCCTGCGCCGGCATCACCATGACCGCGAGTTCTTCGCCCGACAGGTCGGCACCCGGCAGCTCATAGCTGTCGGCCAGGGCCGCCTCGTCTTCATCGATGAGATTCGAGGCGTTGGTGTTCGTGCTGCGCTGGGCCTTCAGCTCGGGCAGGGCCTCGGGCTTCTCATCGTCTTCGGCATGCTTCCGAGGTGCATCGTAGTCGGTTGCCATAATTGCTGCTTCACACTCCGCTTGGTTCAAGCTGTTGTTCGTCTTGGGTCGTCCCGGGACCGGTTCCGGTCCCGCGGGTCAATCCACGCAAATTCATGCGCTTATGCTTCAACGCAGAATCATGCTTTTTTGTGCCCGGGCGGGAACCGACTGTTCATCATTGCACCTTCGGGTCCAAAGACGGGATTTTTTACCCGTTTTTACGCGCGTTTTCGGGCTTGGTGGGAATAATCATGAAGCCGGTCCGCGCCACACCAAGGCACCTCTTAGGTATTTGCCCCCGCAGGTGGCAAAGTTTTAGTCACAACACGACGGTTTGTGGAGGATAGTCATGCGTCAACTCCGACTGGTGGGAATCCACGAGAACGGTGAGAGCCTGCACCTGAGCAGCGACGACGGGAACAGTTTTGTGCTGCCCGTCGATGAAGCGCTGCGAAGTGCATTGACTCGAGCAGCCCGGGCCGATCGTTCGGAGGCGCAAGCCGCGCCGTTGTCACCCCGCGACATCCAGGCCCGGATCCGTTCCGGCGCCACGGCAGAGGACGTGGCGGCCGTTTCCGGCATGTCCTTGGAGCGCATCATGCGCTACGAGGGTCCGGTGCTGGCCGAACGCGAATACATTGCCTCCCAGGCGCGCAATGTGGAGGTTTCCGCCCCGCAGACCCATGACGGCTACCGCAGCATCTTCGGCGAGGAACCGGCCAACCTCGGCGAAATGGTCGCCTATCGAATCCACTCGATGGGCATAGACACCGAATCCCTGGCCTGGGACGCCTGGCGCGAGGCAGATGGTTCCTGGGAGGTCGTGGCAACCTTCGATTTGCCCGAATCCGACGCCAGCATCGCCTTGGACGCCGGTTCCGAGGAATCCGTCGCGCGCTGGTCGTTCCACCCGAACCGCAAATCGCTGCAGAACGCCAATCGCTGGGCCCAGGTCCTGAGCGAGCTGGAACCGCTCGACGCGCCGGTGGGTGCCCGCCGACTGACGGCCGTCGCGGACGATCCCTTCGACGTCGAGGCCGACGGGGACGACGTCGACTTTGAGGCAGCCGTGGCCGACTCGGAACAGCTCCTTGACGCGCTCAGCGCCCGCCGCGGGCAGCGCCTGGGACTCGACGAAGAGGGCGACGACGCGCTGGCCGCCATGCTTTCACGCTCCCCTCACCCGGAGGACGACCCGCGTCTGGCTGGCCCCGCGCCGCAGGACGACGGCCTGCCCCGACTCTATGACGGCGTCAGCTCAAGAACCACGACCATTTCCCTGGTGCCGAACCTTCGCCCGGAAACCCCTGACAAGGGGGAATCGGCAGAGGGGTCGGAAGCCGGTGCCCACGACGATGAGGCCGGTGGCAAGAAAAAGGCCAAGCGTTCCTCGGTGCCCAGCTGGGACGAGATCGTCTTCGGCCGGCGCAACAACAACGACTGACTCCACGTAGGCGCTGCACCCACGGGAAAGGTCCGGTTTTTGGCAAGGATTTGATGCCAAAAACCGGACCTTTGCTGTTGGGTGCTATTTCCCGGCCGGGCGCGCCAGGGTCAGCAGCGGAACCTCGCACTCGGCGCGGGTCAGCGAGCCGTGCTGCCCGATCATCGTGAATGCGGCGGGCTTGACCCTCCGCCCGTCGAGGAAGGCAATGTCCTCCGCGGACAGGATGAGCAGGTCCCCGATGCGTTCGCGCACCCGGTCATCCACCGGCCCGAACAGGCCCAGGTCGATGGCCTCGTCGCGGCCGAGCACCCAGGCCTTGGACCCAAAGCGTTCCCGCCATGCCTCGGCCACCGCCTCCCTCTGGGCCGGCGGGGTCTGGGCGTGGAAATGCAATTGCGCCCCTCGCGGCTCGCCGGAGGTCAGTTCGACCCCGTCCACCAGCTCAGGAAACTCGGAGTAGTCGATCCGCCATTTCTCGTCCACGTCGACCATGCCGTGGTCAGCCGTCAGCAGCAGCAACGTGCCGGCCGGGACCCGTGCGGCCAGGGTGCGCATGACCGAGTCCAGGTCCTCCAGCGCGTTTCCCCATTGTGCCGATGCCTTGCCGTGCCGGTGCCCTGCCTTGTCCAGCTCGTTGAAGTAGCAGTACACCAGGGAGCGGGGATTGGCCGCGAGGATCTCGCAGGTGGCGCGCACCCGTGCGTGCGGAGACTCCGCCGCGGTGAATTCGGGGCCGCGCAGTGCTGCCTTGGTCAGGGCCGAATCCCTGAATTGGGACAGGGACACCGTGGCGGTGTGCACCCCGGCCGCCGCCACCTGTTCGAACACCGTCCGGTGCGGCTGCCAGGACAGCGGGTCCAGGTCCTTGGGCCAGCCGCCCAACTGGTTCACGACGCGGCGGCGTTCGGGGTCTACCGCGTCGTAGCCCACGATCCCGTGCTGCCCCGGCGGCAGGCCGGTGCCCATGGAGGTCAGCGAGGCGGCGGTTGTGGAGGGGAAGGAAGCGTGCAGGGTCTGCGAGGTTTCCATGAGCTTGCGCAGGAACGGGGCATGTCCCCCCCGGGCCTTGAGCAGGGCCTTGCCCAAGCCGTCGACCATCACCACACAGATGCGGTTGGCCGTCGGAAGCCCCAGGGCGTTCTCGAAGCCCTTGACTCCCAGTGCCGCCGCCGCGCTGGGCAGCAACTCGGCGATGGTCTTGCTTCCATACGGAGGGGCCGCCGGCAAGGCGGTGGCAGGGGTTCTGCGGGTGCTGGTTGCCACGAGGCGGTGTTCTCCCTTGTGGCCTTAGCCCTGGTGGGTGTTTCGGCCGAAGCGCGAGCCGACGCGTCCGCGCACCTCGGCGGCGGGTCCCGCGGCCACGGGGCGGGACGCATCGGCGCCGCGAGGGGCCGAGGCACGGCGCATTGACTTTGCGAAGCCGCGGGCGGCGGTCACGGCATTGACGCCGTCGGCCTCGGCGCTCACGCGTAGCACGAGGTCCTCCTGCTGGGAGGTGCCGGTGTAACCGTGGTCGGCGTCGCAGGCGGGGTCGGCGCAACCGGCCGGGGCCAGGTCGATCCGCTGGGCACCGGCCCAGGCGATGCCCAGGGTCAATTCCTTGACCATGTCGCCGGTGCTGTAGTTCTGCGGCTGGTGGTATACGTAACTGGTGGCCACGGTGGTGACCTTGGAGAGCTGGACCAGCTCGGTGGAGACCTGGGCCATGACTTCCTTGCCCTTCTCGTCCAGCTGCTGGTCATCGACGTGGGCCACCAGCAGCACGTCCTCGGCCAGCACCAAAACGGTGATGTGCCGGTGGACCTCGTGCTGGTCGAAGTGGGTCTCCAGATGCACCAGGTGCGCGCCGGTCTCCCGCCCATCGAGTGCCTCGTCGATGATGTCGGCAACCATTTTCGGGTAGAACCCGGCACGGTCGAGGTCAGCTTGCAGGTCGGGGCCCGTGGCCGAAGAAAGGGGGGTCATGCCTACCAGTCTACCCAAGGGGACGAACCGGGAGGTCTGGGTGTGGTGTACGCCGCTGCCGCGATGCCGGCTCAGTGGCTCATGGCCCGGCGTGCGGAATCGGTGCGCTGCTCCGGGTTGCCCAGCCAGATCTCGACCGCCAGCACCGTCGTGCCGTTGGCGGTGGCCATGACCGGGTTGATTTCCAGCAGGGACACCTCCGGGTGGTTGTCCTTCAGGGTGGCCACGCGGTTCAACAGGTCTTCCAGTGCACCCAGGTCCACTGCGGGAAGTCCCTGGTAGCCGCGCAGTCGGGCCGAGGCCCGCGGGGCAGCCACCAGGTCCGAAAGGTCGGTGTTTGTCAGCGGCGGGGTGCCGTGCGCCCAGTCGTCGAGCAGGTTCACCGCGTCGCCAGCCAGGCCGAAGGACACCACCGGGCCCAGCAACGGGTCCTCGACGGCCCTGACCACGCAGCCCTGCCCTGCCGGGGCCATGGATTGGACCTCGAGGTCCTTCGCCGCATACGTCGCCAGGATCTCGCGCATGTGCCCGATATTGGAGCGCAGCGAGGCCTCGTCGGTGATATTCAGCCTGACCCCGCCGAGGTCCAGCCGGTGGCGCAGGTGCTCGTCGCGGGCCTTGAGCGCAACCGGCCAGCCCAGCCGTCCGGCAGCGGCAACCGCCTCGTCGGCGGTTTCGAAGCCCGAGGATTCAAGCACCCCGATCCCGTAGTGGCCCAAAAGTTCGGCTGCCTGTCCCTTTGACAGGTGCAGCAGGTCCACGCCCTCCACGGTGTCCAGGGCCTGCTCGATGAAGTCGGCGGCGGCAGGCACGTCGATGCCCGGCGGCTCGATGACCTCTCCCTGTTCCCGGGCGACCCAGCGCGCATAGTGGACGACCGCCGCCAGGGCGTTGACGGCGACCCCGGGGCTGGAATAGCAGGGCAGTCCGTAGTTGCCGCCATCCGGGTGGATCCCGGCATCCAGCAGCCCGTCGACAGTGGCCACGGGATCCATGAGGCCGGTGAACACTGCCACCACGGGCTTGCCCGCCTCAGCTGCCGCCTCGCGGATGCACCGGGCCAGCGCCTGGTTGGAAAGCCCCGGCTCCGGCAGCAAGGTGACGATCCCGCAATGCACTTCGGTGTTTTCCAGCGCCGTGGCCAGGGCCGCGGCAAGCCGCGGCAGCGCCCGGGACTGGCCATCCCCCAGGTGCACCCCAGCATCCGAGGCAACCACATCGAGGTGGTTCTGCTCGGCGGCGTCGGCGACCACGGAGGCCAACGCCGCGGAGTTGGACAACACCGCGATCCCTGGACCGGCCGGCAGCGGCTGGGCAGCCACCACCTGCGCGATTTCCATCAATTCCTCGTTGGTGCGCACCCGGATCACCCCGGATTGGCGCAGCATCGCGTCCACCGCCGCCGTGGGCGCCTGGGTGGTGCGCACCGCGTGGCCCGGCGGCAGCCGCAGCCCCATGACATCGGACTTGGCCACGATCACGGGCTTCGAGTGCGAGAGTCGGCGGGCGATGCGGGAGAACTTGCGCGGGTTGCCGAAAGACTCGAGGTACAGGCCCACTGCGCGGGTGGCGGGATCGTCTTCCCAGAACTGCATGGCGTCGTTTCCCGAGACATCCGCCCGGTTGCCCGCCGAAACAATGGAGGACACCCCGACGCCGCGGCGCACGGAGGCCGCGTAGAGCAGCACCCCGATGGCGGCGGATTGGCTAAAAAGCCCCAAGGTTCCCTGCTGGGGCATGCCGGGGGCGAGGGAGGCGTTCATGGAGGTCGCGGGGTCGGTGTTCACCAGGCCCAGGGATGCGGGGCCGATCACGCGCATCCCGTTGGCCCGCGCCAGCCGGACCAGTTCGCGCTGGCGGGACAGCCCAGCCTCGCCGTCCGCCTCGAAGCCTCCCGTGGCGATCAGCAGCCCCTTGACCCCGGCATGGGCGCACTGCGTGATGACCTGGTGGATCTGGTCCTGCGGGACGGCAATGACGGCCAGGTCGACGGGACCCGGGATCTCGGCCAGCGTGGCGTAGCTGCGCATGCCGCCGAGCTCGAAGGCCTGCGGGTTCACGCCGTAGACGGCACCGGTGAACCCGCCCTCGATGATGTTGTGCAGCAGCGTGTGCCCGACGGTGCCCCATTCGCGGCTGGCTCCGATGACCGCGATGGATCCGGGGGCCAGCAGCCCGGCCAGCGACTTGGCCTCGGCGCGGTGTTCGCGCGATTCCATCACGGCGCGGGACTTTTCCGTGGGGTCGATGGGGAATTCGAGCATCACCACGCCCTCGTCGAAGTGCCGCTTGACCGCATAGCCGGCCTCGGCGAAGACCGTGAGCATCTTACGGTTTTCGGGAAGGACCTCCGCGGAGAAACTCTCAATGTCGTTTTCGCGTGCGGCCGCGGCCAAGTGCTCCAACAGGATCGAGCCCACGCCCATGCCCTGGTAGGCATCGGAGATGTTGAAGGCCACCTCCGCGTCGGTGGGGTCATCAAGCCGGTCATAACGCCCCACACCGATAATGTCCTCGCCCCGGATCACGACGAAGGCCACCCTGTTGACGTGGTCGACCTCGGTGAAGCGCTTGAGCTCTTTGGCGGTGAGCGAGGATTTGTACGTAAAATAGCGCATGTAGACCGAGGCTTCGGATTGCCCGCGGTGCATTTTTTGCAAATTGTCGGCGTCGCTTGGTTGAATCGGGCGTAGATGTGCCGTGGATCCGTTGCGCAGGACAACGTCTGCTTCCCAATGGGACGGATATTCACCGGGTTTACGACCATCCACCATAGGCTTAGCCTAGCGGTCGGCGTCCGAAGAGCACTTGGATCGACGCGCCGGGACCGCAGCTAGAGATGAAACCTGCCCTTGCCCAAGGACAGGCATCAGTACCGAATCGAGGATTCACACCAAATATGGCGCGCAAAAAGCCCGAACCACTGCCCGCGGACTTCGTGGAGCACATCGTAGACATCGATGTGACCAAGGAAATGGAGGGATCCTTCCTGGAGTACGCCTACTCGGTGATCTACTCCCGCGCCCTGCCCGATGCCCGCGACGGACTCAAGCCGGTGCAGCGACGCATCTTGTTCATGATGTCCGAGATGGGCCTGCGCCCGGAAAAGGGACATGTCAAGAGCGCCCGGGTGGTCGGCGAGGTCATGGGCAAGCTGCACCCGCACGGCGACACAGCGATCTACGACGCGATGGTGCGCATGAGCCAAGGCTTCGCGCTGCGCCTGCCGCTGATCGACGGACACGGAAACTTCGGCTCGCTGGATGACGGTCCCGCGGCTCCCCGCTACACCGAGGCCCGGCTGGGGGCCTCCGCGGTGGCGATGACGGCGAACCTGGACGAGGACGTCGTGGACTTCGTCCCGAACTACGACAACCAGTTCATGCAGCCCTCGGTCTTGCCCGCGGCCTTCCCGAACCTCCTGGTCAACGGCACCACCGGCATCGCCGTGGGCATGGCCACCAACATGGCACCGCACAACCTCGGCGAGGTCATCGCCGCCGCCCGGCACCTGATCGCCCACCCGGACGCCGACCTGGCAGCCATCACGAAGTTCATCCCGGGCCCCGACATGCCCACCGGCGGCAAGATCGTGGGACTCGACGGCATCCGTGACGCCTACCGGGCCGGCCGCGGAACCTTCAAGACCCGGGCCAAGGTGGAGCTGGAACAGATCACCGCCCGCCGGCAGGGCCTGGTGGTCACCGAGCTGCCCTACATGGTCGGTCCGGAAAAGGTCATCGAGAAGATCAAGGACGCGGTCAATTCCAAGAAGCTCACCGGCATCGCCGACGTGGTCGACCTCACCGACCGCAACCACGGCCTGCGCCTGGTCATCGAGCTGAAGAACGGCTTCAACCCCAACGCGGTGTTGTCCCAGCTGTACAAGTTCACGCCGATGGAGGATTCCTTCGGCATCAACAACGTCGCCCTGGTCGAGGGCCAGCCGCGCACCATGGGACTGCTGGAGCTGCTCACCGTCTACGTCGAGCACCGCCTGCTGGTGGTTCGCCGGCGCACCGAGCACCGGCTGGCGAAGAAGCTTGACCGGTTGCACCTGGTCGAGGGCCTGCTCATTGCGATCGTCGACATCGACGAGGTCATCGCCATCATCCGGTCCTCGGACGAGACGGCCCAGGCGCGCGAGCGCTTGATGACGATCTACGACCTGTCCGAGTTGCAGGCCAACCACATCCTGGAACTGCGGCTGCGCCAGCTGACCAAGTTCTCCCGGATTGAACTGGAGAAGGAGGCCGAGGAGCTGCGCGCGGCCATCGATGAGTTGCGGGCGATCCTGGACTCCGATGAATTGCTGCGCGAGCTGGTCTCCGGCGAGCTGGCCGACATGGCCGAGAAGTTCGCCACCCCGCGCCGCACGGTGCTGCTGGAGTCCGAGTCGGGATCCCCGCTGAAGGGCACCTCGATGCCCGCGGCGGTGGGCACCGGCAAGGCGGCGCCGATGAGCCTGGAGATCGCCGACGATCCGTGCCGGGTGTTGCTTTCGGCCACCGGGCAGGTGGCCCGCACCGGATCGGCCGACCCGTTGGACGGTGCCGGTGCGCGGGTGAAGCACGATGTGCTCGCCTCCGTGGTGGCGACCAGCGCCCGCGGCGAAATCGGCGGGATCACCTCGACCGGGCGGATGCTGCGCCTGCAGGTCGTGGACCTGCCGCTGCTGCCCCCGGCCCACGGCTTCCCGCAGCTGACCGGCGGGGTGAAGGTGGCCGAATTCGCCCAGCTGGCCAAGGGCGAGAAGATGGTCGCGCTGGTTCCGCTGGATGCGGTGGTGGCCCTTGGCACCGCGAACGGCGTCGTCAAGCGGCTGAGCCCCGACTACCCGTTGAACCGCGACGAATGGGAAGCCATCACGCTCAAGGATGGCGACACCGTGGTGGGCGCCGCCGTGGGACCCGACGACGCGGACCTGGTCTTCGCCACCCGCGGCGCCCAGCTGCTGCGCTTTGCGGCCTCCGCCGTGCGCCCCCAGGGCCGCACCGCCGGCGGCATGGCCGGCATCAAGCTGGCTTCCGACGACAGCGTGATCTTCTTCGGCGTCGTCGAGGCAGCCGCGCAGGCACCCGTCTTCGTCTCGATTGCCACCGGATCCAACACCCTGCCCGGCACCGCCTCGCATTCGGTGAAGGTCACGGACTTCGCCGAGTACCCGGCCAAGGGCAGGGCAACCGGCGGGGTGCGGGCGCACCGCTTCCTGAAGGGCGAGGACCATCTGGAGCTTGCCTATGCCGGGGCAGGTCCTGCCCGGGCATCCTCCGCCGCCGGCGTGGTGCGTGCGCTGCCCACCGAGTACGCCAAGCGCGACGGCTCCGGTGTCCCCCTGGCGCAGGGCGTCGACTTGCTCGGCGGCACCCCGGCGACCGAAGCGTCCCCGGCGGAGGCCGCACTCTCGCCAAACGGAGGATTGCCGCTGCCCGGCAGCTCCACGCGCGCGCCGCTGGCCGCGCCCACCGAGGACAGCAAGCCCTTTGCCGATTCCGGGGTGGTCGAGGTCGAGTCCTCCCGCCGGGTTGCCATCCAGGACTCGTTGCTGGAGGAATAGGCTCCGGGCCCCGCGCACAACAGCGACTGGGGGGAGGTCGTGGACCGTCGCCCACCGTGGCGACGGCCCACGACCTCCCCTTTTCCGTGTCCGGCAACCCCGCGACGCCGATCGGGCACGAGACCAATACCTTTTCATAGGGTTTGGCTGCAAGGATTCCTTCACGGTTGACATGGGGCTTCGAACAGATTCGAGGCCCGCGGGCCCATACCCAAGGCCTTCAGGAAAACCGTCCGGCCTGGGATTCGAGGACTCCCCCACCCAACGAATCCCGGGCACGGAATGGCACCGACGGTGCGGCGCACGCGAGCGTCACGGTTTCCCCAAGCCGGAAACCTCGCGTGCGATCCCCGGCGGGTTCCCATGATCGGGCGATATGGCACCAGCGGAGAGATTGGTCTTCGACGGCCCTGGCCTGTGACCAAGAAAGGCCACTGCCGCTTGCACCCCTGTCATCTTCGTCATCCCGGTCGACCTCTCCCCGTTCCCCCTCTTGTCGGGCCGTGTACACGGAACCGTTGCGAATACCCGACACGGTATATCCCGGGCGAATGCTCCGCCGGGTCCAAACAAGCTCGATCCCCGTGGTCTCCACTGCGGTGGCCGGCAACACCGTCTCGGCCTTGGACGCATGAAAAACAACGTTCCCGGCCTCCCGGTGCCCCATTCCTTGGCGTTCGCGAAAACCGCACTTGACACGCTTATTTGCGGAGTGACGTGCCCAAGGTTTCCCTAAGGTGTTACACGCACAGTTGCCATACCTTTCGGATCGGCTGAGGAGTCAACATGAAATCCAACCAACTCAGGAGCTCGGGGCGGCACACTGCGGCGCCAAGAAACCTTCAAAGAAAAATTGCGATTACGACGATCGGGCTTCTGGCACTGGGCATGCATACCCCCGCCCAGGCGGCAACCCAGGTCATCGTCAAGAACCCCGGGGGAATCGTGGCCGTGGGTCCCGTCAACACGGATACCGGTTTTCCCAGTTTCTACCAGGACAGTGCCGGCACCCGCCTTGAGCTATGTCTTGACGCCTTGAATCCCCTGTGCGGATTCCTTCCCGGTGACGTCCCGAACGCAGAGGCACCGATTACCTTCCCCGACAATTTCCCGGACGAAGCCTTCTACATGCTGGCGTCCAGCGAATTGGAATTCCCCGGCGGGGGAAGCGCCGTTTTGGTCCTTGGACTCGAGGCGGCCTTCGCCAACGCCGTCCAGGCCGGAGACCAGGTCGTTTTCGGCCGACAACGCGTGGTGGTCAAGGACGGACCCGCCAACACGACGTTGACGTTCACTCATCCCTACGGCAGCCTGACCCTCGATACCGATGCAGCCGGGGACGGCAAACTCGTTGAAGACATTTCCCCTGCAATAGAAAACTTCACCACGCCGCTCAAGAGCAATATCGGCCCATTCCTGAAGTGGGATCCGGCCCAGGCCCCGGCAGCGCCGGACGGCTACCTGGGGAACCCCGACGCGGAGCACACCGTGACCGGAAGCCCCTTCGGCACCAACGCCTTCTCGGTCACCGGCGGAGGAGTGAACCTGTCCACGAATCTGTTTGGTCTCCAAGGGAAGATTTCCAGCGATGGAACGGAACCGCCGCTCAATCCCAACGACGTGACGGCTCCCTTGATGACCGCCCAGGCCCCGGCCGCCGCCGCCACCGGCATTCCCGTGGCGGCGAACATCACCGCGTCGTTCAGCGAGTCCGTCGCCGGATTCAACCCGAACAATGTGCGCCTGACGCATGCGGACGGCACGGTGGTCGCATCGACCATCAGCTATGACGCGGCAACCCGCACCGTTACCGTCGATCCGTCGGCAAGCCTGGCCAATAACACCGTCTACACGATGTCGCTGACCGCCGGCATCCAGGATGCGAGCGCCAACGCCCTGGCACCGGTTTCGTGGTCGTTCACCACCGATGTGGCACCGGCCGTCACGGCGCGGACACCCGTTGCCAACGCTGTGGATATCCCCCTCGGAAACACTGTCTCGGCGACATTCAGCGAAGACGTTCTCGGAATCGATGCAACCACCGTGACACTGGCAACGGCCGCAGGGACCGCAGTCCCGGCCACCATTTCCTATGACGCAGCGACCCGCACGGCAACCCTAGATCCGACGGCCAACCTGGCCCTGGGCACCACTTACAAAGTGTCCCTGTCCAACGCCATCCACGATGCGAGCGGCAGTCTGCTTCCGGCCACCGCGTGGACCTTCACCACGGATGCGGCACCGGTGATCACCGGCCGGACACCGGCGGTGAATGCCACCAACGTGGCACGCACCGGCAACGTGGACGTAAGGTTCAGCGAGGTCATGACCGGGGTCAATGCCACCAATATGCGGTTGACCACCTCGACCGGTGCCGCGGTGTCGGCAGTTGTCACCTTTGACGCGGCAACGCGCCTGGCAAGGCTGAACCCGACGGCCACCCTGGCCGCCGGCACCCGTTACACGGTCTCGTTGGGCGCGGGCATCAAGGACCCCCGGGGCAACGCACTGCCGGCCACCACGTGGTCCTTCACCACCGATCCGCTGCCAACCGTCACAGGTCGGACGCCGGCGGCCAATGCCACCAACGTGGCACGCACCACCAATGTGGCGGTGAAGTTCAGCGAACCCGTCACCGGCATCAACACCACCACCGTGCGGCTGACGAACCCGGCGGGAACCAACGTCGCGGCAGCCGTGACGTACAACGCCACCACGCGCACCGCCACGCTCAACCCCTCGGCCACCCTGGCCGCGGGCACCCGTTACACGGTTAGGCTCTCCAACGGCATCAAGGACGCCCGCAGCAACCCGCTGACGGCCACCACTTGGTCCTTCACCACCGATCCGCTGCCGACCATCACCGGACGGACACCGGCGGCCAATGCCACCAACGTGGCACGCACCACCAATGTCACCGTGAAGTTCAGCGAGGCGGTCTCCGGGGTCAACACCACCAACCTGTGGCTGACCTCCCCCACCGGCGCCAAGGTGGCGGCTGCAGTGAGCTACAACGCCACCACGCGCACCGCCACGCTGAATCCGACGGCCAGCCTGGCCTTGGGAACCCGGTACACGGTGCGGCTTTCCAGCGGCATCAAGGATGTCCGCGGGAACCCGCTGACGGCCACGACGTGGGCGTTCACCACCGATCCGGCGCCAAGGGTCACCGGGCGCAGCCCGGCAGTCAACGCCACCAACGTGGCTCGTGCCACCAATGTCACGGCGAAGTTCAGCGAGCCTGTCTCCGGCATCAACACCACCACGGTGAAGTTGACAAACCGGGCCGGCGCAACGGTCGGGGCAGTGGTTAGCTACAACGCCACGACTCGCACGGCCACGCTGAATCCCAAGGCCAGCCTGGCTGCGGGAAGCCGCTACACGGTTCGGCTCTCCAACGGCATCAAGGATGCCCGCGGCAACGCGCTCGCGGCCACCACATGGTCCTTCACGACGGGAGCCCGCTAACGACTCCGTGAAGTCCTAGCACAACAGGCCGGAGGCCAGGCTGCGCACCGCGCAACCTGGCCTCCGGCACGTTTTCCGCTTCCCAGAGTTAGACCGCGGCCGGCACCTGAAGCGACGCCGAATCCAGTTCATGGACCCTGTCAGCCAGTGCAGCAACGGCTCCGTCGTGGGTCACCAGCAGCACCGCTTCGCCGGCCAAGCCCGCGCGGAGATCGGCGACCAATGCCACCGATTCGTCCGCGCCCAGGTGTGCGGTTGGTTCATCCAGCAGCAGCACCCGTGCCCTTGCGGCCAGGGCACGGGCCACGGCCAGGCGTTGGCGCTGGCCGCCGGAAAGCTGGTGGCCCCCGGAACCGATGCGCTCATCCAAGCCCGCTGGCAGCGTTCCCAACCACGATTCCAGCCCGACCTTGGCCAGCACCGCCCGCAGTTCGGCGTCGGAGGGCTGGTCTTCGGCGTCCCTGCCTAGCCCGAGGTTGGAGCGCACGGAGGAATCGAAGAGGTGGGCTTCCTGCGGGCACCAGGCCACCCGGGCCAGGTCAGCGGCACCGATGGGCATCCAATCCCCATCACCCCGCCTGGCCTGCAGGGCACCGGACAGGGGCTTCAGGGCACCCAGCATGGCCGCCAGCAGCGTCGACTTTCCCGAGCCCGAGGGGCCGGTGATCGCGACCCATTCGCCCGGATTCACGTCAAGGTCGAGACCTTGGACAACCGGCTCCCCAGCGGCCCAGCCGATGTCGGCAGCGTGCAGACGCAGTCCCAGTTCCGCGGTCTGTACCTCCGTGGTCTGCACCTCCGCGACGCCGGTGGGTTCCGGGGTGTGGCCCGTGCCGCCGGCAGTGGTCCAGACGCGGCGCAACACGTCATCGAGTTGCGGCAATTGCTGGATGGACATGGAGGTGTTGGCGATCGGCTCGCCCAGGGCCAGGAGCAGCAGCGCGGCCACTGCCGCCGCTTCTCCGCCGGTCCCCACCAGGACCACCGCCAGCACCGCGGCCAGCGAGGAAAGCAGCACCGCCCCGCCCTGGGCGACACCGGCGCCACGGGCCGCGGCACGCAGCAACCTGGTTGCGCTCGCGTCGGCCGCGGTGAACTCCGACAGGGCCCGCGGGCCGACCCGGTTGGCACGCAAGTCCCCCGCCGCACCCAACAGCGTGGGCACCCGGGAAGCAAGCCACATGCGGTGCCGGCTGGTGTGAATGGTGCTGCGCCTTTCCACCGCAAGCACGGCCGCCGGCAACAGCACAAAGGCAGCGAGCCCCAACCCCAGCGCCAGCGGCAACGCCGCCGGGGCCCAGAAGCCGATTCCCACGGTCACGGCAACCCAGGTGGCGATTCCCGCGACCGGCGGCACCAGGACCCGGGGCACTGCGTCGCGCACCTCATCGACTTCGGCCACCAGGTGACCCAGTGCAGCACCCGAACGGGTGAGCCGGCCCCAGCCATGTGGCCGTGCTACCAGCGCATCCCAGAGGCGTTGCCGCAGGGTGGAGGCGAAGCCCATGACGGCGTCGTGCACGCGCAATTGCTCGGCGTAGCGCAGGACCGCGCGGCCGATGCCGAAGGTGCGCACGCCCACGATGGCGACCATCAGGTGCAGCATCGGGGGCTGGTGGCTCGCGGTGACGATGAGCCAGCCGGAGATTCCGGTCAGCCCTGCTCCGAAGATCGCCGCGGCCGCGGCCAGCACGAGACCCGGGAGCATGCCGTTGCGGAACCACGGCATGGAGCCCAGCAGCCGCCAGTGAGCGGCACGCGGGCCCGGGAGCGCGGCCCGGGGTTCGCGCACTGGAGCAGGGTGTGCGGGAACAGCGGCCAAGAGCGGGGGTTGCGCGGGTCCGTGGTCTTCGGCCGCCGGTCGCGCGGCGGCGTCCGGGGCCTGCAGCATCGTAGCCAGGGCCCTGTCGTGGGTGGCCACCAGCAGTGCGCATTGACCGCGCAGTCGGCGCATTGCCAGGCGGATGCGGACGGCGGACTCCTCGTCCAGGTGCGCTGTCGGTTCGTCGGCCAGCACCAGATTGACTCCGGGGTCGGCGGCCACCTTGGCGAGCACCCGCGCCACGGCCAGGCGGCGCAGCTCGCCGGGGCTGCAGTCCACCAGGTTCCGCTGCGCCAGGTGTGCGATGTTCGCCTCTTCCAGGACCGCCCAAAGCATTTCCCCGGACAGTCCTGCGCCGGCGTGCAGCCGGATCTCGCCTGACACGGTGGACTCGGTGAACCGGGGGTGCTGGGAGATGAACGCCGTGCGGGACAGGTCCACGCGAACCTCGCCGCCGATCTCGGCCCCCTGCCCAAGTTGGCCGAGGACCGCCTGCAGAAGCGTGGTTTTCCCGCTGCCACTTTCAGCATCCAGCACGCGCACCGCGCCGGCATCCAGCTGCAGGTCCAGCCCGGAAACCACCGGCTCGGACCGTCGGGCATAACTGACCGAAAGGCCCTTGATGGACAACACGGGCGAGGTCCCGGACGGTGTCCGGAGCCCGGAATCCGGCCCGTCCGATGCAGTGGCGCCTATGAATCCCTCTGTGCGTTCAAGGGCCTGGACCCCATCCTCCGAGGAGTGGAAGGCCGCCCCCAGCGCACGCAGCGGCAGGTAGCATTCAGGGGCCAGGATCAGGGCAATCAACCCGGCTTCCAGGCCCATATGTCCGTAGACCAGGCGCACGCCGATGAAGACGGCGACCACCGCCACCGAGATGGTGGCGATGAGTTCGAGGGCCAGCCCGGAGAGAAATGCCGTGCGCAGCGTCTTCATGCTGGACTCGCGGTAGTCCTCGGAGACCTTGGCCAGGGCCCTGCCCTTGCCCTCCGCCCGGCGCAGCCCAATGAGGGCGGGAAGCCCCTGGGCCAGTTCCAGCAGCTGGTTCGAAAGCCTGTCCAACCCGGCGGCCGCGGCCTGGACCCGATCCTGGGTATGCAGTCCAATCAGGATCATGAACACCGGAATGAGCGGGACCGTAAGGACGACGACAAGGGCGGAAATCCAGTCAGCGGCCAGGATCCTGGCGCCGACCAAGACCGGGATGACCATGGCAGATACCAACGCGGGCAAGTACTTCGTGTAGTAGTTGTCCAGCCCGTCCAGCCCGCGGCTGGCCAGTGCCGCCAGCGCCCCGTTTCCGGGGTCGGCACCGGCAACCCTCCCGTCCAGCCCGGCGGCCAGCAGCCGGGAGCGTAGCTGCTCCTTGGCCCCGAGCCCGGCCCGGTGTGCCGCGAACTCGGTGCCCCACACCGCCGCTGCCCGAAGGATCGTTCCGCCCAGGCCAAGCACCAGCAGCCGCTGGACATCGAGTGGCGAGCCGGCAGCCAGTTGGCTGATGGCAGTGGCCAGGGCGTCGGCAACCAGGACCATGCCACCGGCCTTGAATGCGGCGAGTCCGGCCAACAGGGCCAGGACCTTCCTGGAACCGGTCCCGGCGGGAAGAACGGGTTTCATGGTGGGGTTTCTCCTCGTGCCGGTCAGACGATCGAGGTCACGGTGTGTGCCTCGGGAATGTGGACCTCGGTGACCCGCTTGCGGAACACCCAGTAGGTCCAGGCCTGGTAGGCCAGGACCATGGGCAGGCCGAAAGCCGCCACGATGCTCATGAGCCTGAGGGTGTAGGGGGTCGAGGATGCGTTGGACACCGTCAGGTTGAAGGCAGCGTCAATGGTGGAGGGCAGGACGTTGGGATATGCGGCGGTGAAAATTGCCGCGACCCCCGCCAGCAGGAAGATGCCCAACCCGATGAAAACCAGGCCCTCGTAGTTTTTGCTCGCCTGGAACCAGGCGAACAGCAGGGCGCATACGGCCAGGCCCAGCGGTGCCACGGCGGCCATGCTGTGGTTCAGCAGCACCACCGCAACCGCCCATGCGGCCATGGGCAGCAAGGCCACGGGAAGCCAGCGGGCCACGAGCCGTGCCGCCCGGGTGCGGATGTCCCCGTCCGTTTTGAGGCCGAGGAAGGCCAACGCGTGAATCAGGCAGAATGCCACGACGGCGAGCCCGCCGAGGACCGCGTATATGTTGAACCAGGCAAAGGGCCCGCCCACGCGGTCGCCGTTGGCGTTCAGCGGAAGTCCGGTGGTGCTCAGCGCCAGCATCGCCCCGACGCCGAAAGCGGCGAGAAAGGAGCCCAGGAAGATGGCCCAGTCCCAGGCCTTTCGCACGGCGTGGGTGTGTGCCTTGCCGCGGTATTCGAAGGCCACTGCCCGGAAAATCAGGGCCACGAGCACCAAGGTCAATGGGACATAGAGGGCTGAGAAAAGCGAGGCGTACCAGTAGGGGAACGCTGCAAAGGTCGCGGCCCCGGCGGTGATCAGCCAGACCTCGTTGCCGTCCCAGACCGGGCCGACGGTGTTCAGCAGCACGCGGCGCTGCTTCTCGTTCTTGGCGAAGGTCTTCATGAGCATCCCCACGCCCAGGTCGAAACCTTCAAGGAACAGGTAGCCGCCCCAGAGCACGGCTATCAGGATGAACCACAGTGTGGGCAGGTAATCCACTTGTACAGTCCTAACTCTTGAGTCGGCGGTCAGTAGGCGAAGGACAGCACGTCGGTGTCCTTGTCCTGGTCATCGGGGTGCCCATCGAGCTCGGGCATGGCCGAACCGATCCCGCCACGGACGTAACGGGTCAGCAGAACGACCTCGACCACCAGCAGGAATGCGTAGATGGAGGTCAGGGAGATCAATGAGAAGAGCATCTCCCCCGCACTCACCCCCGGAGAGACGGCGGCCGCGGTGTACATGAAGACCTGGTCGATGCCTTGGAAGCTAGGGTTGGGTGCCACCACGAAAGGCTGGCGACCCATTTCGGTGAAGATCCATCCCGCGGCGTTTCCGCCAAAAGGTGCCAGGATTCCCAGGACGGCGAGCCTGGAGATCCATTTGCTGTGAGGCACGGTTCCCTTGCGGGTCAGCCACAGGGCCACCGCCGCGGCAACCGCGGAGAGTCCGCCCAGGGTGATCATCAGGCGGAAGCCCCAGTAGGTGACCTCCATGACCGGAAGGTAGTTGATCTCGGTTCCGGCGCGATCACCGTAGATCGGGTTGTCCGGAAGGTGGGTTCCGTACTTTTCCTGGTACTCGGGCAGGAGGGTGTTTACCCCCTTGACCTCGGTCGTGAAGTTGTCGTGGGCGAGGAAGGAGAGCAAGCCCGGAATTTCGAAGACGCCGACGACGTCGTCGCAGGTTGTTGCGCCGCCGCCCCGAAGGTCGCCCACCGACAACAGGGAGAACCCCGTGCCGTCATGGCAGGCCGCTTCCGCGGCTGCCATCTTCATCGGCTGTTGCTGGATCATCAGTTGGGCTTGGGCGTGGCCGGAGAGGGCAACACCCATGAACGCAACCATCGCCACGACGGCGCCAATGCGCAGCGACTTGATCCAGACCTGGTAGTCGACCTTGTCGCGGTTTTTCCCCAAGGTTGCAGACTCCCCCACCACGACCTTGCCCGAGGCGTCCATGGTGTCAATGCCCGACTGGCGGCGTTTGTGGAGGTGGTACCAGGAGATGCCCAACAGGAATCCGCCGGCGACGGCAAACGCCCCGAAGATGGTGTGCGGGAACGTGACCAGGGCGGTGTTGTTGGTGAAGACTGCCCAGGCATCGACCATGGTGGCGCGGCCGTCGACGATTTCGGTGCCGACGGGATGCTGCATCCAGGAGTTGGCCACCAGGATGAAGTAGGCCGAAAAGATACTGGCCAGCGAGGCAATCCAGATCGTGGCCAGGTGGAGGCGCTTGGGCAGCCGGTCCCAGCCGAAGATCCATAGCCCCAGGAGGACGGATTCAAGGAAGAACGCCAGCAACGCCTCCATGGCCAGCGGTGCACCAAAGACGTCTCCGACGAAGCGGCTGTATTCGCTCCAGGCCATGCCGAACTGGAATTCCTGGACGATTCCGGTGGCCACTCCCATGATGAAGTTGATGAGGAAAAGCTTTCCCCAGAACTTGGTCATGCGCAGGTATTCTTCCTTGCCGGTTCGGTGCCACGCGGTTTGCATCACCGCGACCGTGAGCCCCAGGCCGATCGTCAAGGGAACCATCAAGAAGTGATAAACGGTGGTGATCCCAAATTGCCATCTGGCAATTTCCAGTGCATCCATGCCAAACCCTTCAGTGCAGTAATTCGCGGCGTTGCTTCGGCCCCGCACCCGAGTTCTACGATCCGTAGAACTTCCTTTCTACCCACTGTAGAACATTTGGCCCCAACGCGGTAAACTGGATCCAGCGGGAAGCACTCAACACACTTCCCGCTGGCCTCTGCGTTAGCTGCACGGGGCCTGGAACACTTTGTAAGGAAATGAGATTGGCCACTCTTGGCGACCTTGAACGCGCAGTAATGGAACTCCTTTGGGATGCCGAATCCCCGCTCACGGCCAATGAACTTCGCGACCAGCTCGCAGCACCCGGCGACGTGGAGGGCAAGGAACTTGCCGTGACCACCGTCCTGACGGTGTTGGCCCGACTGGAAAAGAAGGGCTTGGTGGCGCGTGAGCGCGACATCCGTCCGCATCGCTACACGTCGGTGACGAGCCGCGAGGACCACACCGTGTCCTTGATGAACGAAGCCCTGGGTACCGTGCTGGATCGCGAAGCCGTATTGGCCCGCTTCATCGGCGGCATCTCCGCCGAGGAAGCACAGTCATTGCGCCTGCTCCTCGATACACCACGTAACGCCTAGCGACGACCGGCACGGTTACCAACGTGCTGCTGACGTCTTATCTCCTGGCTGGACTGGCCATTCTTTTGGCATGGCCCGTACCCGTCGCCCTTTCGCGCGCCCAATGGACGGCCCGATCCCCCTTTACTGCGATGGTGGTTTGGCAAGCCATCGCCCTGGCAGGTGGACTGTCCATGATCGGCGCGATGCTCTTTTGGGGCCTTGAGCCACTTGGAAACTCACTCCTGGGTGCGCTGGAAGGCGGGGCAAGGCTCGTCCTCGGCGATGCGGACGTCGCCTCCCCGGGAACCATCCACATCTTTGCCCTGAGCACCGCAGCACTGCTGGGAATCCATTTGGTGCTCACCTTGATCCGGGCCACCTGGCGCATCACCCGCCAGCGCGCACGGCACAGGCACATCCTTTCACTGCTCAGCCAGAAATCCACCGCCAATCCCGGAACCCTGGTGCTGGACCACGAGACCCCCATTGCCTATTGCCTTCCTAGCTTCGCCGGGTCCGTTACCGTGCTTTCGCGTGGCCTGGTTCAGCGATTGAACGAGGATGAACTGCAAGCAGTCCTGGCCCATGAAAAGGCCCACCTGGAGCAACGCCACGACCTTCTCCTGCTGGCCTTCGCCTCCTGGAACGATGCCCTGCCGTGGTTGCCAACGGCCAAGCACTCGCTGGCCGCCGTCCAGGAGTTGGTTGAGATGCTCGCCGATGACGCGGCCCTTAGGGTAGTGACCGCCCCCGTTTTGCTCCGCGCCTTGCTGACAGTCGCCACGGGAGCACTGGGCGAACCGGCCGAGCGGGGGCCGGCTGCCCTGCCGACCGCAGGCACCGGCGGCGCACCGACCGAAGAGCTTTCGTCGCATCGCCTGCGGCGGCTGTTGAGACCGCAGCCACCGTTGTCGACCATGGTGCGCTCCCTGATTCTTACGGCCGCGTTGCTGTTGCTGGCACTGCCCACCACAATGTTGGTGGCCCCGGGGCTCTTCAGCTGATCCAGCTCCGTGTTCAAACATGGAAATGGCCGGTCGGCGCCTACGAGGGCACCGGCCGGCCATTGTTTTCCCGTTATGCGTCGATCCTGTCACGTTCAAGGAGCTCGGCTCCTGAAATGATGAATTCCTTGCGCGGTGCCACATCCGAACCCATCAGCAAGTCAAAGACGCGCTCGGCCGATTCGGCATGTTCCAGCCCCACCCGGCGCAAGGTGCGATGCCGCGGATCCATGGTGGTCTCGGCCAACTGGTCGGCATCCATCTCACCCAGGCCCTTGTAGCGCTGTATAGGTTCCTTGTAGCGCTTGCCATCCTTTTCCAGGGCGGCCAATACCTCGTGAAGCTCGTTCTCCGAGTACGTGTAGACCATCTCGTTGTCCTTGGAGCCGTGGGTGATGACCTCCACGCGGTGCAACGGTGGCACTGCCGCATAGACCCTGCCCTGTTCAACCATGGGCCGCATGTAGCGGAAGAACAGCGTCAGCAACAGGGTGCGGATGTGCGCGCCGTCGACATCGGCATCGGTCATCAACACGACCTTGCCATAGCGTGCGGCCTCGATGTCGAAGCTTCGGCCTGAGCCCGCCCCGACCACCTGGATCAGCGCGGCACACTCCGCATTGGAAAGCATGTCGGCAACCGAGGCCTTTTGCACGTTCAGGATCTTGCCTCGAATCGGCAGCAGCGCCTGGAAGTCCGAGGAGCGCGCCAGGCGGGCGGTTCCCAGGGCGCTGTCACCCTCGACGATGAAGAGCTCGGTCCTGTCCGTGTCGGTGCTGCGGCAGTCCGCCAACTTGGTGGGGAGCGAGGAAGTTTCCAGGGCATTCTTGCGTCGCTGGGTCTCCTTGTGGACACGCGCCGAGATGCGCGACTTCATTTCGCTGACCACTTTTTCCAGCAGCATTGCAGCCTGGGTCTTGTCGCCCTTGGCCGTGGAGTTCAGCTTGTCCGTGAGGCTCTTCTCGACCACCTTGGCAACGATCAAGCGCACCGCCGAGGTGCCGAGGATTTCCTTGGTTTGGCCCTCGAACTGGGGTTCGGCCAGGCGCACCGTCAGGACCGCAGTCAGCCCGGCACCGACATCGTCTTTCTCGATCTTGTCGTTCCCGGCCTTGAGCTTGCGGGAGTTGGCCTCGATGACCTTGCGGAAGGTCTTGAGCAGGGCCTGCTCGAAGCCGGTTTGGTGTGTTCCGCCCTTGGGTGTGGAAATGATGTTGACGAAGGAACGCAGGTTCGTCTCGTAACCAATCCCCCAGCGCAAGGCGATGTCCACCTCACAGGTGCGCTCCACCTCGGTGATCCGGCTGTGGCCCGAATCATCGATCACCGGCACCGATTCCTTAAACGTTCCCGAGCCGTGGAAACGCCAGATATCGGTGACGGCCGCATCGTTGGCCAGGTATTCAACGAACTCGGAGATCCCGCCGTCGTGGTGGAAGACCTCTTCATAGGGGCCATCCTCCCCCAGGGTGCCGACCAGGCCGCGCTCGTCGCGCAGTGTGATCTTCAGTCCCGGCACCAGGAACGATGTCTGGCGGGCGCGTGCCTGCAATTCGGTGTAGGAGAACTTGGCATCGGGCGTGAAGATCTGTCGATCGGCCCAATAGCGCACGCGGGTGCCGGTGACTCCTCGCTTGGCCTTGCCCACCACGTCAAGCACCGAGGCCGTGGAGAAGGGTTCGAAGTTGGAGTCGGGCTTGGGCTTGCCCGTATCGGCAAATCGTCCGGGCTCGCCGCGGCGAAACTGCATCCCATAGGTCTTGCCACCACGGTCCACCTCAACGTCGAGACGGGAAGAAAGCGCGTTGACCACGGACGCACCCACACCATGCAGGCCGCCGGAGGCGGTGTAGGAGCCGCCGCCGAACTTGCCGCCGGCATGGAGCTTGGTGAAGACCACTTCGACGCCCGAGAGCCCGGTCTTTGGTTCGATGTCCACCGGAACGCCGCGGCCGTCGTCGTGGATTTCCACTGAGCCGTCGGCATGCAGGAAGACCTTGATCGATTGGCCGTGGCCCGCCAGTGCCTCATCGACGGAGTTGTCGATGATTTCCCAAAGACAGTGCATGAGTCCACGCGAATCGGTGGAACCGATGTACATGCCCGGACGTTTGCGTACCGCCTCGAGCCCTTCCAGGACGGATAGGTGTCGGGCGTTGTAGTCAGTGCTTTTGGCCACGGTTATTGAACTCCTCAAAAACGTCGGAACGACGCTAACCACAATAGTCTCTGGGCCCGCCATTTCGCTGATGCGTGCCGCCAGTGAGCGGCAGCTCACCCCCTGACGTGCTACGCGGTGAGCGAAAGATCGTATTTTCACGAAGAAAATAGCCCTATTGCTGGTTGTATTGAGTACACATCGAATGAAGGAGGTCATCATGACAACGACCGCAGTAACCCGAGAGCTGAATGCCCTTGATCGTTGCGACCGGTGCGGTGCACAGGCTTTTGTGCGTGCGGTATTGGAGACCTCCGGTGGTGAGCTATTCTTCTGCGGACACCACGCTCGCGCGGTAGAAGGAAAGCTGCGCCCCTTGACCAACGAATGGCAAGACGAAACGGCGCGTCTCTACGAGAAGCCCGTTTTCGACGACGAGGACTAAAAGAGTCGCCAGCCACATGCTGAGATGACCTTTGGGCGGGACCCTGGCTTGATGCCGGGGTCCCGCTGTCGTTTGGCGGGACCTCCCGGATGCGCCAGGCCAATGACGACCCGCTGCTTAAGACACAAAGTGCCGGTGTCGACCCCTGACTAGCTGGGGAAAACACCGGCACCTGCATCGGGCCCTGAGGCCGAACTCCTAGTCCAGGTAGTCGCGCAGGACCTGGGAACGGGAGGGGTGACGAAGCTTGGACATCGTCTTGGATTCGATCTGGCGGATGCGTTCGCGGGTCACGCCGTAGACCTTGCCGATTTCGTCAAGGGTCTTGGGCTGGCCGTCGGTCAGGCCGAAACGCATGGCAACAACGCCGGCTTCGCGCTCGGAGAGCGTATCGAGAACCGAGTGAAGCTGTTCCTGCAGCAGGGTGAAGGACACGGCATCGGCAGGGACCACGGCTTCGGAGTCCTCGATGAGGTCACCGAACTCGGAGTCGCCGTCTTCACCCAGCGGGGTGTGCAGTGAGATCGGCTCGCGACCGTACTTCTGGACCTCGACGACCTTTTCGGGGGTCATGTCCAGTTCCTTGGCGAGCTCTTCCGGAGTGGGTTCGCGGCCGAGGTCCTGAAGCATCTGGCGTTGCACGCGAGCCAGCTTGTTGATGACCTCGACCATGTGCACCGGGATACGGATGGTGCGGGCCTGGTCCGCCATGGCTCGGGTGATCGCCTGGCGGATCCACCAGGTGGCGTAGGTGGAGAACTTGAAGCCCTTGGTGTAGTCGAACTTCTCAACTGCACGGATCAGGCCCAGGTTTCCTTCCTGGATCAAGTCAAGGAAGAGCATGCCGCGACCGGTGTAGCGCTTGGCCAGCGACACCACGAGGCGAAGGTTGGCCTCGAGCAGGTGGTTCTTGGCGATCTTGCCGTCGTGCACGATCTGCTCGTAGTCCCAGCGCAGGCGCTTGTCCATCTTGCCCTCGTCGGCGTTAAGCTTCTCGTGGGCGAAAAGGCCTGCCTCGATGCGCAGGGCAAGGTCGACTTCCTGCTCGGCGTTCAGCAGGGCAACCTTGCCGATCTGCTTCAGGTAGTCCTTGACCGGGTCGGCAGTGGCTCCGGCAACCATGACCTGCTGCTGCGGGGCATCGTCTTCGTCGGAAGTGAGGACAAAGCCCTTGGAGTTCTCGTCGACGGCCGGTGCCTTCGGGGTTTGCTCGGCATCGTCGGCGTCGGTTTCAGCTTCTTCGGACTCTACGTCCTCATCGGCCTTGGCACGGGACTTTGCAGGAGCCCGCTTTGCAGCAGGCTTCTTCGCGGTGGCGGCCTTGTCGGCAGCCGGCACGGCAGCAGCCTTATCCGTAGTTGCATCCTGCGGATCGGCGGCAGCATCCGCTGCCTGGCCATTGGTGGTCGTCTCAGAAGACACGAAATACCTTTCTCACGGTTCGTCCGCGATGCCACCTACCGGTAACACCACTATGACCCTGTCAAGTCCGCGTCCCGCCGATTAACGACGAGTCGGGATTCAGGGTCCAGTAAGTGGAACGCCTTTTTCCCGCCATTTGTTCCCATCGAACCAACTCGATGGTGCCGGCTTGATAGCCATGGAACACGAACCCAACCGGGTCTGTTGGTTAACAGTGTCTCACGTTTCGGGGTCACGCAGATTCATCGGGCGCGTGTGCCGGTGAAATATCTTCCACCGGGCTTCCCTCCTGCATCATGCACTGAGCCGTCCTTCCAAGCGCAGCCGCCAGGCACGCGCCGGATCGGCCACCCACGAGGGCATCTCGCCCGATTCGAGCAGTTTGGCCATGAGTTGCGCCAGCCGGTAGTCCGGATCATTTGCCAGGGCCGTCCCAAAGAGTTTCAGGGCCGAGCTCCCCTTGCCCTTGGCCCAGTTCACCCAACCGAGCAGGCACAGCAACGCGGACGTCTCCTCGCGTTCCGCGACACCAAGCAGGTCGCGGCAAAAGTACCACAAGCGTTCGAGCCGGTCCCACTCGGGCGTGCACGCCGCGGTTCCCAGCAGGAAATCGGAGAAGTCCTGTGATGCGCGCCCGAATTCGACCCCTCGCGAGACTTCCTTCAGCGCCTCGAACGCCTGAAGCGTGCCCCGGCCCGCCAGATAGGGCAGGATGTCCCGAATCATGCGGTCGTTGAGGGAAAGCAGCAACGACGCGCACAACACGTCGTCCGTTCGCAGCCGACGCTCGGCGACGACCGGATCCTCATCCAGCAGCCGGGCCCAGTCCTTGATCAGCGACTCCCGCGGGACGGATCCGGAGAACTCCGCGGCCAGGATATCCAGGTTCGACCGCACTTCATTCTTGTTCTCCCATTCGGCAATCCCTGTGCCGTCCCAGAGTTGGTCCTCGGGTGCCGACCCGGCGACAACCATCCTCAGGTGCGTCTCGGTCAGCGCGAGGTCCGGCAGGTCGAAGCCTTCGCTGGGGCAGCAGTTTTCGCTGAGGCAGAAGTAGCTGTGCCAGCGAATGGTGCCCACGAACCAGGCATCGCGCACCTGGATTCCCGAGCGAACGAGCTCGGGCGCGAGCCGCTCCACGAGTTCGTGCCTGGGCAGGGAGTCATGGTTCCCGGTGGGGCCTTGTCCGGTGTAGACGGCGGCAAAGACTGCGGTGGCATCGGGTACCTTGTGCACCAGCTGAACCAGCTGGTCGGCCCACTGGGCTACCAAGTCGCTCGAGCCTTCCGCCGCCGGCAGGTCAACCCGAAGGGTGGCGGCAAGGCCCTTGCCCTGCATGATCAGCAGGACCACCGCATTACGGGGGTAAAAGCCCAAGGCGTGGGGAATGTATGCCAAGACCTCTTCGGGGCTGGCCAGGGAAAAATTCGACGCTGAAGGTGTAGTAGTCATGCACCCCATGCTGCGCCCCGGTCAACGGCGGCGGCAGGAGACGTCCGGATGCCTGTGGATACGCGCGCCCTTGGAATCGCGCCGGGTCTCCCCCCGTGTGCGGATCAGTGGTGCCGGCAGAAAGTCGTGCGCCCAGAGGGCGCGCTATTCGATTTCGGTGCGCCCGGACAGCCCCCGAGCGGACCGCGGGGTGTAATCGCCACGCGCGGCCATGTTGCGGCGAGCCTTGTTGCGGGTGATGACCATGCCGATCACGCCACCGAAAAGCACCAGGAACTGGAAGGAAAGCGCCCACCTGAACGCATCAAGGGAATAGAGCTCGGCACCGGAACCCGCAGCCTTCTGCTGGAGGTCAAGCAGCCAGCCCACCACGTACACCGTGACGAGCGCGGCCAGGAATCCCCCGACGTTGACGATTCCGGTGGCCGTGCCGATCACGTGCGACGGGTTGAAGGTGCGGGCAAAATCAAAGGCGATCATGGAGGCCGGCCCGCCCAAGGCAACGCATACGATCAGGACAACCAGAAGCCACATCGGCGCTTGTCCCGGCCAAAGCAGCACCACCAGCCAGCTCAGGGCGATCGCCCCAATGACGTTGAAGGCGATCGCCGACCGTCGATGCGGATGGCGCGCCACGGCCGAACCAAGGACGGGACCGGCCACCAGGGCAACCAGGACGAAAATGGATAGCAAGCCCGAAGCCGTGGCCGGACTGACGCCCTGCCCGGAAACCAGGAAGGGGTAGCCCCAGGTCAGCAGGAAGACGTTGGTCGTGAACTGGGTGGTGAAGTGCGTCCAGAAGCCCAGCCGGGTCCCCGGTTCCCGCCACGCATTGGAAAGCAGCACGCGGGCACGGGCGGGGGCCGGTGGAACCTCGTTGCTGAGCGGTCCGTTGCTGATGAGCACCAGGGCCAGGACAAAGCCCAGCACGGACAGCGCCGCCAGGGAAAGGAAGGCCGGGGTCCAGCTCCACGCGTGCAGCAGGGCAACAAACGGGATCAGCGAGAGCAGCTGCCCCAGTTGGCCCACCATGCCGGTGGCTTGGGTGAGCATCGGAATCCGGTATCCGGAGAACCAGATCGGCAGCAGCCGGATGACCGAGACAAAGGTCATCGCATCGCCGGCACCGACGAAGAACCGTCCGACCAGGCCGGCACCGACGGAATCCGCCATCGCCAGCAGGAGCTGGCCGACCATCATCAGTGCCGCTCCCCCGGTGATCATGGCCCGGGGTCCCCATCTGTCCACGAGGATGCCGACAGGAATCTGCAACCCGGCGTAGACAACCAGCTGCACAACGGAGAAGGTGGCAAGGATCGAGGCCGATGCGTCAAAGCGGTCGGTGGCCTCCAGGCCGGCCACACCGAAACTGGTGCGTTGGGTCACTGCGATGAGGTAGGCCGTGATGCTGACTATCCACACCACCCACGAGCGGACGGAGTCGTGGTGTTCGGCCTTGGCCACTAGGAGTCCTTGGCGGCCGTGCCACCTTGTTCGGGGAAGCCGGACAGGAAGGCCTCCACGGCCAGGGCAAGTTCCTCGCCGCCGGGGACCTCGGCATCGGGCGTGACCAGCAGCGAGCGGCGCTCGATATCCGGCACGTGCTGGTCAAAGCGTTCCTCGAAGTTTTCGACCATCCTGGCGACGTCGGGCGTTGCCGCAACCTGTTCGGCGATCTGCGATTCGAGGTTGCGCCCCGCCTCGCGCAGGCGGTCGGTCGGCAGGCCCAGCTCCATGGCGGCGCCGACATATTCCAGGACGCCCACGGCAACCTGCGGGTACTCGGCCTCGGAGAGGTAGTGCGGCACATGGATGGAATAACCCACCGCGTCCCTGCCGGCTTCAATCAGGCGTACCTCGATGAGGCTGGCCAGGCTCGCCGGCAGCTCCGCCGTCGGGGTCCAGGTGGAGATCCCGTCAATCAGGTCCTTGCGGTTGCCGTGTGCGGTGACACCGAGCGGGCGGGTGTGCGGAACCGGCATCGGCACCGCGTCAAAGGAAACGGACAATCGGACATTGAACGCCTCGACCAAGGCGACGATCGCGGCGGTGACCCGTTCCCAGGCCAGATCCGGTTCGGTTCCCGTCAGGAACAGGAAGTCGCGCTCCAGGCCATCGGTCAGGCGGTAAAGCTCCAGGCGCGGGGCCTGGTAGGCAGCGAAGTGGTCGCCGAGGAAGGAAATCTGGGGGCGTCGCTCGCGGTAGTTGACCAGCTGGTCGGTATCGAACGAGGCGATAAGCTTCGGTTCCAGCGAGTCCAGCAGCTCGGAGCGCACCTGGGCCAGCGCATGGCCGGCATCTGCGTGGCCGCGAAGGCCGATGAGCAGGTCAAGGCCCTGTAGCTCGGGTGCGTCCAGGTCGAGGTCTTCGAAACTGACCAAGGATTGTGGGTCAAGCATTGCCGCTGCTCCTTTCGGGTTGCATCGCTGGGTTTCACTGGCCACACCATCGCCTTGGCTCTGGCTCAAGGTGGCCTCCGGTCCCCCGGGCACGACCGATTCGGTGCAATGCCAACGACAGGGAAACCAGGGACATGGTGCGGGCCGGATGAACCCAGTCGGGGTTCTTTCGGTCGCCTACTACTGGGGGTCAACCCCAACTGACGGCGATTTCTTCCCGTGGCCCGCATCCAATTCTAGGCCGATTGGCCGACGAATGCGCTGTGGCATCGGTCTCAGCGATACGATCGCTAAAGGCCGATCGGCTTTTGCGTCCCGGGGACCCCGGTACGCGGCAGCCGTCCCGCCTCCTTCGACGCATGGGCACCTGACATGCATGCACAGAATCCAATGAAGAGGAATCGTTCCGTGATCAACTCCATCGATCTCAAGCTGACCGCCGTTTCGACCGACATCAAGCGCCTGGGCGCGGACGCCCTGGTTCTCGGTGTCGTCAAGGGCACCGATGGTCCCGTCCTGGTGGCCTCGCCCTTCAGCGCCAAGGTCACCGACACCCTCCAGGCCTCGCTGTCGGCCTTGAACGTCACCGGTGCGGCCGACGAGCTGGTCCGCCTTCCGGCCGGCGACGAGACCAAGGCCCGGATCCTGGTACTCGCCGGCCTCGGGTCCCACGAGGAATCCACGCTGACCACCGAGGCGCTGCGCCGCGGCGCGGGCTCGGCGGCACGCCAGCTCGCAGGTCTCTCGACGGTGGTCTTCGCCCTGCCGGCCGCCACCCCCGAACAGGCAGCCGCGGTGGCCGAAGGCGTGGCCCTGGGCGCCTACCACTTCAACAGCCACCGCTCCACGCCGGCCGCCAAGCTGCCGCTGACCGAGGCAGTCATTGCCACTGCCGCGTCGGCCGACCCGGACCTGCCGGCCGCACTGAAGCGCGCCGCAATCCTGGGACGCGCCGTGCGGGCCACCCGCGACCTGGTCAACGTCGCACCCAACGTGCTGTACCCGGCTTCCTTCGCGCAGGAGGTCAAGGACTCCACCAAGGGCCTGCCGCTGAAGGTCATGATCCTCGACGAGAAAAAGCTGGAAAAAGACGGCTACGGCGGCCTGATGGGCGTCGGCGGCGGATCCGATCGCAAGCCGCGCATGGTCAAGATCCAATACGCACCGGCCAAGGCGGGCAAGCACCTGGCCCTGGTGGGCAAGGGCATCACCTTCGACACCGGCGGCATCTCGATCAAGCCGGCCGCAGGAATGCACGCCATGAAGTGCGACATGGCCGGGGCAGCCACCATTTTCCAGGCGATCGTCGCGATTGCGGAGTTGGGCCTGCCGATCACCGTCACCGGCTGGCTCTGTCTGGCCGAGAACATGCCCGGCGGCGCCTCGACCCGTCCGGGCGACGTGATCACCATGCTCGGCGGCAAGACCGTCGAGGTGCTGAACACCGACGCCGAGGGCCGCCTGGTGATGGCCGACGGACTTGTGGCCGCCAGCGCCGAGAAGCCCGACGCACTGATCGACGTCGCCACGCTGACCGGGGCGCAAATGGTTGCCCTGGGCCTGCGCACCGCCGGAGTCATGGGCGACGAGGCGCTGCGCAACGCCGTGGTCTCCGCCGCCGAGAAGGCCGGCGAGACCGCCTGGGCCATGCCGATGCCCGAGGAACTGCGCCCCACC
Source organism: Paeniglutamicibacter sp. ZC-3 (assembly GCF_025847175.2). Classification (NCBI taxonomy): domain Bacteria; kingdom Bacillati; phylum Actinomycetota; class Actinomycetes; order Micrococcales; family Micrococcaceae; genus Paeniglutamicibacter; species Paeniglutamicibacter sp. ZC-3. The sequence goes on along the minus strand of NZ_JAOYTG010000013.1, from coordinate 50,933 downwards.
ATCGATTCGCAGGTCGCCGACCTGGCCAATATCGGTGAGCGCATGGGCGGGATGATGACCGCCGCGGTGTTCCTCAACGAGTTCGTGGGCGAGGCCAACGGGACCAAGATCCCCTGGGCACACATGGACATCGCCGGCCCCGCCTTCAACGAGCAGGCCGCCTACGGCTACACCCACAAGAACGGCACCGGTTCCTCGGTGCGCACGCTGGTGGCACTGGCCGAGGAAATGGCCTCCGCGAAATAACCCCCGGGAGCTCCGCCCGCCAGGCACGTATTTCTACCCCCTGTAGTAGATATGCGCGCCTGGACGGCCCCGGCGGTCCCTGGGCCGCACCGAAAAGCCCCCGCCGCTGTGCGACCGGTCACAGGCGTGCGCAATCTGCCTCACCGTATGTGGCCGAGCGCGTATCAGGGGGATAAGGTAATCCTGATAGATCACTAGCATCACCGTATTTGCGCGAGCCCTGCACGGGGCCCGCACGTACACCCCATAGACCCACTGGCCGACCACAACGTCGGCCACTACTCATAACGAGGGAGCGTTCACGTGGCCGAATCGGCAGCAACGCAAGAATTCGACATCCTCATTCTCGGCGGCGGTTCCGCAGGCTATTCGGCAGCATTGCGCGCCGTCCAGCTGGGCTTCACCGTTGGCTTGATTGAAAAGGCCAAGCTCGGTGGCACCTGCCTGCACACCGGTTGCATCCCCACCAAGGCGTACCTGCACTCCGCCGAATTGGCCGAGAACGCTCGCGAAGGCGCGAAGTACGGCATCAACACCACCCTCGATTCCATCGACCTGGGTGCAGTGCGCAGCTACAAGGACGGCATCGTCGCCGGCAAGCACAAGGGCCTGACGGGGCTGCTGAAGATGAAGAAGGTCACCGTCATCGAAGGCAACGGCCGCCTGGTTTCCCAGGACACCGTCGACGTTGACGGAGTGGCGTACAAGGGCAAGAACATCATCCTCGCCACGGGTTCCACCTCCAAGACCATGGGCATCGAAATCGGCGGTCGCGTGCTCACCAGCACCGAGGCCCTGAACATGGACACCCTGCCCAAGAGCGCCATTGTGCTCGGCGGCGGCGTCATCGGCGTCGAGTTCGCCTCGGTGTGGAAGTCCTTCGGCGTCGAGGTGACCATCGTCGAGGGCCTGCCCTCGCTGGTCCCCAACGAGGACCCGGCGATCATCAAGAACCTGGAGCGTGCCTTCAAGAAGCGCGGCATCAAGTTCAACACCGGCGTCTTCTTCGAAAAGGTCGAGCAGGACGCCAACGGCGTCAAGGTCTCCCTGGCCGACGGCAAGACCCTCGAAGCCGAGATCGTCCTGGTGGCCGTGGGCCGTGGCCCGGTCACCGAGGGCCTGGGCTACGAAGAGCAGGGCATCCCGATGGACCGTGGCTTCGTGCTCATCAATGAGCGCTGCCACACCGGCGTGGGCAACATCTACGCCATCGGAGACATCGTCCCGGGCGTGCAGCTGGCCCACCGCGGCTACCAGCACGGCATCTTCGTCGCCGAGGAGATCGCCGGCCTGAAGCCGGTTGTCGTCGAGGACATCAACATCCCGAAGGTCACCTTCTGCGAACCGGAAATCGCTTCGGTCGGCTACTCCGAGCCCGCAGCAAAGAAGAAGTTCGGTGACGACCAGATCGAGACCACCGAGTACAACCTGGCCGGCAACGGCAAGTCCTCGATCCTGGGCACCTCCGGCTTGATCAAGATGGTGCGCGTGAAGAACGGCCCCATCGTGGGCGTCCACGGCATCGGCGGGCGCATCGGCGAGCAGATCGGCGAGGCACAGCTCATCGTGAACTGGGAAGCCTACCCGGAGGATGTCGCACAGCTCATCCACGCACACCCGACGCAGAACGAATCGCTCGGCGAGGCCGCCATGGCCCTGGCCGGCAAGCCACTGCACGGTTAGTCACATTTGCTGCACCGGGCATGCGTTCCCCCGCGGAACGCATGCCCGGTGCACTAAGCTCGGAGGCACTGACCTCCCACGGGATGTGCGGGAAACCGCGGATCTCTCGCACACAATTTTTTAGTTAATAGGAGAACGGGAACAAGATGTCTGAAACCGTGAACTTGCCCGCCCTGGGTGAAAGCGTCACCGAAGGCACCGTTACGCGCTGGCTCAAGCAGGTCGGCGACCGCGTCGAGGTCGACGAGCCGTTGCTGGAGGTCTCGACCGACAAGGTTGACACCGAAATCCCTTCGCCGGTCGCCGGCGTCATCGAAGAGATCCTCGTGGCCGAGGACGAGACCGCCGAAGTTGGAGCCGCACTGGTTCGCATCGGCGATGGTTCGGGTTCCGGCTCGGCACCCGCAGAGGCTGCACCGGCCGCCGAGGCTCCCGCCGCACCTGCCGAGGCACCCGCTGCAACACCGGAAGCGCCAGCCGCCGCACCGTCCCCCGCCGAGGCACCTGCAGCACCGGCTGCCGGCGCATCGGGCACCGAGATCACCCTCCCGGCCCTGGGCGAGTCGGTCACCGAAGGCACCGTCACCCGCTGGCTCAAGGCCGTTGGCGAAGAGGTTGCCGTTGACGAGCCCCTGCTCGAGGTTTCCACCGACAAGGTCGACACCGAGGTTCCTTCCCCGGTCGCCGGCACCCTGTTGGAAATCCGCGTTGCGGAAGACGAGACCGTTGAGGTCGGCGCCGTCCTGGCCATCGTCGGCGCAGCGGGAGCAGCAGCACCTGCAGCCCCGGCCGAGGCCGCTCCGGCTCCGGCCGCCGCAACCCCGGCTGAAGCACCGGCCCCCGCTGAAGCTCCTGCTGCACCGGCAGCCGCTCCGGCCCCGGCCCCTGCAACCCCTGCTGAAGCACCCGCCCCCGCAGAGGCTCCTGCTGCTCCGGCCGCCGCTCCGGCTCCGGCCGCTGAGGCCGCAGGCAACGACGGTTACGTGACCCCCCTGGTTCGCCGCTTGGCCAACCAGAACAACGTCGACCTGTCGACCGTCACCGGCACCGGTGTCGGCGGACGCATCCGCAAGCAGGACGTCATCGATGCGGCTGCCGCCGCAAAGAGCGCCCCGGCCGCGGCTGCTTCCACGGCTCCCGCCGCTGCGCCTGCTGCCAAGGCAGCGGCACCGGTTGTCGCGTCCTCGCTGCGCGGCACCGTCGCCAAGGCCCCGCGCATCCGCCAGGTCATCGCTCGCCGCATGCGCGAGTCGCTGGAAACCTCCACCCAGCTGACCCAGGTCCACGAGGTCGACATGACCCGCGTCGCCAAGCTGCGCAACGCCGCCAAGAACGAGTTCGCTGCCGTCAACGGCTCCAAGCTCACCTTCCTGCCGTTCATCGCCAAGGCCGTGGCCGAGGCCTTGAAGCAGCACCCGAAGCTAAACGCCGAGTACGACGAGTCCAAGCAGGAGATCACCTACCACAACGCCGAGCACCTGGCGATTGCGGTGGACACCGACAAGGGCCTGCTGGTTCCGGTCATCTCCAACGCCGGTGACCTGAACCTTGCCGGCTTGGCCGGCAAGATCGCCGACGTGGCAAAGCGCACCCGCGACAACAAGATCGGTCCGGACGAACTGTCCGGCGGAACGTTCTCGATCACGAACATCGGTTCGGTCGGCGCGCTCTTCGACACCCCGATCATCAACCAGCCGCAGGTTGCCATCCTGGGAACCGGTTCCATCGTGAAGCGTGCGGTTGTGGTGACCGGCGTCGACGGCGACGACACCATCGCCATCCGCCACATGATGTACCTGTCGCTGACCTACGACCACCGTTTGGTCGACGGTGCCGATGCAGGTCGCTTCCTGCAGACGCTGAAGGCACGCCTTGAGGAAGGCGCTTTCGAAGCCGATCTGGGCCTCTAACCCCAGGTAGCCTGTGAAAGGGGACGGCCACTGCCCTTGGGCGGTGACCGTCCCCTTTGCTATGTTCTCGACCACCATTGCCGGGACGAATTCATTGTGGTGTGCAGTTTCCATTAGGCTTGCTGGCATGACCTTTTTGCATGCAATCCTCATATTTCTGCACGTTTTGGGTGCAGCCGCGATCGTCGGCGGCTGGCTCGCCACGTTCAAGACCCCGACCGTGAACATCTGGCAGTGGTATGGCGCAATCGCCCAGCTGGTCACCGGCCTGCTGTTGGTCGGACTGGCCGAAATGGGTGACGGACAGGTCAACCATGCCAAGATCGCCGTCAAGCTCCTGCTGGCCGTCGGCGTCTTCGTCGCAGCCCTCCTGGGCCGTCGGAAGATCAAGAAGGGCCTCGAGGTTCCGACCGGCCTGGCCCACGGCACCGGCGGCACCGCACTGATTGCCATGGCGGTGGCCACCCTCTGGGTCTAAACGCTCGCGCGAAGTTTCACCCGGCCCCGCGCCGGAGAACAGTGGCGGTGTGTCATCGGGAGTCCCGATGACACACCGCTCCGCCATTTAAGAGGTTCCTTGGGTTCGACTGTCCCGGGCCATAGGATTGCCGTGGAGGCGCTCGCCTTCGTCCAGTTGCAGATTCAAGGAGTTGTCACCATGGCAGTCACCACCAGAAGCGCAAGCACCGTTTGGACAGGAGACCTGGCGTCCGGGTCAGGGGCGACCACCCTCGAGACCTCGGGCCTCGGAACGTTCCCGGTGACGTGGAAGGCCCGCACCGAGGAAGCCGAGAGCAAGACCAGCCCCGAGGAATTGATCGCCGCCGCCCATGCATCCTGCTTCTCGATGGCACTGAGCAACATCCTCAAGCAGGCCGGCCACGTGGCCGAGAAGCTGGAAACCACCGCCGAGGTGGACTTCGACACCACCGACGGCGCCAAGATCAGCGGAATCCGCTTGACCCTCGAGGCCTCCATTCCGGGGATCGATGCCGCTGAATTCCAGAAGCACGCAAACGCCGCCAAGGAAGGATGCCCCGTCTCCGTCGCATTGGCTGCCGTCCCCTCCATCACCCTGGACGCCCACCTGAACTAGTCGCCGTGCCGTCGGTGTGCCGACGCCGTGCAGGCGGTCCCGGCACACCGACCCAGGCGGGTCACTTTGATCCGGTCACCTGCCACATCCGCCAGGATCCATCGACGAATCGCAGGACCATGCGCACCCTTTGGCTTTCGGACTTCTTGGCGCTGGCGATGACCGCGCCCTTTCGATCGACATAGCGGTAGCCACTTTGCACGCTCGTCGCCTCGATGGTCGCCTCCAACGCGTTCTTCCCCGGCAGTACGGAAACTTCATTCAGGCTCGTCTTCAGCGCTTCAAGCCGAAGTCCAAGGTCCTGCATGCGGGCCACAACCTTTGCGTCCACTGCCAGTGCCGGCGATCCCACCACATGGACCTTCCTTAGCTCCTCCAAGCTCCCGTCCATCAGGCCACGATCTCGGCGCGCCGACAATTCCGCAGCCACCAGCACCAGTTCGCGACGCGTTTCCGGCGCTTCTTCCACATCCGTTTCACCGACACCCGACGGGGCGGCATACACTTGCGCCTGCGGAGGCCCGGCAATGGCCGTCTCGTTGGTCTGTTTGAGCATGCTGGTTGTCACTGCCGCCATGCCCACCACCAACAGCCCGATTGCCGCGGCCGCGGCTAGATTCCGGTTTCCGCGCTTCAATCCGTGGATTCGGTGTTGTTGTGCCCAACGCTGCTCTCCCCCTGCGGATTCGGTCCGTTCCTCCAGACCTGCCTTGACCTCAAACACCGCCCGCAGCCGGCGCGGTACCGGCTTCTGCTGGGCCTTGATCTGGGCCTTGCGTTCCTTCAGCATCACCTTGTCCGCCGCGGTCGGGTTTCCGGTACGCCGGCCTCTGCCCAGCAGCCCTCTAGCGGCGGGCGTTTGGCGCGTGGTGAGCATATGTTTGAGCGCATCCGGTTCGATTGCGGCGCTCAGCTCCACTGCTTCCGGCGTACCCGCAACGAAAATGCGTTGCCCGAACTGGGCCGCGCTCGGACGAAGCTGCGGATCAGGATCCAGCCCCTGCTCCAGAAGCTTCGCGAATTCGTCGTTGACTTCCGGAACCATGGCTCCCAGCGGAACCCTGCGGGCAGTGGCATTGGGCGGCCTGCCGGTCAGCAAATACCACGCGCAGGCGGCCAGGGCGTAGACATCCCGGGCTGGTTGCAGTTCGCCAGCACCTGCACCCGAGCAGGTTTCCGGGGCACAAAAACCCTGCGTTCCATACTCCCCGGGGGTCTGTCCCACCACCCGATGCGTTCCGAAGTCCCCCAGTTTTGGCTTCCCGGCGGCCGTAAACAGGATGTTCCGTGGGCTCAAGTCACCGTGGGTGAGCCCCCGGGCGTGCAAAAACGCCAAGGCTTCGGCGATCGGTGCCATGACGGTGATGGTCTCCCCCACATTCAGCGGCCCCCGCACCGCAACAATCTGAGCGACCGAGCCGGCAGGACAGTATTCCATCAGGATTCCCGGGCCGAGGGAGGTTTCGAGCATGCCAAACGATTCGACCAGGAACTCATGATCGACTCGCAGCGATTCGGCCTCTACGGTACTTCCGGGAGCGTCGTTTGCGAGGATCTTGACGACCAGTTCCTCATGCGTCGTGCTCTCTTGAACGATCCATATGCTGCGGCCCGAACCCTCATCCAAGTGCCGAAGCGTGCGATAACCATCGATCCGAGGGAATGGCAATGGCTCTTTCTGGGATTCCATGGTTCTTTTCTACGCGCAATGGAATTCCTGTGCTTAAGTTATCCACAAGCAACAATGTGTAGCCGATTCGAGGGCGTCCAGGGAAGCGCGTACTGTTGTCGCCATGACCATCAAATTCGAGAGAATTGGCCATGCCCCCGAGCTGGTCGATTACCGCGTTGCATGGGACATGCAGCGCCAGGTACACAAAGAGGTGACCGAAGGGGATTCCGGTCCCGTCGTTTTCCTCCTGGAACACGCGGCCGTTTACACGGCCGGCCGCAGGACCGAACCTGAAGACCTGCCGGTTGACGGCACCCCGGTGATCGATGTAGATCGCGGGGGCAAACTCACCTGGCACGGCCCGGGCCAGTTGGTGGGGTACCCGATCGTTCGTCTGTCCGATATGAAGGGCATCCGCGAATACGTTTCGATTCTCGAAGAAGCCTTGATTAACGTCGCCCTCGGCTACGGCATTGCCGCCACCCGCATCAAGGGCCGCAGCGGAGTGTGGGTGGCCGGGACAGACGGTGGCCAGGACCGCAAGCTTGCCGCAATCGGCATCCGCGTCGACCATGGTGTGACCATGCACGGCTTTGCCTTGAACTGCTCCAACGACCTGGCTCCGTATGCGCAAATCATCCCCTGTGGAATCACCGATGCAGGTGTCACGAGCATCAGCCTGGAAACCGGAACCACCGTCACCCCTGCCGATGTACTCGACAGCGTTGAACAAGAGCTGGATGCCTTGTTGAGCCCTATCGTGTCGCTGACTGCTACAACCCCCGAAGGAGCCCGTTCATGAGTGCCGCACCCGAAGGTCGCCGCCTGCTGCGCATCGAGCAGCGAAATTCCGAAACCCCTGTGGAGCGCAAGCCCGAGTGGATCAAGGCGAAGATCAACATCGGCCCCGAGTACGTGGGCCTGAAAAAGCTGGTCAAGTCCGAGGGCCTGAACACCGTCTGCGAAGAAGCAGGCTGCCCGAACATCTTCGAATGCTGGGAAGACAAGGAAGCTACCTTCCTCATCGGCGGCTCGGAATGCACCCGCCGCTGCGACTTCTGCCAGATCGACACCGGCAAGCCCCAGGCCATCGACCGCGCCGAACCGTTCAAGGTTGCCATGAGCGTAAAGAAGATGGGCCTGCGCTACGCCACCGTAACCGGCGTGGCCCGCGACGACCTCGCGGACGAGGGCACTTGGCTCTATGCCGAGACGGTGCGCCGTATCCACCAGCTGAACCCGGGCACCGGCGTGGAGCTGCTGATCCCCGACTTCTCCGGCAAGCCCGAGTATCTGGACGAGATCGCAGCGTCCGCCCCCGAGGTGTACGCACACAACCTTGAAACGGTCCCGCGACTCTTCAAGTCCATCCGCCCCGCGTTCCGCTACGAACGCTCGCTGGATGTCATCTCGCAGGGACGTGCCAACGGCATGATCACCAAGTCGAACCTGATCCTCGGCATGGGCGAAACCCGTGAGGAAATCACCGAGGCCATCAAGGACCTCGTGGATGCCGGCTGCGACCTGCTCACCATCACCCAGTACCTGCGGCCCACCGAGCGCCACCACCCGGTGGAGCGTTGGGTCAAGCCACAGGAATTCGTCGAGTTGCAGCAGGAGGCCGAGGAAATGGGCATTCTTGGTGTGATGAGTGGCCCGTTGGTGCGTTCCTCCTACCGCGCCGGACGCCTGTGGGCGTCCGCGATGCGCAAGAAGGGCAATCCGATCCCGGAGGCCCTGGCGCACATTGCCAGCTCCGGCGACACCCGTCAGGAAGCTTCCTCGCTGATCAGCTCCTAACAGGTGCCGACATCAATGTAGAATTGAATCACTATGGCCAAAAACACCGATAACGCCTCATCCGAGGCTGCAAGTCCTAAGCGCGGACTGTTCTCGCGCAAGCCGAAGGCCGAGAAGGCCAACAAGGAACCGGGCCGGCTGAAACAGCTGGGCCAGGTCTTCCAGATGACCCGCAAGAACGACCCCATGGTCGTCTGGCTGATGATTCTGGCTGCCCTTGGCGTCCTTGTTGTGGGCCTGATCGTTGGCCTCCTGATCAACAACTGGATCACGGCGGTGCTGATCGCGCTTCCGCTGGCCTTGCTCGCCGCAACCATGATCCTCTCCCGCCGCGCCGAGAAAGCTGCGTTCACGCAGCTTGAGGGACGTCCGGGTGCGGCCGGGGCGGCCATGAGCGTGTTGCGTCGCGGCTGGATCCTGAAGGACGAGCCGGTCGCCGTGAACCCGCGCACCAAGGACCTGGTTTTCTTGGGCATTGGGCGCGCAGGCGTCGTGCTTGTCACCGAAGGACCGAACACCCGGGTCCGCCCCCTCGTTGACGCCGAGCGCCGGCGCATGGGCCGCGTGCTTCCCAACGTTCCGATCCACGTGATCAACGCAGGTAACGAGGAAGGCCAAACCCCGCTTGCCGAGGTCGGCAAGAAGATGAAGAAGCTTCCCAAGTCGATCACCAAGCTGGAAATCAGCGCCGTCGACAAGCGCTTGAGCACACTTGGCAGCGCGAAGCTCCCGATCCCCAAGGGCATCGACCCCAACCGGGCGCGTCCCAACCGCAAGCAAATGCGCTAGCGCCTAGGAACGGGAACCGTTAAGCAAAGGCGGGTTTTGGAACCATTTGGTTCCAAAACCCGCCTTTGCTCTTTTCTCGGTCCTGGCGCTGCGCTAGGCTTTCAGCGATCCGGACTGATCAGATGCGTACCAGGATCGTCTTGCCGACCCGGTCGTGGTAGCCGCGCTGGTCGGAATCACTGAACAGAACCGGAATCACCAGGCAGAGCAGTGCGGTGCGAATGATCCCCGTCAAGGGTTTCACCGCACTGCCATCCAGGCCCTGGACTTGCATCCCGAAGACGCGGTGACCGATGGAGTGTCCGGTGACCCCAACGAAGAGCATCTGAGTGGCGGCGAAGATGACCAAGTTTGCGGTGGGGTCCGAATTGAAGAAGATCAGCGAGATCAACATCGCGATCCCCCAGTCCAACAACAAGGCCGCGACTCGCCGGCCGATGCGGGCAACCGAACCGGGCCCTTTTTCCGGGCGCCCCAAGCGCTTGCCGGGCCATTCCTGATTGCTTAATTGCGGCGGGCCCTCGAGCCACGAGCCAAAGTCTTTTCTTTCCACGTTTCCAAGCCTACCGGGGCAATCCACACCCGTCCGTGGTCGCGCCCTCATTTCAGATTGGGCATCGATGGATCTGGACACAGTGGACGTAATACGTGTGATCTATCCGACACTCTATTCTTGATAATCGCCGGGTGTGTAACGTAACGGAAACAATCGAGACACAGGAGAGTAATCGCTAGGGTCTAGTGTTGATAACACAGGAAGAAAAACGTTGGCAAACGTTTACGTCGCGGCACGCAAGCCGCCACAGCAGAAACCCCACACAGGAGTCCCTGACCATGTTCAAGAGTCCAGAAGAAGTCATCGCATATATTGCCGAAGAAGACGTCAAGTTCGTTGACATCCGCTTCACCGACCTTCCCGGCGTCCAGCAGCACTTCAACGTCCCGGCACGCACCGTCGACGCCGATTTCTTCCTCAACGGCCAGCTTTTCGACGGCTCCTCGATCGCAGGCTTCGCCGGCATCGCCGATTCCGACATGCAGCTGATCCCCGACGTGACTTCCGGCTTCGTTGACCCGTTCCGCCTGGAAAAGACCCTCGCGTTCAACTTCTCGATCATCAACCCGCGCACCGGCGATCCGTACCACCGCGACCCGCGCGGCGTGGCCGAGCGCGCCGAGGCTTACCTGTCCTCGACCGGCATCGCCGACACCGCATTCTTTGCCCCCGAGGCCGAGTTCTTCATCTTCGACAACGTCCAGTACGAGTCGAAGCCTCAGGGTTCCTTCTACAAGGTGGACTCGATCGAGGCACCGTGGAACACCGGCAAGAAGGAAGAGGGCGGCAACCAGGGTTACAAGACCCCCTTCAAGGGCGGTTACTTCCCGGTCTCCCCGACCGACAAGCAGGCCGACCTGCGCGACGCCATCTGCCTGGAACTGGAAGCAGCCGGCCTTGAGGTCGAGCGCAGCCACCACGAGGTCGGTGCAGCCGGCCAGGCCGAGATCAACTACAAGTTCAACACGCTGACCCACTCGGCCGATGACATCCTGAAGTTCAAGTACATCGTCAAGAACGTGGCCGATGCCTGGGGCAAGTCCGCAACCTTCATGCCGAAGCCAATCTTTGGTGACAACGGCTCGGGCATGCACTGCCACCAGTCGCTGTGGGCCAACGGCGTTCCGCTGTTCTACGACGAGAAGGGCTACGCCGGCCTGTCCGATACCGCCCGCTGGTACATCGGCGGTCTGCTGAAGCACGCCTCCGCAGTGCTGGCATTCACCAACCCGACGGTGAACTCCTACCGCCGCCTGGTCAAGGGCTACGAGGCTCCGGTCAACATGGTGTACTCGCAGGGCAACCGCTCCGCCGGTATCCGCATCCCGATCACCGGTTCGAACCCGAAGGCCAAGCGCATCGAGTTCCGCGCACCGGATGCCGCTTCCAACCCGTACCTGGCCTTCGCCGCACAGCTGATGGCAGGCCTCGACGGCATCAAGAACCGCATCGAGCCGGCGGACCCGATCGACAAGGACCTCTACGAGCTCCCGGCCGAGGAAGCCAAGGACATCCAGAAGGCCCCGGGTTCGCTCGACGAGGCACTCGATGCCCTGGAGAACGACTTCGACTTCCTGCTCGAGGGCGACGTGTTCACTGAGGACCTGATCCGCACTTGGATCGAATACAAGCGCGAATACGAAATCAAGCCGCTGTCGCTGCGCCCGAACCCGTACGAGTTCGAGCTGTACTACGGCTGCTAGGTAGAATTCAGGGCTAAACGGGGTTTAGTCCGCAGATGGGTCCGCACGAGCCGCCAGAACGTTATTCACGGCGGAACGTGCGGACTCATCTGTGTCTGGCCACACGTGGCCTTAAACATCCAAGGTTGTCTTTGCCGACGCGTGAGGAGCCGCGCCTGGACAACTTTCACATCAAGCCCCCATGGCCCCGCGCTATCCGAAAGGACGGCGCGGGGCTTTTTGCCTTTTCGTGGCTATTTCGTCGCGAGCGCGAGCGCGGCTATGCGGAGCGGGCAGGGGCGAGTATGGGCATTTGGTAGTTCGGTTAGTGAAGCCCCGCTATGCTGGTGCGGCGAGTTTCCTCCCACGCCGAACCGTCGTGGGTGGTAACCCGCACCTTTTCCAACCTAGGGTCTTCCCAGCCAGCTTTGCCCATTATGTCGAAGGAGAGAGAGTGCAGGTATTTCCCCCGCCAGTTGTTGCTTGAGAGCACAACCACCAAAACTCCCTCTTCGGGAGACGACCAGGAGTCTATGTTCCGGTGCGGGGTGCCCTCCATGAAGCCTGCCAAGCTCGCAGCTCCGTAGCCGTTCAGGAAGTGGTTGATCTGGGTGTCCGCCCAGGCTTGCGAGAGGTCTTCAGCTGAGGCTTCTTGAGTCACCGTCTCTACAACGGGTGGGCTGTAGACCTGAGGCAAGGAACTCTCGGACACGCATCCGGTGAGCGCAAGGGCCAACAGGGCGACGGTAGCTACTCTCTTCATGATTCCTCCAAGTGGTTTAGGTTGAGTCTAGGCAGGTGGGGCAATGATTGACCAAGTGACCACGGTGCTTGGTGGATCTTCCCGGTTAGGTACTCACTAGGCTGCAGTCCGCAGCAGGTCTACCGACGGCCACTTTTCGCCCTTCCTACCCAACAGCAGAACCCCGGAAATCACGCGGGAATCAGCGGCATTCAACCCATGCCAATTACCTTTTTCCAGTTCGAGCCCTACTACGGCTGCTAAGTAGGGCGCCGGGATTCTCCGGGCGCCATTGAAAAAGTCCGTGTGGCTGCGGTTGCTTCATCACGAAGCATCCGCAGCGGCACGGACTTTTTTGCATGTGACATTGTCGGGCAGTGGCCAGGGCTACGTCGCTTGCGCTGGTGCACCGTCTGGCGGCGCGCAGTGCGGCTTTTGGTCCCGCCCCGCCCTAACCGACCAGCGAAGTGAGCAGGAAAGCGCAGTCTTCGGTGGCAACAACGTTGTGAATGGCATCGGGCAGCACGAACAGGCCGCCGTGTGCTATCGCCCGTGAATCGCCCAACCAATTCACCACGATCGACCCGCGCAACACTTGAAGGGTCGCAGCCTCGGGCTTTTCATGGTCGTTCAGTGTTGACCCGGCCAGCAGGGTGATCAACGTGTGGCGCAGGCGCCCATCGTTGAGCACCGCAACGGCGCTGCGGCCGTTGTTGGAGGCGGTCGCCTTCTCAAATTCCCTGGCGACCAGTTGGTCAAGTTCCGCGCTGGTGACGTGCATGGCTATCCCCTGCCCTTTCAAAGACGAACGCATGGCCCCACTGTTTCCATCAGCCTAGGCGGTTCTCTCTTCAAAGCCATAGAAGTGGCGTTCAAAAACCTGCCGCGACCGGCGCGTGGTCTTGAGGTAGTCGTCCTCCATGACCGAGGCCTCTCCCGGTGCGTACCCACACCAGCGGGCCACCGCTTCCATGTCGCGCCAGGAATTCGGCAACACGTCTGAGACCCGTCCGGTGCAAATCAGGCCCCCGCTGCGGATCCTGGTGGCCAGGGACCACGCATCGTCCAGCAGCGCCACCTCTTCGGCGGGGATGAGCCCGGCCTCGGCAATGGCCTTCAGCGCCGGGCGCGTGGAGGTGGTGCGCAACGCCGGGTGGTCCTTGGCGTGCTGCAGTTGCATGAGCTGGACCAGCCATTCGACGTCGCTGAGCGAGCCGCGGCCCAGTTTCAGGTGCCGTTCCGGCTCGGCACCGCGGGGCAACCGCTCGGCCTCCACGCGCGCCTTGATCCTGCGAATTTCGCGAATCTGTTCCTCGCCCATGACCTGCTCGTAACGCAGGGGGTCGACCATGGCCATGAAGTCATCGGCCAGTTTCTCCGACCCGGCCATGGGGGTGGCGCGCAACAGAGCCTGTTGTTCCCAAATCTGGGACCAGCGCCGGTAGTACTCCTCGTAGGAGGCCAGCGAGCGCACCAGCGGCCCGCTCTTGCCCTCCGGTCGCAGCGCAGCGTCGATTTCCAGTCGCGGCTCTGCCTGGATCGCCGGCACCATGGGCCTGCCCAACAGCGACCCGAGCGCAGTGGCGATGCGCAGCGACTGCTCTTGTGCACCCTGCTGGTCGGCCTCGTCGAAGGCCCGCTGGACGAACATCACATCCGCGTCGGAGCAATAACCGATCTCGTGGCCGCCCTGGCGGCCCATCGCCACGACCAGGAATTCTCCCAGCTGCGGGGTCGAGGCGTATTCGGTGCTCTGGGCGACCTCCAGGGCACCGCGCACGGCTGCCCTGTCGTTGTCGGCCAGGGCCCGCCCCACGGTGTCCTGGTCGATGACCCCGGCGCCGTCGGCCAGGGAGATGCGCAGGATCTCGCGGCGCCTGATCACCCGGATCAACCGGATCGCCTGGTCGGAGCCCAGGTTCCGCTTCAGCTTCGAGGAGATCTCGCCCCACAGCGCCTCGTAGCCCAGGGGCTGCAGTGACTTGTTGGATCCGAGCCAGGCCGCCGATTCCGGGGAGACCTCCAGCAGATCGGTGATGAAGCGGGAGTTGGACAGGATCTTGCACAGGCGCTCGGCCGCTGCGGATGAATCCCGCAACATGCCCAGGTACCAGTGCGACTCCCCCAGCGATTCGCTCAGCCGCCTGAAGCCCAGCAAGCCGGCATCCGGGTCCACGCCCTCGGCGATCCACCCCAGGAGCACAGGCAGCAGCTGTCGCTGCAGGGCGGCGCGCCTGCGCATGCCGCCGGTCAAGGCCTCGATGTGGCGCATCGCCGCCTTCGGGTCCACGTAGCCCAGGGCGCGCAGGCGGGATTGCGCCGCTTCCGGGGACAGGCGCACCTCGTCGGCCGACAGGTTTGAGGCGCTGTTGAGCAGCGGCCGGTAGAAGATCCGTTCGTGGAGCAGGCGCACCAGGCGCCTGGTGTCGCCCCAGCGATCAAGCAGGCCGGCAGCGGTGGACAGCTCGACACCCAGGGTGGAGCGCACAGCACGCGCCAGGACGCGCTGTCCCGACTCCTTGTGCGGCATCAGGTGCGTCCGACGCAGGTTCACCAGCTGGATGCGGTGCTCGAGCACGCGCAGGAAGCGGTAGGAGCGGTCAAACTTCTCGGCGTCGTCGCGTCCGATGTATCCGGCCAGGCTCAACGCGGCGATGGCCTTGGTGGTGGAGCGCGCGCGCACGGTCTCATCCACCCGTCCGTGGACCAGCTGGAGCAGCTGGACGGTGAATTCGACGTCCCGGAGCCCGCCGGGGCCCAGCTTGAGCTGGTACGCCAACTCGGCCGGCTTGATGTTCGCGGTGACCCGGCGGCGCATGCGCTGCACCGATTCCACGAAGCCCTCGCGTTCCGAGGAAGACCAGACCAATGGTTCCACCATGGCCTCGTAGGCAGCGCCCAACTGCGCGTCCCCGGCGATCGCCCTGGCCTTCAACAGCGCCTGGAACTCCCAGGACGCGGCCCAGCGCGCGTAGTAGGCGGCGTGGGACTCCAGGGTGCGGCTCAGCGCCCCGTCCTTGCCCTCGGGACGGAGGTTCGCGTCCACCTCCCACAGGCCGGGTTCGATCCCGGCGGAGTCGATGGCCCGGGAGATGCCGATCGCAAGCTCCCTGGCCAGGGAATGGGCCAGATCCTCGTCCAGCCGGTCGCTGGAGTGCACGTAGATGACGTCGACGTCCGACACGTAGTTCAGTTCGTGGGCCCCGCACTTGCCCATGCCGATCACCGCCAGGCGCAGGTCGGCAATGTCCTCGGCTTCGAAGCGGTGCCGGGCCTCGGCCCGGCTGATGGCCAGGGCACCCTCGAGGGCGGCCGCTGCAAGGTCGGCCAGCTCCCGTCCGACTTCCGGCATGGCAGCCAGTGCATCGGCTGCCCCGAGGTCGCGGTGGGCCAGGCCGAGCAGGGCGCGGCGGTAGGCCACGCGCAACACGCGGTGTCCGTCCTCGCCGAAGACGGTGGCCACCGGGGGGATGCCCGATGCCGGGTCGGCTCCCACGGCGATCAGCAGCTCGGCACGCAATTCCTGGGCGCTGCGCCCGTGCATGCGTTCCGGTGCGGGCGCCTGCAGGATCTCCAGGCACGAGGGTTCGCGGATGAGGAAGTTCGCCAGGGCGTCCGAGGCACCGAGCAAGCGCAGGAAGCCCGGCGCGGTGCGCGGGCCCAGCGCCAGTTCCAGGGCCGCCGGGGCGTGTGGGATGAGGCGGATCAGCGCGAGCAGCGCCTGGTCCGGGTCCGCGGCATGGGCCAGGTGGCCCACGAGCGCCCGGTGGTCAATATCCGCCAGTTCCTTGTCGGCCAGAAAGCGCTTGGCACGCTCCAGGTCGTCGAACCCGGCCGAAATCAGCTGCCTCGTCGAGATCTGCAAGGGCATTTCCCTAGAGGATCCCCAGGTAGCGCCGGAGTTCGAACGGGCTCACGTTCTGGCGGTAGGCTTCCCATTCGTCGCGCTTGTTGCGCAGGAACGAGGTGTAGACCTGCTCGCCGAGGATGTCTGCGACCAGTTCGGATTCCTCCATGGCGCGGATGGCATCGTGCAGGGACCCGGGAAGCGGGTCGTGTCCGCTGGCGCGGCGCTCGGCGCTGCTCAGGCCCCACACGTCCTCTTCGGCCTGCGGTTCGAGCTCGTAGCCTTCCTGGATGCCCTTCAGTCCGGCGCCCAGCAGGCAGGCGTAGGCCAGATAGGGGTTGGTGGCCGAATCGATGCCGCGGTACTCGACGCGCGCCGACTGGCCCTTGCCCGGCTTGTAGAGCGGAACACGCACCAGTGCTGAACGGTTGTTGTGGCCCCAAGAGCGGTGGCTCGGGGCCTCCCCGCCACCCCAGAGGCGCTTGTAGGAGTTCACGAACTGGTTGGTCACCGCGGTGAACTCCGGTGCGTGGCGCAGGATCCCGGCAATGAATTGGCGGGCGGTGTCGGAGAGCTGGAATTCACGGCCCGCCTCGAAGAAGGCGTTGGTGTCGCCCTCGAAGAGTGAGAAGTGGGTGTGCATGCCGGAGCCGGGTTCGTCGGAGAACGGCTTGGGCATGAACGTCGCGTAGATGCCCTGCTGGATCGCGACTTCCTTGATCACGGTGCGGAATGTCATGACGTTGTCGGCCGTCTGCAGCGCATCGGCGTAACGCAGGTCGATCTCGTTCTGGCCGGGGCCGTTTTCGTGGTGGCTGAACTCCACGGAGATGCCCACGGCTTCGAGCATTGTCACCGCGGTGCGGCGGAAGTCCTGGGCGACGCCGCCAGTGACGTGGTCGAAGTACCCGCCCCGGTCAACCGGGACCGGGTATCCGTCGGTTCCCAGCTCGGAGGAACGTAACAAATAGAATTCAATCTCGGGGTGCGTGTAGCAGGTGAAGCCCATCTCGGAGGCGACGGCCAGCTGGCGCTTGAGCACCTGCCGGGAGTCGGCTGCGGCAGGCAGTCCGTCCGGGGTCAGGATGTCGCAGAACATCCGCGACGTAGGCTCGGTCTCGCCGCGCCACGGCAGGATCTGGAAGGTGGAGGGGTCCGGCTGCAACAGCATGTCCGACTCGTAAATCCGCGACATTCCCTCGATGGAGGAACCGTCGAAGCCCAGGCCTTCCTCGAAGGCACCCTCGACCTCGGCAGGGGCCAGGGCCACGGATTTCATGGAACCCACCACATCGGTAAACCACAGGCGCACGAAACGTACGTCCCTCTCCTCAATGGTTCTAAGGACGAATTCCTGCTGGCGATCCACGGCGGGTTCCTTCCACAAACGGTTTTGGCGGCGGTTCCCGCCCCACTGACTCACTTTATACGTTTTTACGGCCGGGACACGGGAGGACAGCTGCGCCGAATGTGCATTAGTCTCTTGCCCATGAGTGCTCATCCTTCCACACCAGCAAATTCCCCTGCCACGGGCGCCGTTTCCGGACCGCGAATCCGTCTGCACCACCTGCAAGCGGCGAAAAACGAGGGCCGGAAATTTGCGATGCTCACCGCCTACGACACGATGATGGCGGGCATCTTTGACGCCGCGGGCATTGAGGTGCTGCTGGTGGGCGACTCGGCGGCCAACACCGTGATGGGCTATTCCTCCACCTTGCCGATCACCATGGACGAAATGATCGTCTTTTCCAAGGCGGTGGTCTCCGGCGCCCAGCACGCGCTGGTGGTGTGCGACCTGCCGTTCGGATCCTACGAGGTCTCCCCCGAACAGGCCGTTTCATCGGCGGTGCGTCTCATGAAGGAAGGCGGTGTGCACGCCGTGAAGCTGGAAGGCGGGCAGTTTTTCGTCCCGCACGTGCGTGCCCTGGTGGCCGCCGGCGTTCCGGTGATGGCACATATCGGCTTCACCCCGCAGTCCGAACATGCGCTGGGAGGCTACCGCGTCCAGGGTCGCGGCGACGCCGCTGCGGTACTGGTCGCCGACGCCCAGGCGCTGGAGGCCGCCGGGGCCTTCGCCGTGCTGATGGAAATGATCCCCACCGGCACCGCGCGCCAAGTCGACGAAGCGTTGCGCGTTCCCACCGTCGGCATCGGCGCCGGTGCCGCCACCACCGGCCAGGTCCTGGTTTGGCAGGACATGCTGGGCCTGGGCAGCGGCAAGAGTGCGCGGTTCGTGAAGAAGTACGCGGACCTGCGCTCGGTGGTGTCGGGGGCAGCGACCGCCTACCGCGAGGACGTGCTGGCCGGAACCTTCCCGGCGGCGGAACACGAGTTCGGGGACCGGTAGCCCCCCCTACTCCTCCTCTTCCTCGTCTTCCTCGTCCCACTGCTCGTTGCGTTCGCGCACCTTGCTCATGGCCAGTTCCGCCTCGGCGCGCGAGGCATACGGCCCAAGGAGCTGCGACCAATCGGCCTGCGGCCCGGTTTCGACCTGGCCGGTGGTGATGTTGAACCAGAATTCGCCCTCGCCGGGCAATGCTCCACTCATCGGGATTGACCCACCTTTCGTTGACGCCACATTGACTCGATATGCCACCACCCTACAGCCGACGGCCGCCCGGGCAACGGCCCGACTCCTTGGCACACGGCACCATCGACCCCGCTAGAATGGGAACCATGCCTTTAGCAACAACCGCACCCATCGGATCCCTCGTTCCCGGTACCCCCACTCCGCAGCGAACCGTCCCCAACTCGATCCCCCGTCCCGAATATGTCGGGAGGCCGGCACCGCGCAAATCCGACGCACCCGAAGTCCGCTCCGCGGACATCATCGCCCGGATGCGCGTGGCGTCAAAGATCGCCGCGCAGGCGTTGGCGGAGGTCGGCAAGGCCGTCGTCCCGGGAGTCACCACCGACGAACTGGACAGGATCGGGCACGAATTCCTGCTGGACCACAAGGCCTACCCCTCGACACTGGGCTACCGCGGCTTCACGAAGTCGCTGTGCGCCTCCATCAACGAGGTCATCTGCCACGGCATCCCCGACACCACAGTGGTGCAGGACGGGGACATCGTGAACATCGACATCACCGCGTTCATCGGCGGGGTCCACGGCGACACCAACGCCACCTTCCTGGCCGGGAACGTCGACGAGGAATCGCGGCTGCTGGTCGAGCGCACCGAGGAATCCCTGCGCCGGGCCATCAAGTCCGTCATGCCGGGCCGGGAAATCAACGTCATCGGCCGCACCATCTCCGCCTACGCAAAACGCTTCGGCTATGGCGTGGTGCGGGACTTTACCGGGCACGGCGTGGCAGAATCCTTCCATACCGGATTGATCATCCCGCACTACGATGCGGCACCGGCCTACAGCCAGCTGATCGAACCGGGCATGACGTTCACCATCGAACCCATGCTCACCCTGGGCACCATCGAGTGGGACATGTGGGACGACGGCTGGACCGCCACCACCAAGGACCGCAAGCGCACGGCACAATTTGAACACACACTGCTCGTCAACGAGGACGGCGCCGAAATCCTGACCCTGGCCTAACCCCAGGGACCCCGTTTTAGCCCCCTCCTTAGAGAAAGAGCCCGACCCGCATGTCTGAACGCGCACTGAACCCATCGCCCACGGCCATTGGCATCGACATCGGCGGCACCGGCATCAAGGGCGGCATCGTCGACCTCGTAACCGGAAAGCTGATCGGCGAACGCGTCCGCATCGACACCCCGAAGCCTGCGACCCCGGCCGCGGTGGCCGAGGTGGTTGCGCAGATCGTTGCCCAGCTCGATGAGCGGGACGGGGCTCCCGGGGCGCAGACCCCCGTCGGCGTCACGTTCCCCGCCATCATCCACCACGGAGTGGCCCGCTCGGCCGCCAACGTGGACAAGTCATGGATCGGCACCGACGTTGATGCGCTGTTCACCGCGCAACTGGGGCGCCCGGTCCATGTCATGAACGACGCCGACGCCGCGGGCCTGGCCGAGGCACGTTACGGTGCCGGGGCGGGCGTGGGAGGTTCGGTGCTGGTGATCACCCTGGGCACCGGCATCGGCTCGGCGCTGATCCACAACGGCGTGCTGGTTCCCAACGTGGAGCTGGGCCACCTGGAGATCGATTCGGCGGTCGCCGAGACCCGCGCCTCGGCCGCGGCGCGCGAGCGCGAGGACCTGGGCTGGGACGAATACGCGGTGCGATTGCAGCGCTTCTTCTCCCACGTGGAGTTCCTCTTCTCCCCCTCGCTGTTCATCATCGGCGGCGGCATTTCCAAGCGTGCGGACGACTACCTGC
Organism: Paeniglutamicibacter sp. ZC-3; assembly: GCF_025847175.2. Lineage (NCBI taxonomy): Bacteria > Bacillati > Actinomycetota > Actinomycetes > Micrococcales > Micrococcaceae > Paeniglutamicibacter > Paeniglutamicibacter sp. ZC-3. Next base: position 30,617 of record NZ_JAOYTG010000013.1, on the reverse strand, counting down.
CCCAGCTTTCGCTTTCCACCCCGATCACCGTGGCGAAGTCGAAGAACAACGCCGGCATCGTCGGGGCCGCCCTGCAGCAGTCGGGCCTTTCCTAGCCGGTTCCCGAAAGGGACGCCAATGGCGGGCCGCCTGCATCCCGAATCGGGAAGCAGGCGGCCCGCCATTGGTCTCCATTGCCTTGGTTGCGCAGCGGCGGACCGGGTCCTAGCGCGCGCCCAGCGGACGCTGGTGGCCCGAGGGCCGGGTGTCGCGTTCGGCCCGCAACTTCGCGATGGCCCCTTCGAAGTCCTCCAGGGACTTGAAATCCTGGTAGACGCTGGCGAAGCGCAGGTAGGCGACCTCGTCGAGTCGCTGCAGCGGCGTGAGGATCGCCAGGCCGACTTCGCGGGCGTTGATTTCCGCGGCGCCGCTGGAACGAACCGCCTCTTCAACCTCCTGGGCCAACAATGCGAGGTCGTCGTCGGTGACGGGACGCCCCTGGCACGCCTTGCGCACCCCGTTGATGACCTTGGCACGGCTGAACGGCTCGGCCACCCCGGAACGCTTGAGCACGTTCAGGCTGGTGGTTTCCGCGGTGCTGAACCGGCGGCCGCATTCGGCGCATTGCCGGCGGCGGCGAATCGCGGTGCCGTCGTCGGTCAGTCGGCTATCCACGACGCGTGAATCGGTGTGCCTGCAGTAGGGACAGTACATGGCACCCCTTCCTCGGGTCTCGTTCATGCAAAGCACATGCGTGCTCGGGATTAGTTTAGGGCCACATATAGCGTAGTCACAACAATGTCATTACCATATGTTGTGGTCTTCGCCACACCCCGCCCATCACGTCGCCGCCGGGCGGAACCGCTAGGCGAAACGGATGGCCACCGCGTCGCCGTGTGCTGGCAGGTCCTCGGCGTTGGCCAGGGCCACCACGTGGGGGGCCACCACCGACAGCGCGGCACGGTCGTAGTCGATGACCTGGATGGCCTTGAGGAAGGTGTTGACGTTCAGCCCCGAGGCGAAGGCAGCGGTTCCGCTGGTCGGCAGGACGTGGTTGGAACCCGCGCAGTAGTCCCCCAAGCTCACCGGGGAATGCGCCCCGACAAACACGGCACCCGCCGCTGTGACCAGTGCGGCGTCGGCGGCCGCATTGGCCGTGTGGATCTCCAGGTGCTCGGCCGCATACACGTTGCACACCGCGATGCCCGCGGCCATGTCGTCGACCAGGATCGTGGCCGACTGCTTACCGCCCAGCGCAATGCGCACCCGTTCTGAGTGCTTGGTGGTGGAGCACTGGCCCTCCAGCGCGCTCCGCACCGCTTCGGCAAGCTCGGGCGAATCGGTGATGAGCACCGCCGCGGCATTGGGGTCGTGCTCGGCCTGGGAAATCATGTCTGCGGCGATGAATTCCGGGTTCGCCGTGGCGTCGGCCAAGATGGCGATTTCGGTGGGGCCTGCCTCGGCGTCGATGCCGACCACGCCCTTGACCAGGCGCTTTGCCGTGGCGACAAAAAGGTTTCCGGGGCCGCTGACCACGTCGACAGGTTCGATGGCCAGTTGCGGGTCCATGTCCCCGGTGACCGGGACGCCGTAGGCGAAGGCGGCGATGGCCTGGGCCCCGCCCATGGCGTGGACCTCCTCCACGCCGAGCAGCTGGGCCGCTGCCAGGATCGTGGGGTGCGGCAAACCGCCGAATTCCTTTTGCGGTGGCGAGGCGATGGCCAGCGAGCCGACGCCGGCGGCCAGTGCGGGGACGGCGTTCATGATCACGGAGCTCGGGTAGACGGCCAGGCCGCCGGGAACATAGAGGCCCACACGGCGCACCGGCACCCAGCGCTGGGTGACGGTTGCGCCGGTGCCGTAGTCGATGCGGGTGTCTTCCGGTACCTGGGCAGCGGCAAAGGCGCGTGCCCGGGCAATGGATTCCTCCAGTCCCGCACGGACCTGCGGGTCCAGGTCCGCCAGGGCGCGTTCCATGGCCTCGGCCGGGACGCGGGTGTGGGTCTGGGTGACGCCGTCAAACCTTTCGGCCAGTTCGGACAGGGCGGCGAAGCCCTCGGCACGGACGCGGGCAATGATGCCCTCGACCGCCTCGGCGGCCGTGGCAAAGTTCAGCTCGGGCCGGGGAAGCACCGCCTTGAGGCTTGCATGGTCCAACGCGGCGCCCCGCAGGTCAAGGTCTTGGAGCGCGGAAAAGGTCTGGGGGCTGGCGTTGCTAGTCACCGCACCAGTTTATCGTGTCGGCGGACCGGCACCACGACATGCGCCTGGCATCGCCCTTAACAATCGAAACGACACTTCCCTCCCTACCAGGTGCTTCCCCCGCTGCATGCCGGTGCCATAGTCTGCACCTAGTACGCACGAATCCATGGAAAGGGGATCCCCATGCCACTGCCACACGGAAGCATCGAACAGTCGCCCACAGGATTGCGCATCGTGATCGAGCGCGAGGTCGCGTTTGGCCTGGAGGAAATCTGGAACGCCTTCACCACTCCGGAGGGACTCGAACCCTGGGTGGGAGTCCTGCGCGGAAACCGCGAAGCCGGAAACCTGCGCTTCTCCATGGTCGAGGAAGGGAAGGAAGCGGAGCCCGCGACACTGGAAATCATCCGTTGCAGGGCACCGCATGAACTGGCCTTCACCACGAACAGCGAGTACGGCGCCTGGCACCTCGGGCTCGAACTGTCCAGGCAGGACGGGGTGAGTTCGATTCGCTTCATCCAGGAACTCGGGCTGACCGACGATCCGAGCAGTATCGGACCTGGCTGGGAGTACTACGTCCAGCGGGCGATTGTTTCACTGGAGGGCGACGACGTCGATTCGGTCAAATGGGACGACTACTACCCGGCCCTGGCAGCAACATACGCGACGGCGCCCGAATAGATCCGCCCGCGGGCGGGCTTTTCATTCGGGCGCCGTGGCACCGGGTTTCGGCCCGTGTCAGCCGTCGAGGCAGGTCGAACCCAGCAGGACCTTCAGGTCCCCGAATAGCGCCGAGTTCGGGTTGACGCGGTATTCCATGCCCAGGCGCATGAGCGAGACGCCGCGGGTGCTGTGCAGCTTCACGCGCACCTCGGTCGTCCCCTGGTGCACGCGCAGCACTTCCCCGAGCGCGGAGATGACCTCCTCGGTGGCCTTGTGGTTGGCCATAGAGATGACCACCGGGCCGCCTTCGCCGTCCTCGCTGATTTCCGGGACCGTGAGCTCCTGGGCGTTGAGCGTGATGGAGCCGTCGTCGCGCTTCTGCACGCGGCCCTTGACCACCACGATCAGGTCCTCGGCCAGCACGTTGGCGATCGGCGCGTAGGCGTTGCCGAAGAACATGGTTTCCATGGACCCGGAAAGGTCCTCGATCTCGCATCTGGCGTACGGGTTGCCGCTCTTCTTGGCAATGCGGCGCTGCAGCGAGGTGATCATCCCGCAGATGGTCACGGTGTGCCCATCCTGGGGGCCGTCATCGGATAGCACCTGGGTGACGGACATGTCGGCGTTCTGCTCCAGCAGCCCACCCAGGCCCTTGAGCGGGTGGTCCGAGACATAGAGCCCGAGCATGTCGCGTTCGAAGGCCAACTTGTCCTTCTTCTCCCAGTCGGGCATGTCCGGGACCGCGACAGTCATCCCGGCAGCGGCGGTCGGGTCCTCAAACGCGCTAAAGAGGTCGAACTGGTTGGCTGCCTCGTTGCGTTTGACCGAGATGACCGAGTCCACGGCCTCCTCGTGGACCGCGACCAGGGCACGGCGGGCATGTCCCATGGAGTCGAAGGCGCCTGCCTTGATCAGGGATTCGATGGTCCGCTTGTTGCAGACCACCGCCGGGACCTTTTGCAGGAAGTCGGCAAAGTTCTCGAAATTCCCCTTTTCGGCCCGGGATTCGACCAGGGCGTTGACCACGTTCGCGCCGACGTTGCGGATCGCTCCCATGCCGAAGCGGATGTCGGTGCCCACCGGGGTGAAGTTCAGGGCCGACTCGTTCACATCCGGCGCCAACACGGTGATGCCCATGTGCCGGCATTCGTTCAGGTACATGGCCGTCTTGTCCTTGTCGTCCGCGACGGACGTCAGCAGGGCTGCCATGTACTCGGACGGGTAGTGGGCCTTGAGGTACGCGGTCCAGTAGGAGATCACGCCGTAGGCGGCCGAGTGCGCCTTGTTGAAGGCGTAGTCGGAGAAGGGCAGCAGGATGTCCCACAGGGCCTTGACGGCCTCCATGGTGTACCCGTTGTCGACCATGCCCTGGGAGAAGCCGGCGAACTGCTTGTCCAGCTCGGACTTCTTCTTCTTGCCCATGGCGCGGCGCAGGATGTCTGCCTGGCCCAGCGAGAAGCCGGCCAGCTTCTGCGCGATGGACATGACCTGCTCCTGGTACACGATCAGGCCGTAGGTGGTGCCCAGGATCTCCCGCAGGGGTTCCTCGAGCGTGGGGTGGATCGGGGTTTCTTCCTGGAGCTTGTTCTTGCGCAGCGCGTAGTTGTTGTGCGAGTTCGCGCCCATGGGTCCGGGCCGATAGAGGGCGAGCACCGCGGAGATGTCTTCGAAGTTGTCCGGGCGCATGAGCTTGAGCAGCGAGCGCATGGGCCCGCCGTCGAGCTGGAACACGCCCAGGGTGTCGCCGCGGGCCATCAGTTCGTAGGCCCCGGCGTCGTCCAGGGCCAGGGTTTCCAGGTCCAGTTCCACGCCCTGGTTCGCCTTCATGTTTTCCAGGGCGTCGGAAATGATGGTGAGGTTGCGCAACCCCAGGAAGTCCATCTTGATCAGCCCCAGGCCTTCACAGGTCGGGTAGTCGAACTGGGTGATGACCTGGCCGTCCTGGATGCGGCGCATGATCGGGATGACGTCGATGATCGGATCCGAGCTCATGATGACCCCGGCGGCGTGCACGCCCCACTGGCGCTTGAGCCCCTCGATCCCCTTGGCGGTCTCGAAGACGCGTGCTGCCTCCGGGTCGGTGGCCACCAGCTGGCGGAAGTCCCCGGCCTCGGAGTAGCGCTTGGACTTCGGGTCCTCGATGTCGTTGAGCGGGATGTCCTTGGCCATCACCGCCGGGGGCAGCGCCTTGGTCAGCGATTCGCCCATGGAGAAGGGATAGCCCAGCACGCGCGAGGAGTCCTTCAGCGCCTGCTTGGTCTTGATCGATCCATAGGTCACGATCATGGATACGCGTTCGTCGCCGTATTTCTCGGTGACGTACCTGATCACCTCCGAGCGGCGCCTATCATCGAAGTCGACGTCGAAGTCGGGCATGGAGACGCGTTCGGGGTTCAGGAAGCGTTCGAAGATCAGCCCGTGGACCAGCGGGTCCAGGTCGGTGATGCGCATGGCGTAGGCGACCATGGATCCGGCGCCCGAGCCACGTCCGGGTCCGACGCGGATGCCGTTGTCCTTGGACCAGTTGATGAAGTCGGCCACGACCAGGAAGTAGCCGGGGAAGCCCATCTTGATGATGACGTCGAGTTCGAAGTCGGCCTGCTTGCGCGAAGCCTCCGGGATGCCGCCCGGGTAGCGGTAGTGCAGACCCTTGTCGACTTCCTTGATCAGCCAGCTGGTCTCGTCCTCCCCCGGCGGGCACGGGAAGCGCGGCATGTAGTTGGCGCTGGTGTCGAAGGAGACCTCGGCGCGTTCGGCGATCAATAGGGTGTTGTCGCAGGCCTCGGGCAGCTCCTTGAAAAGGTGGCGCATTTCCGCCGGGCTCTTGAGGTAGTAGCCGGAACCGGAGAAGGCGAAGCGCGAACCGCCTTGGTCGTAGGTCGGTTCGTCGAGCGTCGATCCGGAGTTGATGGCCAGCAGCGCCTCGTGCGCCTTGGCATCGTGCTCGTGGGTGTAGTGCAGGTCGTTGGTGGCCACGAGCGGGATGTTCAGTTCCTTGGACAGGCGCAGCAGGTCCTGGGTGACCCGGCGCTCGATGTCCAGGCCGTGGTCCATCAGTTCGCAGAAGTAGTTTTCCTTGCCGAACAGGTCCTGGAACTCCGCTGCCGCGGCCTTGGCCTCGTTGTACTGGCCGAGGCGGAGCTTGGTCTGCACCTCGCCGGAGGGGCAGCCGGTGGTGGCGATGATGCCCTCGTGGTAGGTGTTCAGCAGGTCGCGGTCCAGCCGCGGGTACTTGCCGAAAACCGAATCGAGGGAGGCGATGGAAGAGGCCTTGAACAGGTTCTTCATGCCGGTGTTGTTGTAGCTGAGCAACGTCATGTGCGTGTACAGGCCACCGCCGGAGACATCGTCGCGCTTCTGGTTTTCCTCGGTGCGCCACTTCACACGGGTCTTGTCATCGCGTGCGGTGCCCGGGGTCACGTAGGCCTCGATGCCGATGATCGGCTTGACCCCGGCGGCGGTGGCCTTGGACCAAAAGTCGAAGGCACCGAAGAGGTAGCCGTGGTCGGTGGTGGCCAAGGCCGTCATGCCCAGCCGGTTGGTCTCCTCAAAGAGTTCCGTCAGGCGCGCGGCACCGTCAAGCATTGAGTATTCGGTGTGCGTGTGAAGGTGTACGAATCCATCGCGATTTGAGCTAGCCACCGATCCAGTCTAAGCGCTCGCACCGACACCCGACCACCTGCGCGCGCCAATGTGTGAAGATGCACCCGGTGTTGTTCCGGGTGCATCTTGGCACGGACTAGAAGTTGCCGTCTCGCAGCATTTCGAGGGCGTTGTTCAGGTCCAGCGGGTACTCGCTGGTGTACTCGACCCATTCCCCGTTCACCGGGTGGAAGAACCCCAGCAGTTGGGCATGGAGCCACTGCCGGGTCAGCCCGAGGGCCGCCGACAGCTTGGGGTCCGCCCCATAGGTCTGGTCGCCCGCGCACGGGTGCCGCAGCGCACTGAAATGCACGCGGATTTGGTGGGTGCGCCCGGTTTCCAGGGTGACTTCCACCAGCGATGCCCGGCCGAAGGCCTCGAGCACCTTATAGTGGGTCCTCGAATCGCGGCCATCCTCGACGACGGCGAATTTCCAGTCATGGCCGGGATGGCGGCCAAGCGGAGCATCGATGGTGCCTTCCAGCGGGTCCGGCAGACCCTGGACGACGGCATGGTAGATCTTCTTCGGGGTCCGCTCCTTGAAAGCGCGCTTGAGCGCCGTGTAGGCGCGTTCGGTCTTGGCGACGACCATCAGGCCGCTGGTGCCGACGTCCAGGCGGTGGACGATACCCTGGCGCTCGGCGGAGCCGGAGGTGGAAATGCGGTAACCGGCCGCGGCCAGCGCACCGACCACGGTGGGACCGACCCATCCCGGGGAAGGGTGCGCCGCAACTCCCACGGGCTTGTCGATGACGACGTAGTCGTCGTCGTCGGCAATGATCTTGAGGTCTTCCACGATTTCTACCCTGATTTCTAGTGGGTCCGGCCTAAGCGGGATAAAGACGTCGATGGTGTCGCCCACATTGGTCTTCTTCGACTTGCCCAGCACCTTGCTCCCAAGGGTTACGTTCCCCTCGGCGCAAAGCAATGCCGCCAGCGCGCGGGAGAGCTCAAGGCGTTTGACCAGAAAGGCGTCTATGCGCAGGCCAGCCTCCTCCGGGGCGACGACGAGCGATTCGGTCCGCTCCTGGGTCACTGCAGTTCCCTGGGCTCGGCCCCGGCGTCGTGTCCGGGTTCCTTTTTATCCGCCGGCTTGCTGCCATCGAGTTCGCGGCCGGTGAAGAGCAGCAGGCAGATCCCGATCATCGAGCAGACGATGAACATGTCGGCGATGTTGAAAATGGCAAAGTTGGGCAGCGCGATGAAGTCCACCACGTGGCCCTGCCCGAAGGATGGGGGACGAAAGAGACGGTCGGTGAGGTTTCCCGCGACCCCGCCCATCAATCCGCCCAGGGCCAGCGACCACGGCCAGACGCGGATCTTGCGGACCAGGAACACCGCCACGTAGATGAGCACCGCTGCCTGGATGATGCTAAAGATCCAGGTGTAGCCCTCCCCCATGGAAAACGCGGCGCCCGAGTTCTTGATGTAATACCAGCGCAGCAGCGGAGGGAAGACGTCGATGACTTGCCCCTCGCTCATGGAGGTTTCAACGATGCGCTTGGTGAATTGGTCCAGGACCAATGCAAGTACCGCCAGGATGCCCGCGGCGTAAATGAGGCGCCGTTTGGTTCCACTGCCTGGCGCGGGCGTGGCGGCGCCTTCCGACGCCGGTGGTGTGGAGCTGTTTTCCATCATGTCCTTTAACGCATTGTTGGCGGTCGGTAACCCGACCGCCAACAATCTTAAGCCATCAATATGTGAGGCAGGTGGTGAAGCAGATTAGCCGTTTTCCTTGGCTTCTGCCGTGTCCATGGAACCCTTGGCTTCGAGGTCGCGCAGCTGACCCTCGATGTAAGTCTTCAGGCGGGCGCGGTAGTCGCGCTCGAATCCACGCAACTGCTCGACCTTGCGCTCCAGAACAGTCTTCTGCTGCTCCAGGGCCGACAGGGTCTTGCGGCTCTTCTCCTCGGCCTCGGAAACGAGGCTGTTTGCCTCGAGCTGGGCTTCGGCGATGATCTTGTCACGCTGTTCAACACCTGCGGAGACGTACTCGTCGTGCAGACGTTGTGCCATGGCGAGGACGCCGGCGGCGGACTCGGCGGTGGAAGCCGGGGCTGCAGCTGCGGCGGCGGGGGCCACCGCTGCTGCCTTTGCCGGCTCTGCTGCCTTGGGTGCTTCCGGAGCCTTGGTCTCGTCCTTCTTGACCTCGGGCGCCTTGGCTTCCTTGGGCTTTTCCGCTTCGACGGGCTTGGCCGCGGGGGCTGCTGCCACAGGGGCTGGGACGGCCTGTTCGCCTTCGCTAATGCCGGCTTCCGACAGGCGGCGACGCAGTTCGTCGTTCTCCTGCGTCAGACGACGTAGCTCGACAACGATTTCGTCTAGGAAATCGTCAACTTCATCCTGATCGTAGCCTTCACGAAACTTCGTCGGCTGAAATCGCTTGTTGACTACATCTTCTGGCGTGAGAGCCATCTGGTCACCTCGATACTTGGTTCTCTCCTCGAACCGCTGAAGTGCGGCACGAGTACACTTACCGTTTATTGGTGCGCAACCCGGTGCAGTCGTTGCGCCTAATGTGACAACACTATAACGACTGGACCGGTAAAGGCTAAAGGAAACGAGTTTTCGTTCCGAAAATTCTTCGCCTTGACCCTTGTCGCACCGTAATTCTTACCTCCGCGGAGGCCTATCACTGAGCCGCGGCAACGCCCAAATTGTTGACAACAATCTTGAGCACTATTACCGCAAAGAACAAAATAATGAACGCCAAATCAAGGCGAATTCCGCCGAGATCCAGCGGTTTTATGCGCGATCGCAACCAGCGCATCGGAGGGTCCGTGGTCTTGGCAATCACCGAGACCGCAACCAGGGCCAGTCCACGCGGACGCCAGGAGCGCGCAAACGACTCCGTGACGTCAAGCACTATGCGCAACAGCAACATGACCTGCAGCACCGTCAGCACTACGTAAAGTAGCGCGAAAATAAGCTCCACTATGCCTTCGAACCCTTGAACTTAGCTCTGGTTGAAAAAGGTTGCCTGGTCTTCGGACTGTTTCTTGTCCTCACCCAGGACCTCTACCGTCGACGGCGAGAGCAGGAACACCTTGTTGGTGACCCGCTCGATGCTGCCGTGGAGGGCAAAAACCAGCCCCGCCGAGAAATCGACCAGGCGCTTGGCGTCAGCTTCGCCCATGTCCGTGACGTTCATGATGACTGGGATGCCATCACGGAAGTTCTCGCCAATGATTTTCGCGTCATTGTAAGAACGTGGATGAACGGTGGTGATTTGACGCAATGAAGAGTCCTCGTCCCGTGCTGAAGGCGCGCGCTTGATGGGTGTTACCGGAGCCCGGTATTCGTTTTCGGTGACAGGGCGGGGTGCCACTTGTGCTACCGGAGCTGGCTGTGCGGCAACCGGCTCTTCGCGGACCGGCTCGACAACGCGCACTTCTTCACGCGCTTCAATGTCGTGCTTGTCGGCCTCGAAGTTCTCGTCACCTTCGGCGAGTCCCAGGTAGATCATTGTCTTGCGCAATGCGCCAGCCATGGTCTTCTCCTTTTGATCGTGCGCGGTCGGCGGTCTACCGAACCGCAAATCTCTCCGCTAACTCGACGCTACAGCACCATTTGGCGGTGTCGGAGGACATCGGCGTGATTTGGGCGGTGTGTCGCCATGTGGCGTTCAGCGCGCGGGCCGCGGACCCGTTTCCGGACCACTGGACGGCGGGTTGAAGACTCAGGAAGGTGAGCCGGACACCATCTGGTCCTCTGCCTGCCACACCAATCCCGCCAGTCGTCCGGTGCGGGAGTCGCGGCGGTAGGAAAAGTAGGTCTCGTCTTCCAGGGTGCATGCCCCGGATTCGGTGACTGCTACGCCCAGATCGCGCAGTTCGGAAGCCGCTGCACGCGGGAGATCCAGGCCGGTGGTGCCACGGCTGGTGGTGGAACCGATCCCGGGGCGCAGGGCCACGGAATCGGCGGCCATGTCGGCGGGGACTTCATAGCAGCTGCCACATATCGACGGCCCGATCCAGGCCTCAAAGGCTTCCGCCCCGGTCGAGCGCATGCGCTTCACCGTTTCGGTCAGGATTCCGTCGAGCAATCCGCGTCGTCCGGCGTGCGCGACAGCTGTGACCGGCCCCTGTTCGGAGACGCCCACGAGGACCACGGGGACGCAATCGGCCACCATGACGGCCAGCGGTTGCGTTGCGTCGGCCGAGAACAGACCGTCACAGGTGGGAATGCCGGATTTCTCCGGCGGCCCGGTGACTTCAAGCACCGTGGCCGAATGGATCTGGTCCATGTAGCTGAACCGGTTCTCCCCCAGTCCCAGGTCCCGCTCCAGATCGCGACGCCGCAGCAGCACGGCGTCGCGATCATCAGGAACGTGGAAGGCAAGGTTCCCTTCGGCCGTGGATGTGAATGCAATGTGCACGCCGGGGGCGAGCAGTGACTGGTATCGCAACATGGTGGCTTGAAAGGTTCCCTTCTGCCGTCGGCCCGATTTACTTCAGGAAGTCGGGGACGTCCAGGTCGTCGTTGGCGGCCGAGAGGTCCGGCTCGACAATGGCGGGAAGTTCCTCGAAGCCCGGTTCAACGGTTGCCACGGCAGCGTGGACCTCTTCCCGGCGGGGTGCCGCCTGGGGCGAGACCGGTGCAGCGGCGGGAGCGGCGGGTGCCGCTGCCGGTGCTGCGGGGGCGTTGCGTACGGCCGGCTGCAGGGTCTGCGGCGCACTGGTGGCATCGACCTGGTCGAAGCCAGCAGCGATGACCGTCACGCGGGCCTCGTCACCCAGGGCGTCGTCAATGACGGCGCCGAAGATAATGTTGGCTTCCGGGTGGGCCACTTCCTGCACGAGGCGTGCCGCCTCGTTGATCTCGAACAACCCGAGGTCCGAGCCGCCCTGGATGGACAGCAGGACGCCGTGGGCGCCGTCGATGGAGGCCTCGAGCAGCGGGGAGGCGATGGCGAGCTCCGCGGCCTTGACCGCGCGGTCCTCGCCTCGTGCCGAGCCGATGCCCATGAGCGCCGAACCGGCACCCTGCATCACGGACTTGACGTCCGCGAAGTCGAGGTTGATCAGGCCCGGGGTGGTGATCAGGTCGGTGATGCCCTGCACACCGGAGAGCAGCACCTGGTCGGCCTGGCGGAATGCGTCCAGGACCGAGACGTTGCGGTCTGAGATCGAGAGCAGTCGGTCGTTGGGGATGACGATGAGGGTGTCGACCTCGTCGCGCAGCGCCTCGATGCCGTTTTCGGCACTGGTCGCACGGCGGCGTCCCTCGAAGGTGAACGGACGGGTGACCACGCCAATGGTCAGCGCGCCGAGCCCGCGTGCGATGCGTGCGATGACCGGAGCGCCACCGGTGCCGGTGCCGCCGCCTTCGCCCGCGGTCACGAAGACCATGTCGGCCCCGCGCAGCACTTCCTCGATTTCCTCCGCGTGGTCCTCCGCCGCTTGGCGACCCACGTCTGGGTTGGCGCCTGCGCCCAGGCCACGGGTGAGTTCGCGGCCCACATCGAGCTTGACGTCGGCATCGCTCATGAGCAATGCCTGCGCATCCGTGTTGATTGCAATAAATTCAACGCCTCGCAGGCCAACTTCGATCATGCGGTTGACGGCGTTGACGCCGCCACCGCCGATGCCGACGACCTTGATGACGGCGAGGTAGTTCTGTGGAGCTGCCACGTCCTGATTCCCTTGTTCGATGTGCTGCTGACCGAGGAAGCTCAACCGGACCAACGTTAACCCTCAACTCGAAGGTTATAGTTATGTCAAGCAACCGCTATGAAAACGCTATGTTTCGTAGTTCGTACATGCAACGACCAAGGCCGCGTGTCGCCCCTAAGTCGTTGTTTTTTCTTGTATTCGGGCCCTTGGCGGTCCGTTACCGGGCCACCGGGTGCTGCGGGCTGGAAATGTCGTACACCTTGATGGGTGCCTTCTTGTCTTTCGGGGCCGCCAAAAGGGCTTCCAAGACCTTGGTCTTGAGGGCCGAATCCTGGTCGTTGCCCCAAATCACCAGTTGTCCGTCGTTGAGCTTGAGCTCAACAAAGTCCTTGCTGGTGGCCGTCGCGTGGTCCACGTTTGCCAACAGCTTATCCGGTAGTTCCGAGAGAACCCTGGTGAGCATCGAAAACACCTTGGGGTCCTTGGTCACCTTCGAGGACCTGATCGTGGGGAGCTTGGGCTTGTCCTTGGCCTTCAGGGATGCCAGCAGCTGCCCCTCGGGCCCCACCAACGAGCGTTTCTTGCCCTCCAACAACACCGCCACCGGGACGAATTCGACGACCTGGACCTGCAACGTGTTCGGTGCCTCAGCCTGGACGATCGCGTCCTTCACCGCTGGCTGCCCGTCCAACAGTTCCATGACGCGGCCGGTACCGACCCGCGAAAGCGGGATACCGTGAAGCGGCTCGAGGGCCTTTTGCACGGTCTTGTCGCTGACCAGCGAATTGCCCGAGACGGTGATCGACTTGATCGCCAGGATCGGCGAATACGTCAGCACCAAAACAAGAAGCACCACCATGCCCGCGACCACCGAGGCGCCGATGATCCCACGCTTTTTTGCGCGAGCCCCCGGGTCCTGCGGCAGGTCCAGGACGTTGTTCGGGCCCTGCCCGGACCCGGCCTTGCCCGCCATCAGCTGCCCAGACGTTTTTCCAGCGCGGCCACGATGGCACCCGCCTGCTCGGTGACGTCACCGGCACCGATGGTCATGACCACGTCCCCGGGGGCCGCGACGGACGCGAGCACCTCGGCGGCCTCAGCCATGGACACCAGTCGCCCGGCGGTATTCAGCTCGCGCGTCAGCAATTCGCTGGTCACCCCGGGAATCGGGGTTTCCCGTGCCGGGTAGATCTCCAGTACGTACGCGGAATCGGCCAGGGAGAGCGCCTCGGCGAACTCGCGGTGGAACTCCTTGGTGCGGGAAAAGAGGTGCGGCTGGAACAAGACGTGCACGGCTCCGTCGCCGGCGACCGCCCGCGCCGCGCGCAGTGCCGCCGTCACCTCGGTGGGATGGTGGGCGTAATCGTCAAAGACCCGCACTCCCCCGGCCTCGCCGCGGAAGTCGAAGCGGCGAGCGGCACCGGTGAAGGCGCCAAGCCCGGCCACGGCGGCTTCGGGTTCCAGCCCGCAGTCAAGGCCCACGGCGAATGCTGCGGCGGCATTGAGCAGATTGTGGTTTCCGGGAACTGCCAGTTCCAGCGCGGCGGTTTCCCCGCTGCCCCACTCCAGGGTGCAGGCAAAGCGCAATCCGACGGGCTTCGCGTCGCTCAACCGGCGGTCCGCGACCTCGGCGAATCCGTAGGTCTGCACGCGCAGCTCCGGACGCTCGCGGCGCATTCGTACGGCCAGGGCCAGGGAGCCGGGATCGTCGGCACAGCAGATCAGCAGTCCCGAGTCGGGAAGCAGGCAGGCGAAGTCGTAGAAGGCGCGGTGCACGGCTTCGACGCTTCCGTAGTGGTCAAGGTGGTCGGCCTCGATGTTGGTGACCACAGCGACATCGGGGGCGTAGTTCAGGAACGAAGCGTCCGATTCGTCGGCCTCGGCCACGAATACCCGGCCCTGCCCGTATTCGGCGTTCACGCCCAGCGAGGCGATGTTGGCGCCGATGGCGAAGGTCGGGGAGATGCCGGCCTCTCGCAGCATGAAGGCGACCAGCGAGGTCGTGGTCGTCTTGCCGTGGGTCCCTGCCACGGTGATGACCTTGTGTCCCTCCATGGTCGCGGCAAGGCCCTCGGAGCGGTGCAGGATGCGCAGTCCGCGGGCGACAGCCTCGTCGTACTCCGGGTTGCCGTCCTTGATGATTGAGGAAACGACCACGGTGTCGGCATCCCCGAGATTGGACGCGGCGTAGCCCACGTTGATCCGGGCACCTGCCTCCCGCAGGTCATCGAGCACCGGCAGGTCCTTGGCATCGGTTCCCGAGACCGTCAGGCCGCGGGCCAGCATGAGCCTGGCAACGGCCGAGACCCCCACCCCGCCGATGCCCAGCAGGTGGACGTTGCCCAGTGTCGCAAGTGTGTTTTGTTCCTGCATGTCCCTTAGCTTCCCGTGTTGGCGGTCTGTTGCGGCCCTGCGTGGCCGAGCGATTCGCGGATCATCGATGCCATGACCTGGGCCGCGTCGGCGCGCCCCTGTGCCTTGGCGGCTGCGCCCATGGCGGCAAGCGCCTGCGGGTCCCGCAGCAGCGGCAGCAACGTCGTGGCCAGGTAGTCGGTGGTGAAGTCGGCGTTGTCAACGACCAGCGCGCCGCCGGCGGCGACGAGGTCGGAGGCGTTCAGGCGCTGCTCGCCGTTGCCGATGGGCAGCGGGACGAGCACCGAGGGGGTGCCGGCCACCGCCAGCTCGCACACCGTTCCGGCCCCCGAGCGGGCGACCATGAGGTCTGCGGCGGCGTACGCCTGGTCCATGGAATCCACGTACTCGACCTGCCGGTAGCCCGGTGCCGACAACGGGTTGCCGGCGGCGTCAAGCACCACCTTGCCGCGGCCGGTGATGTGCAGCACCTGCACTCCGGCATCGGCCAATTGGGGCAGGCCGGCGGCTATGGTCGCATTGATCGAGGCGGCCCCGGAGGAACCGCCGGTGACCACCAGCGCCGGGGCGTCCCCGGTAAGACCCAGGGCGCGGCGTGCAGGTTCCCGCTGGGCCGCCCTGTCCATGGTGGCAACGAATCCACGCATCGGCATGCCGACCACCTTCGCACCGGGAAGCCCGGTGCCGTTGAAGGCCGTCCCGACGCCGGCGGCGAAGCGGGCGCCGACCTTGTTGGCCAGCCCGGCGCGGGCGTTGGCCTCGTGGATGAAGACCGGCAGCTTGCGCTTCCTCGCCGCCAGGTACACCGGGGTGCAGACGTAGCCGCCGACCCCAAGCACCGCCTGGGCGCCGGTGTCGTCAAGGATCGCGCCGGCGGCCTTGATTGCGGCGCGGAAGCGCAAGGGCAGCTTGAGCAGGTCAAGGGACGGACGGCGAGGCATCGGGACCTTGGCGATGGTGCGCAGCTCGTACCCGGCCTCGGGCACCAGCCTGGTCTCCAGGCCGCTGGCCGTGCCCACCGCGGTGATCTGCGTATTTGGGTCCGCGGCGCGCAGGGCGTCGGCAATGGCAATCATGGGGGTGATGTGTCCGGCCGTTCCGCCGCCGGCGATCACCACGCGTAATGGCTCAGTCATGGGGTTTGGTGTACTACTTTCCACAGGTCGGTGTTTCGGGCGGACTACTTGGCCGAGCGGGCCTTCGCGAACATGGCGGCCAGGCCGCGCGGGGTTCCGGCCGGTTGCAGTCTAACGCGTTGTTCCCGGGCAAAGGACAGTACCACCCCGATGCCCAGGAACGCGGCAAGCAGGGCCGAGCCGCCGGAGGAGATGAAGGGCAGCGGGACTCCGATGACCGGCAGCAGGCCGGTGACCATGCCGATGTTGACGAAGGCCTGGCCGATGAGCCATGCCATGATGCCGCTGATGGCAACGCGCCCGAAGATGGTCCCGGTGCGCACCGCGATGCGGTACATGGCCACGGCCAGCATCCCGTAGAGCACGATCACGAACATGGTGCCCAACAGGCCCATTTCCTCCCCGAGGACGGCGAAGATGAAGTCGTTCTGCGCCTCCGGGATGTGCGACCACTTCTGCCTTGACTGGCCCAGGCCGACGCCGAACCAGCCGCCGGAGGCCAGGGCGAAGAGCCCCTGTTCGGCCTGGTAGCAGTAGTCCTGGGGGCCGTCGCCGCAGGCAATGTGGAGCCAGGCCAGGATCCGGCCCATGCGGTTGGGGGCCAGGATCACCATTCCCGCGATTCCGACAAGTCCTATCAGGCCGGCGATGCCAAAGAGCTTGGCTTTGGCGCCTCCCACAAACATCACCACGGCCAGTACCAGCAGCAGGATCAGCGCGGTGCCCAGGTCCCTGCCCAGCAGGACCAGGCCGACGATGAGCAGCCCGAAGGGCATCAGCAGCGGGACGACAGCATGCTTCCACTGGTCCATGAGCTTGGCCTTGCGCTCCACCACCCAGGCGCCCCACAGGGCGAGGGCGGCCTTGGCGAATTCGGAGGGTTGGATCGAGAACGGCCCGATGAGGATCCAGTTCTTGTTGCCATAGATTTCCTGGCCGATGAGCAGCACCAGCACCAGCAGCAGCCCGGCCGCCCCGAGGGCCGGCCAGGCCAGCCGCTTCAGCGTCGGCAGGGAAATCAGCTGCATGCACGCCAGGGCGACGACGCCGACCAGCGCCCACAGCGATTGCTTGAAGAAGGCCTCGAAGGCCGACTGGTTCCGGGCGATGGCTTCCACCGAGGAGGACGAAAGCACCATGATCAGGCCCATGAAGGTCAGGGCCAGCGTGGTGCCCAGCACGACGTAGTAGTTGATCTGGGCACCACGCAACGAGGGATCCTCGATGCGGGTGAACCACTTTGCCAGTCCACGCGGTTCCCGGCCTCGGCCGCGCTGCGGGCCCGGCGTGCCGGCCTTGGCGCTATTGCCCCGTGGCGTGCGGGATGTGCCGCTCACGACTGCTCCTTACCTGGGGTCGTCCCCCATGAGCGCACGGACCGCGTCGATGAAGGCATTGCCGCGTTGTGCGTATGAGGAAAATTGGTCCATTGATGCCGCCGCCGGGGCCATGAGCACGGTGTCCCCGGCCTTGGCGATGCCGGCGGCCGCCTTGACGGCCTGGGACATCACGGCCCAGCCGGCGGCGGATCCGGCCGAGCCGGCACCGCCTTGCACACCAGTTTCCCGCACCTGCGCCATGATCACCGGCACCTGTGGTGCGTGTCGTTCAAGGGCCTGAAGCAGCGTGGCGGTGTCGGTGCCGATCACCACGACGGCTTTCAGCCGCTTGGCATGGGCCGATACCAATTCGTCGTACTCCACGCCCTTGGAAAGCCCTCCGGCGATCCACACCACCGAGGAGAAGGCGCCCAGCGAGGCACCTGCAGCATGCGGGTTGGTGGCCTTTGAGTCGTTGATCCACAGTACGTCGTCGCGGCGCGCCACGGCCTGGATGCGGTGGTCGCCGGGATCGAACCCGGCCAGGCCCGCTGCCACGGCGGCGGGTTCGACTCCGCAGGCCCGTGCCAGTGCGGCGGCCGCTGCGGCATTGGCGGCCGTGTGCCGGGGCACCACCTCGCCGATCTGGTCCAGGGCGATCAGTTCGGCGGCCGAGTTCCTGCGGTCCTCGATGAAGGCGCGGTCCACCAGCAGATCCTCGACGACCCCGATCATGCTCAGCGACGGGACACCTGTGGTGAAGCCGATGGCGCGGCAGCCCTCGATGACGTCCGCGTTTTCGACCATGGCCTCCACGACCGGCTCGTCGGCGTTGTAGATCGCGGCGATCCTGGTGCGTTCGTAGATCTTGGCCTTGTCGGCCTTGTAGTTCCCGAAGCCGCCGTGCCAGTCGACGTGGTCCTCGGCGATGTTCAGCACCACCGAGGCCAGTGGGGAGATGCTGTGGGTGAAGTGCAGCTGGAAGGAGGAGAGCTCCACGGCGATCACGTCGAAACCCTCCGGGTCGCGGATCGCGTCCAGGATGGGGGTGCCGACGTTGCCGGCGGCGATGGCGCGCAGGCCCGCGGCCTTGAGGATCGACTCGGTCATTCCCACCGTGGTGGTCTTGCCGTTGGTGCCGGTGATGACGACCCACTCGGCGAGCTTGCGCCCTTCCTTCTCGCGCACCCGCCAGGCAAGCTCCACGTCGCCCCAGATCTCGATGCCGGCCTCGGCTGCTGCGGCGAGCATGGGTTGGCGCGGGTTCCAGCCCGGGGAGGCTATGAGCAATTGCGGGGCCTGGCCGTCGATCATCGGCAGCTCATCGGTGTGCCCGGCGCCCAGGAACACGTCGGCGGCGCCGACGATCTTCAGGGTGTCGGCCCGCGAACGGTTGACCTCGGTGTCGGCGCCGTCGATGACGACGACCTTGGCACCGAGTTCGATCAGGGTGTCGGCTGCGGAGAAGCCGGACAGGCCCAGGCCCGCCACCACGACGCGCAGGTCGGCCCAGTCCGATTCCCAGCGGGTGAGGTGGTCCAGGTTGGCGTGTGTCACAGGGCCACGACCCATTCGGAGTAGAAGATGCCCAGGCCGGCGGCCACGAAGAGCCCGCCGAGGATCCAGAACCTGACCACGACGTTCTCCTCGGCCCAGCCGGCGAGTTCGAAGTGGTGCTGCAGCGGAGCCATCCTGAAGACGCGCTTGCCGCCGGAGAGCTTGAAGAACCCGACCTGGATGATCACCGAGAGCGAGATAATGACGAAGAGCCCTGCCAGCACCAGCAGCAGGATCTGCGTGCGGGAAAGGATCGCGAAGGCGGCAATGGCGCCGCCGATGGCCAGCGACCCGGTGTCTCCCATGAAGATCTTCGCGGGCTTGGCGTTCCACCACAGGAAGCCGATCAGGGCCCCGCAGAGGATTGCGCCCAGCAGCGCGAGGTCCATGGGGTCGCGAACGGTGTAGCAGACGTTGGATGCAGCATCGAGCCCGCAGGCCTGGTTCTGCTGCCAGATCCCGATAATGGTGTACGCGCCGAAGACCATGATGGCGGCGCCGGTGGCCAGCCCGTCCAGGCCGTCGGTGAGGTTCACGCCGTTGGTGGTTGCGGTGACGATCAGGTTTGACCACAGCACGAAGAGGATCAGCCCGAGCAGCGGTCCGGCGAAGGCCAGGTCGACGTTGGTGTCGCGCAGGAAGGAGATCGCCGTCGAGGCGGGGGTCAGCCCGTGTTCGTTGGGGAAGTTCAGCGACAGCACGGCGAAGCCGATGCCCACCGCCGCCTGCAGCACGATCTTCTGCCACGCCCGCAGGCCCAGGGAGCGTTTCTTGGCGATCTTGATGAAGTCGTCCAGGAATCCGACCAGGCCCATGCCGGCGAAGAGCAGCAGGACCAGTAGTCCGCTGGCCGAGATCCCCGAGGAGGGCCTGCCCATCAGTGCCAGCAACCCGTGGGTCGCAAAGTAGCTGAGGATCACCGCCGCGATGATGATGACCCCGCCCATGGTGGGGGTGCCGGACTTGGTGGCGTGGCTGGTGGGTCCGTCGTCGCGGACCACCTGGCCATACTGTCTGACGGTGAGCATGCGGATGAACAATGGCATGGTGACCATTGTGAAGATCAAGGCAATGCCGGATCCCATGATTAGAGCAATCACTGCGCCGAGCCCTCCTTTGCGGCGGAAGAACCGCTGGTAGTTTCGGCAATTTGATCGCCCAGGTGCCGGAGCCCCGAGCCGTTGGAGGACTTGAAGAGCACGATGTCCCCGGGAAGCAGGTTCTCGTTCAGGATCCGTGCGGCGGCCTTGGTGTCCTCGACGTAGTACGCCTCGTCGCCCCAGCTGCCCTCGAGCACCGCGGAATTGTAGGCTAGCTTGGCCCCGCGCCCCACGACGAGCAGTTTCTTGATATTCATGCGCACCGCGATGCGCCCGAGCATGTCGTGTTCGTGGCGGGAGTCCTCGCCGAGTTCGAGCATTTCGCCCAGCACGGCCCAGGTGCGCCGGGCGTTGCCCTGTGCGTCGGGCAGGCCGAGTTCGGCCAGCGTGCGCAGTGCTGCACGCATGGAGTCCGGGTTGGCGTTGTAGGCGTCGTTGATGATGCTCACCCCGTCGGCCCGTTCGATGCGTTCCATGCGCCAGCGGCTGCTCGGGCCCAGGCCCTGGAGGGTCGCGGCGATTTTCGCCGGTTCCAGGCCCAGGTATTCGGCCACGGCGGCGGCGGCCAGGATATTGGCCACGTGGTGGCGCCCGATGAGCCCGGAGGTGACCTGGTGCGTCGAGGAATCGGCGGCGACCAGCGTGAACACCGGGTGGCCGTCGGCGTCGACGTCCAGATCCCGGGCCCAGACACCGGCCCCGGTCTCACCGGCGGTGCGCTGCACGCCAAAGGGGCGGACCGGGGCCACGGTGCGGGTGTGCATCGGGGCCACGAGGTTGTCGTCGTGGTTCAGCACGGCGAGCCCGGTGGCGGGCAGTGCCTCGACCATCTCGCCCTTGGCCTTGGCAATGTTCTCGATGCCGCCGAATTCCCCGGCGTGGGCCGAGCCGACGCCCAGGACCACCCCGACCTCGGGGTGGACCATGTCGGTGAGGTAGCGGATGTGGCCGATGCCGGTGGCACCCATTTCCATGATCAGGTACTTGGTCTCGGCGGTGGCGCGGAAGACCGTCAGCGGGACGCCGACCTCGCCGTTGTACGAGCCCACCGGCGCGATCGTCGGGCCCAGGTTGGCCAGCAACGCGGCGAGCAGGTCCTTGGTGGTGGTCTTGCCGGCCGAACCGGTGATGCCCACCACGCGCAGCCCGTTGGCCGCCTTGAGCCGCTCGACGATGGCGGCGGCGATCTGCCCCATCGCAATGATGGCGTCGGGGACGATGATCGCCGGGTGCACGGCACCGTCGGCGGACTGGGTTTCACGCTCGGCCAGGGCCAGCACGGCACCCTGGCCGATGGCAGCGTCGATGAAGTGGTGCCCGTCGGAGGACTCCCCCGGCTTGGCTACGAAGAGCCAGCCGGTTTCGCAATTGCGCGAGTCGGTGTCGACTCCGAGGATGGGAGTGTCGGCGCTAGCCGTTGAGGTGAGTCGCCCGCCGGTGATTTCGGCGATTTCGGCGGAAAGTAGTTCAATCATGGCAAGTAGGACTTTACCCTTCATCCGTGGGATCGAAGGAATCGGAAGCCGGCGCCAGGGGGCTGAAGCCGTGGGCCAGCAGTGCCCGGCGCAGTTCCTCGCGGTCGTCAAGTTCGAGGTTCACGCCCATGACCTCCTGGAAGACCTCGTGCCCTCGTCCGGCCACCAGGATCGTGTCCCGCTCCCCCGCCATGGCAACGGCCGCAGCAATTGCCGCCGCGCGCGGATGGATCTCGCGAACTTCGCTCAGCAGGCCGTGGGCCTGGATTTCGGCGCGGGCACCGGCGGCCACCGCGGCCCTGATGGGTGCAGGGTCCTCGGAGTGCGGGTCGTCATCAGTGACAATGACCACGTCTGCGTGTTGGGCGGCGACGGCGCCCATGATCGGGCGCTTGGTCGCGTCGCGTTCGCCGGTGGCCCCGAAGACCACGATCACGCGGGATCCGGGCTCGGCCGAGCGCACCGAGGACAGGGCGCGGGCCAGGGCATCGGGGTTGTGGGCGAAGTCAACGATGGAGGCCGGGGCCTCGGCGATGACCTGCATGCGCCCCGGCACCTCGACGGTGAGTGGGTTGGCCCGGTCCAGGGCCTCCTGCAGCCGGGCAGGGGCGACCCCGGAGGCCAGGACCATCAGGACGGCCAGGGCGGCGTTGGAGACGTTGAAGTCCCCCGGCAGGCCCGTGGCCGTCTCGATGACTGTCCCATCGGGTCCCCGCAGCTGGAACCGGTGGCCCAGACCGGCCGGAACGACGTTGTCGATGACCCAGTCGGCACCGGGCGTCGCAGGGTCGCTGGCCAGGGTCCAGACCTCGGCCGTGGCCTGCCGGGCCATCTCCAGGCCCCAGCTGTCATCGACCATGATCACGGCGCGGTCGCTGCGTTCCAGGTCGAAGAGCAGCGCCTTGGTCTCGAAATACTCCTGCATCGAGCCGTGCAGGTCCAGGTGGTCCTGGGTGAGGTTGGTGAATCCGGAGACCGCGAACCGCAGCCCGTCGACCCGCCGGTAGGACAGGGAATGGGACGAGACCTCCATGGTGGCTGCCTCGACACCGAGTTCCCGCATGCGGGCCATCAGTCCGTGCAGCTGGGGGGCTTCAGGGGTGGTGAGGATGCTGGGAATCGGCGTATCGCCGGCGGCAATCTCGATGGTGCCCACTAGGCCGGTTTCCCGACCCAGGGCACGCAGTACCGAGCGAATCATGTAGCTGGTGGTCGTCTTGCCGTTGGTTCCGGTCAGTCCGAAGAGTTCGGGACAGGCTTCGTCGGTTCCGTAGACCAGTGCGGAGAGTTCGCCAATGACTTCGCGGACCTGTTCCACCAGCAGCACCGGCACCCCGGCTGCCGAGGCGGCGTCTTCGCCTTCGATGTCGGTCAGGATCGCGGCTGCACCGGTCTCCACGGCGGCCTGGGCGAATTGTGCGCCGTGGAAGCGGGCGCCGGGCGCGGCAACATAGATGTCCCCGGGCTGGACGGCGCGCGAATCCAGGCAGATCCCGGTGACCGTGGCCCCGCCGTCTCCGATGATGTTCGCACCCCGCCCGGTTTCGTGCAGGTATTCGAGCATTGCTGTCAACGTCGTGGTGCTTTTGTCCAGCGGACGCAGCAGGGCTTCCGCCGAGCGGGGGGTGAGGGCTTGAGGCATTACCAGGATTTCTTTTGTTCGGAACCGATGAACACGTCGTACCCGTTGGGCTTCGAATTGCTCGGTGCAACATTGTAGGCGTTCAGGGTCTTGCCCATTACTTCACTAAAGGTATCGCCGACCGTCCATGACTTCCAGTTGCCCTTGGGCCGGTACATGGTGACCACGACGGCGATCTCGGGGTCCTCCAGCGGAGCGACCCCGGCAAACGAGTTGGTGTACCCGTCGTATCCGCCGTTGGGGCCGGCAGCCTGGCCGGTGCCCGATTTTCCGCCAACGCGGTAACCGGACACAGCCATCTTAGTGCCGGTGCCCTCCATGACCACTGTCTCCATCATCCGGAGCATTTCCTTCGACGTCTTTTCCGAGAACACCCGCTTGCTCTTGGGTGCGGCGGGCTTCTCGATGGTGCCGTCCGGATTGATATAGGAATCGATCAGCGTCGGGTAGATGCGCACGCCGCCGTTGGCAACCGTCTGGGTGATCTGCGCGGTGTGCAGTGCCGTCTGCGTGTAGGCCTGGCCGAACATGGTCGCGTACTGCTGGCGCCGCTCCCAGTCCTGCGGCTCGGCGAGGATGCCCTTGCTGGCCCCGGTAAGGCCAATGTCGATGGCCTCGCCCAGGCCGAGTTTTTTCATGTAGGCGTGACGCGTCTCATTGCTCATCTTGTTGCCGATCATGACCGTGCCGGTGTTGTAGGAGCGGGCGAAGATCCCCGCGGCGGTCATGTCGTAGGTGGAGTGCTTCAACGAGTCGTTGATGGTTTCCTTGTTGATGGTGTACGCGTTGGGGACCTTGAAGGCGTCGGTGGGCTTGACCACGCCCTCCTCGAGGGCCGCCGCAAACGTCGGGACCTTGCCGGTGGAACCAGGCTCAAAGGCCTGGGTGATCGATGCCGAGGTGCGGAAGCGCCCCTCGGTGGCGCTGGGGTCGTTGGGGTCCATTTGGTTTGAGTCCCCAATGGCAATGATCCGTCCCGTTTTCACTTCGGTGACGATGACCGAGACCCAGTCGGCGTTGAACTGCTCTTGCTTCTTCAGGGCCTCTTCCTGGGCGATGAAGTTGATGTCACTGTCGATGGTGAGCTTGATGTCCTGGCCGTCGACGGCGGGCACCTCGGTCATTTCCGCCACCGGAATCCGTACGCCGTCCGCACCGATCTCGTAGGTGCGGGTTCCCGCTGTCCCCTTCAGGCGGTCATTTTGGCTCAGTTCCAGGCCTTCGGCGCCGTTGTGGGATTGCTGGTCCTCGGAATTCCTCACGAAACCCAGCAGTGGCCCGGCCACAACGCCGTTGGGGTACTGCCGTTCGCTGCGGAGCTGGCCCGTCAGCGTGGGGATGCGAAGTTCCATGACCGCATTGCGCACCTCGGGGGTTACGCCCTTGGCCACGACGGAATAGGCGTTCTTTTTGGCCCCGGGATCCCCGACAATCGCGGTGCGCACGGTATCGATGTCCTGGTCAAGGATTGCGGCCAGTTCGCCCACGGCCTGTTCAATCGTGACCTTTTCGCGCGTGGCACCGCCGGAGGGCTTGTTGCGCACGATCGGCTTGTTCGCATCCACCTTGCGTTGGTCGATGACCAGGTCATAGCGATCGACACTGGTGGCCAGGATCGTCCCCGTGGTGTCGAGGATCTGTCCGCGCTTGGGCTGGGTTTCCTGGACCCGGGTGCGGTTCTTGACCGCGTCGGCTGCCACGGCCTTGGCGTTGAGTGACTGGACGAAGAACAGCCGGCCGCCAATGAGCAGAAGCAGGACCAGGGCGAAGACCACGACCATGCGCAGGCGCGGATGGGTCGTTCCGGTGTTGGACGGGGATTTCTTGGGCATTCGGTCCTCAGCTCATACCGGGTGGGCGGGGTGGTGCTTGTCATGTTCCGGGGATGGCCCGGAAATCGATGTACCCCTATTGTCCCGGGGTCTTAAGGCTCGGTGCCGGGATGGTTCCGCCGTTGAGCTCGGTCTTGGAGAAGTCCGGGCGGGAACCGTCGGTCGTCGCAGGAGCTTCCGAGGCCGTGGTCTTCGGTGCGTTCCAGTTGTCGGCTGCGGTATCCGGAGCCACGGCCGGGGCAGTCGGCTGGGCAGTCGGCTGGGCAGCTTTGACCGGGGCCTTCTTCTCCACGGGGGCCGCCGGCTTCGCCGGTGCCTTGAGCACGCCTGCTTTCGGCGAGGCGTCCTTGCCTGGCTTCTCGGCGGGCGTTGCGGTTCCGCTGACCTTTCCGGTTTCCAGATTGATGGCCGCGGGCGTCCCGGGCTTGACCATGCCCAGGTCTGCCGCCTTCTTGGCGACTACCTGAGGTGCTCCGAGATACAGGGCTTCCTGGCGCAATGCCTCGTTTTCCTGTGAGAGGGACCGCTCTTGGGAGCGCAATTCAACTGCGGTGTATTGGCCGTTGGCGATGTACACGTTGGTCAGGAGCACGGCCACCACCGAGGCGATGACCAGCACGAAGATCGAGACGATGAACGGGACCCGACGCTTTGAACCAAGTGCCGGAACCACCGAAAGCGTTGTGCGGCGCTTGGCGGCAGGTTCCTGGGGTCGCGTGGCCGGTATCGGTTGCGGGGCATGGCTGAGCGCATTGGCACCCTGAGTGGCTGGAAGCTCGACGACGCGAGAACGTACGCGGCTGGGTGTCCGGTTGCTCATTTTCAGCTCCTCTTCAGGATGCGTTCCACGGCTCGCAGCTTGGCTGAGGCTGCGCGTGAGTTTTCTGCGATTTCTTGGTCAGTGGGCTTCTCGGTTCCTCGTGTCAGGACCTTGAATTGCGCCTTGTGTTCTTCCAGCTCGACGGGGAAGCCCGCCGGTGCCGAGGACTTGGATCTCGAGGCGAAGTGCCGCTTCGTGATCTTGTCCTCCAGGGAGTGGTAACTCATCACCACGACCCTGCCTCCTGTGTGAAGGGAATCCATCGCTGCCGGAATGGCCCGATCCAACACGTCAAGCTCTTCGTTGACTTCGATTCGAAGGGCCTGGAAGGTTCGTTTGGCAGGATGCCCCCCGGTGCGGGCGGCGGCGGCCGGCACGACGGAGCGAATGGCTGCCACCAGCTCCTCAGTGGTGCTGAAGGGTTTCACCTTGCGGGCCTCTGCGATCGCCGAAGCGATACGTCCGGCGAATTTTTCCTCGCCCCAGGCCCTGATGATCCGCACCAATTCCGCTTCGCTGTATTCGTTCACGATGTCGGCGGCCGTGGGGCCGCGCGAGGTGTCCATGCGCATGTCCAGCGGCGCATCGTAGGAGTACGCGAAGCCGCGCTCCCTTTCGTCAAGTTGCAGGGAGGAGACACCGAGGTCAAAGAGCACGCCGTCGACCCCGTCGAACCCGAGATCGGCAACGACATCGGCGATCTCGTCGTAGATGGCATGTACGAGGTCCGTGCGATTTGCGTAGGGTTCCAGTCGCGCGCCAGCCAAGGCCAAAGCCTGCTCGTCACGATCAAGCCCGATCAGGTGGACGTCGGGGAACCGTTGCAGCAGTGCCTCGGAGTGGCCCCCCATGCCCAAGGTGCAGTCCACGACCACGGCCAGGCCACGCGCGGCAATGCCGGCTTCAATCCCCGGCTCCAAGAGCCCTACGCATCGATCGAGCAGTACTGGAACATGGCGTTCCGAGGCGGGTCGCTCTGCGGCTCCGTCTAAATTCACCGCTCCCCCTTTCGCGTGGGCGTTGTGCTTCAGGTGTTGGCTGGGATCAGATCCCCCTCCGACCCGCGGCCGCCCAGCCTGACTCCGGGGAAGTGGAGTCAGGATGCACGTTTTGCGGGCGGCTGGAGATCTCATCCAAGCCACTTTCGGGCCTTCAGCCACCGTGAGGTGGCTAGGATCCCGGAAGTACTTCGTCATCCGTTTCGGAGAACACGTCCTCCTGTTGTTCGAGGTAGGAATTCCATGAGGAGGAATCCCAAATCTCGACCCGGTTGCCCGCGCCGATCACTGTGACCTCGCGGTCCAGCCCCGCATATGAACGAAGCATGGACGGAATGGTGACCCGTCCCTGCTTATCTGGTAATTCATCCGAAGCACCAGAGAGAAAAACACGCGCATAGTCCCTTGCCTGGCGTGACGAGATCGGAGCCTGGCTCATTTGCTCATGCTGCTTCTCAAACTCACGTTGACTAAAGACGTATATGCAGCGTTCCTGGCCACGAGTCAGAACCAAACCATTGGCTAATTCATCGCGATACTTGGCCGGGAGGATTAATCGCCCTTTCTCATCGAGGCGCGGTGTATACGTTCCAAGGAACATACAGACCGCCTCCCGGTTGAAAGAAGCATCTTGCTCCATTCCCCTCTATTTCGCTCCACTTTACTCCACAACCCTCCACTGTCAACGACCGTTTCGGCATTTTGGCCTGTAAACCGAACGAAAACTGTTGATTTTTCGGGCTTTTCTAGTGGGGAGTCGAGTGGAGGGGTTTTTATTCAGATCAAACTCCCAGAAAACTTCGCGTGATGGCCGACATAGTCGCGTTTTCGAAAATACGCGGATTTACAAGGTGTTTCGAGCGTTCGGGGAGCGATGTGGAGGGAAGTGGCAGGTGGACGTGGGGGAAAGTGGAGGAAAACGGGACAGCCCTCGCGGAGGGCAAAAGCGTGCCCGGAAAAAGAATTTACGTCGATTGGCCATACTCGGCGCGTCGTCGGTCCTCCAAGCCTCACGGCTATTCCCTTAAGTCCCGGGCAGCGTCGGGACACCAGTGGACTCGCGCCCCTGCCCCGGCAGCGTTCGACTGCAATTACGGGGCATTAAAAAGACCAAGGCCCCGCGCTTTGGTGCGGAGCCTTGGTCGAACGATTGTGGCGGAGCGTCAGGGCTCCGATGGGCGAGGACTAGGAACCGTGCTCGTCACGCTTTCTCTGTTCCCACTTGTTTTCCAGGTCACTCATGAATCCCGGTTTCTGCGGAAGCTTCGAGGCGCCGGTCGCGCCGCTCTTCTTGGTGCCGCCCTTACGCGAAAGGGCCAGGTACACTCCGCCAAACATGACGATGAACCCCAAGACGCCAACGATGATCAGCTGGCTTGAAACGCCATAGATCAGCACACCAAGCCCAACGATGCCGATCAACGCACCCAAAGCCAGGTTGCGCGTTGAATAGTTCCCCGCCGTCGACGCGGATTTCATCGTCGACGCGAAGCGATGGTCTTCATGTAGCTGCTTTTCCAGCTGCTCCAGAAGACGTTGCTCATGCTCGGAAAGTGGCATCGTCTCTTCCCCTTCACTCCACGGTCCCGGCTCTCGCCTTTACCTACTTGAACGTTGTAAGCCCCGGCAATGTTCCCGCCAATTCGGCTGGCCAACTTCTACTTCCAGAATAGTCCTGAAACTCGCTAATTAGGTAGTCAGGATTCGCCTCTGGGCAGACTCGCGGCGAATAAGTCACGATGGCCGCTCAGGTTTTTGCTCTTTTTGCCCGTGATCCAGCAGGGATGCCGGCCGAAGGGCACCTGCCGGGAACCGGGAGCGGACCAAGTCCATGGTTGCCTCGGCCTGTCTCCAGTTGTCATCGCGCGGATCAATACTCAATTGCATTCCGCCACCGGCGTTTCCCAGCTTCTCCGCCCGGATGCCCACGAGTCTTACTGCTTGAGGCCGTGTGCCGAGTTTCTCCAGAAGGCCTTCGGCAGCCGCCACGAGGTCACCGGCGGCGTTGCTTGGCACCGGAAGCGTGCGGCTGCGTGACAGCGTGGAAAAGTCGCTGTAGCGCAGCTTCAACGCCACCACCCCTGCCACTTTCTCGGCCTGGCGGAGTCGCGACGCAACGCGATGCCCGAGATGCAGTATTTCGCGGTGCAATACCGCCTCATCCCACAGGTCCACCGCGAAGGTCTCTTCGGCGCCGATGCTTTTTTCCTCGCGTTCGCTCTCCACCGGACGATCGTCCAGCCCCCAGGCCAAGTCGTGAAGGTGGACACCCGTGGCCCCAAGCCGCCTACTGAGCGTATCTTGGGGAGTCTGGGCCAGCTGGGCTACTGTGCTGATGCCCATTTCCCGCAGCACGACGGCGGTCTTGGCGCCCACTCCCCACAACACCCCCACCGGCAGGGAATGCAGGTAGGACAGCGTTTGATCGGGGCGGATCACCAGCATGCCATCGGGCTTGGCGCCGGTGGAGGCGACCTTGGCCACGAATTTCGAGGCGGCAAGGCCCACGCTCGCCGGCAATCCGAGCTCGGTGCGCAGCCGCACACGAATCATCTTGCCGATGGCCTCTGGAGGCCCAAGGCGCCTGATGCTGCCTGTCACGTCCAGAAAGGCCTCATCGACGCTCACTTGCTCCACCAGGGGTGTGACCTGGTGGAAAATCTCCATGATCCGGGCGGAGTACTCCGAATACAACGAATGGGTTGGTTTGATGACAACAGCACGCGGCGCCATCCGCATGGCCACGGCCATCGGCATTGCCGATTTCACCCCCAGGGCCCGGCATTCATAGGAGGCCGAGAGAACGACGGAGCGTTCCCCCGGAAAACCGACGATTACCTGCTGTCCCACCAGCTCGGGTCGGCTTAACAGCTCAACCGACACGAAAAAAGCATCCATGTCGACGTGAAGTATCGCGCGTGCCTTGCCCTGAGCCATGGAGTGAAGTCTAGCCAACTTGGCCGACAATCCGATGGGAGCCGGTGGCCCGGCTAGAGTTAAGGAAATAACGACGCTGTGCGATCTATGGATGGGAAACATGACACTTTTTGCTGCGGACACTTCCGACTCCGAACAGGCACGGTTACTTTCCGCAGACTTCTCGGATCGGCTCGAGACATTGCTCTCGACCTTCCTTGCAGAACAACATGAAGTCATCTCGGACATTGCCCCGGCGGCCGCCGAAATCGTCACCGCGATCGACGATCTGACACGCGGCGGCAAGCGCCTCCGGCCGCTTTTTGCCTTCTGGGGATACCTGGGCGCGGGCGGCGACGCCGAAGCCGATGACATCGTGCAGGCCGGAGCGGCCATTGAGCTCTTCCAGGCCGCCGCGTTGATCCACGACGACCTCATTGACCGCTCCGACACGCGGCGGGGCCAACCCAGCATCCACCGCCGCTTCGAATCCCTGCACCGCGCCTCTGGATGGCAGCGCGATGCCTCGCGATTCGGCGAGGCCGCCTCGATCCTGGCCGGGGACCTGTGCCTGTCGCTCAGTGAACAGCTTTTCGCCACGATCAGCCCCTCGGTTCCCGAGGCGCGGACGATCTTCGACCGCATGCGTGCCCAAGTCATGGCCGGACAGTACCTGGATGTCCTGGAGGAATCCGCCGGCCCCTCCTACGGACCCGCGGATGCCGTCAAGAGGGCACGGACCATTGTGCGGTACAAGTCGGCGAAGTACTCCGTGGAGAACCCGACGCTGCTCGGAGGCGCGCTGGCCGGGGCGCCCGCGGAACTCTTGGAGCAGTATTCCCGGTTTGCGCTGCCTTTAGGCGAGGCATTCCAGCTGCGCGACGATGTCCTGGGCGTGTTCGGGGACCCCGCAATCACGGGCAAGCCCGCGGGCGATGACCTGCGCGAGGGCAAGCGCACCGAGATCATCGCCCACGCGCTGACCCTGGCCTCCGAGTCGGACCAGGCATTCATCCAGTCGCGGCTTGGGGCAGACGACCTGCAGGACGGCGAGGTCTCGCGCATGAGTGCTTTGCTGGAGTCCTGCGGCGCGTTGGCGGCTACAGAATCGTCGATTGCCGACCTTTCCGAGCAGGGCTTTTCCGCCCTGGAGGAACTCACTGTCGGGACCTTGGCCCGCCACGGTCTTCGGACCCTCGGCCTGGCGGCGATTCGCCGCACCTCTTAGACTGAGGTTACGTTAAGGAATTGCCTCGGAACCGCATGGTTCCGGGGCAATTCCCCTCTTTTGGCCGAAAACTGTAGCCACTAAAGTTTTCACGAAAAGCCTTCCAATCTCCGCGAGCAG